>CACZXN010000010.1 GCA_902785075.1 uncultured Bacteroidales bacterium | reverse complement strand
TAGTAAAATGAGACGTACGCTATATACTCTGACGCTCATGGCCTGCATCCTCTGCATGCCACTTGGCACCTTCGCCCAGCGTGTCACGCATACATATAACAATGTGTCGCTCAGCGAAGCCCTGCTCCAGTTGAACAGCGAGCAGAAGGAATACGTCATCAACTTCCTCTACAACGAACTGGAGGACTTCAGCATCACAGCCACCATCAAGAAAAAGAAACTGCCCGATGCCATCCAACAGATGATTGGCTTCTATCCCGTCCGCATGACTGTGAAGCCCGATGACCACGAAATCTATGTGGAGTGTACCCACAAGACAGATCGCCACTTGACGGGAACCATCATTGACGAACAAGAGCAGCCGTTGGCATATGCAAACATTGCCATTCTTAACCCTTCCGATTCAACATTGCTGGGCGGCGGTGTCTCGAACGAGAGCGGCTACTTCGCCATTCCCTACGAACAAGATAAAGTTCTTGCCCGCATTTCATACGTCGGTTACAAGACCATATTCAAGATATGTAACCAGCCCGAAGTAGGTACTATTCGCTTGCAGCCAGACAACTACACTTTGAATGGCGTGACCGTGAAGGGCTACAAGCCAACAATGAAGATGACCAATGGCGGCATGGAAGTTGCAATTGAAAACACTATTCTTGCAAAAATGGGGACAGCATCTAATGTGCTTGGCCAACTGCCGCGTGTGTCGGTGAACAATGATGCCGTCACCGTATTTGGTAAGGGTGCACCGCTCATCTATATCAACAACAAGCGCATGACGAACAGCCAGGAATTGCGCGAATTGAAATCGGAAGACATTAAGTCAATAGAAGTCATCACTAACCCTGGAGCGGAATACGATGCCGAGGTGGAGGCTGTCATCCGTATTAAGACGAAGCGTCGTCAATCAAGCGGATTCAGCATACGTAACGATGCATATGGTTCATACAACAAATGGATGTCGGGCTTCGACCAACTGACCTTGAAATATCAGACGAAGAAATTTGAGTTTATCAACAGTACCTATGTTAATACGGACAAAAGCGGTGAGGACAATCAACTTGATATAAATCTGTATACTGACGAGAACAAAATTCACATCAGCCAGAAAATCCCTGTTGAGATGAGCAATACGGCTCTATCGGAATATTTTGCCTCCGATTATTACGTTAATGACAGCAACTCGATCGGAGCATCTTATCAGTATTATGGCATCTTGCACGACCGCTCCAAAGGCAGCAGCCATCAGACAATTCTGCGTAACGGTCATCCGGAAGGCATTGTGGATATGACGGAAGTTTTTGAGAGTGACTACCAGCGGCACACGGCCAACATCTACTATGTGGGAAAGATGGGCAAACTGGGGATTGATTTCAACGGTTCATATTTCAATTACCGCAGTGGAAGAGATGATGAAGCAGTTGAAACAAGTCCCGAACTGGGCAGTCGCAACGTTCACTCCGACAGCCGTCAGCATAGCCAGGTCTATGCAGCCAAACTGATGTTCGACTATCCGCTGCTGGGTGGTAAACTGTCATTTGGAACTGAAATGTCAAAAACCAAGTCTCATGGCTTGTTTCGTAATCTGGAGCAGTACGTACCCTCTTCTGAGACGGATATTCACGAACGTAATTTATCCGGGTTTGCCCAGTACGCCCTGTCGCTGAAGCGTTGGAGCATAGGGGTAGGTATCCGCTACGAAAATGTCGTCCGAGATTATTTCTCAGAGGGTGTAAGACAGAACGATGTCAGCCGACGTTATAACAATGTATTTCCCAATCTCTCGCTTTCATGGCAACGGGGCGAGTGGAGCCTGCAACTTAATGCCACCGAAAAGATGCACCGCCCCAGCTATAGAAGCCTGAGCAACTATATGCAGTATGACAATCGTTACCTGTACGAAGGGGGTAATCCGTCGCTGCTGCCAGAACGTGTTTATAATACAGAGGCAAGCCTTATCTACAAGTGGGTGTACGCCTCCCTCGGACATAAGTATGTGAAGGACGCAATGGTGTGGACCAAGTCGCTGCTCGGACAACAGGAGATAGCCTTTACTACCAACAGAAATTTCGACCACCAGCAGATGCTCTATGCCTCCATCTCACTCTCACCGCGATTCGGCAAGTACCAGCCAATGGTAGAGGTGAACTACCAGCAGCAGTTCTTCGACACGCAGGGCTATGGTTCACGCGAAGCCCTCAGCAAACCAGGCTTTGGTTTCAGATTCAATAACCGCTACGCGTTCACCGAATCATTGATGGCTACCCTGTCCTTGCAAGGCGTTACTCGCCAGTACGGCGGTTTCCGTATGAAGCGTGAAGGGCTTCTCGTCGACTTTACCCTGCGCAAATCATTTGCAAAAGACACGTGGGTAGTCTATCTTATGGCTTCTGACATCTTCAAGACTTGGCGAGAACGCTGGACGATGTATGGTCAGGGGGCAGAGAGTACAAAGGACTGCTACAACTATACTCGCAGCATTTCACTACAAGTGACCTACAACTTCAACGCTAAACGAAGTAAGTACAAGGGTACAGGCGCTGGTAATGAAGAAAAGAATCGACTATAAATCTCTCTCATTATGACGGGCAGTCGTTGGCCTCGTGCTGACGCTGCCTTTCCCCAGTTTAAGAACATTTAACGCCCAGCGATGCAGGTTTTTCCACTTCACAGAGTTTATAATAGTAGAAACATTAACAACAGAAAAGAAATAATAGAAATGAAAACAATGAAGATTTGGAGAAAATCGCGATTAAGTGAGAGCCGTGCAAACTCGTTTGCAAATGGCCGAACGGGAGCGATTTATGCAATCACCTTTGTGATGCTTGCTGCCTTCTCCCTCTCTTCTTGCAGCAGCGATGATGACAACGAAGACAAAGTGGAACAGGTGACGCTCTATATATCAGCAAAAACAGGAACTTATCAGAATGTTCCAGACAACAATTATGTTGAAGGTATACTGATTAAGGAGAATGGTGCAGCCAATTGGAAGTGTGTCAGTTTCATGGAAATCATGGGCTTCACTTATGAGCGTGGCAACGAGTACGAACTGCTGGTGAAGAAAACCACGCTTGTTAATCCTCCGCAGGATTCAGGAAACGTTAGGTACGAACTCATCCGCATCGTCTCACAGCGAAAGATTGAATGAATCACGCCAATTCCTATAGATGGTGCTTCCCCGTTTTTTCGCTGTAGCGGGCGGCAGGGAGAGTTTTTATCTATCTTGACAACCCTTGTTGGAACTTCTGTATACGTCCATCGTATCTGCCATCGGCAATGTCGTGGACTTCATGGTCGGCACGTCTGAGTTCGTTGGCATTGAACCTGCCCAAGGTACTTGCCAGCAAGATGAACCAGTCTGCCACTTGCTTCAAGATAGCACTGGCAAGTTCGGCAAACATCTTCAGGTATTGCTTGATGGCGTATGATTCGTTGTCCCAGAAGGTGTCACCATGCTTGCCGCATCGACCGCCGAAGCCTGAATAGGCAAAGTCCTGAATAGCTTTGATGCAGAACTGCAAGCCCTCGTCAATTCGGTAGATATAGGCAGACATGGCAAAGAACATCGGGTCTTGCCAGTCGCCATGCTCCCTGATGGTGAAGAATTCATGCGAGATTCTTTTAAATTCTATATGTTGAAACAAATAAAACATATTAATATGTCAAATGGTGCTCTTGCCTATGATGCGAACAAGGGTGTCTCATGGATTGATTACGACCAGTTGGGCAATCCTATCCGTGTACAGTTCACATACCACAGCATCACGGAACATGTATATGCAGCGGATGGAAGGAATAAAGAACCTCACCCCAACCCTCTACGAATAATCTTACCTTGCAGAAGGAACACCAAAGGAACACCAAAGGAGCACCTGTGAATTAGTCTATAGCATAGTGACAGCATTATACTGCCAAAATAATTGGAGAAAAAATCAAAAAGAGTGAGTGTTTGGTTTGTAGCAAGCAAAAGGACGGTTTTCTACAAGCAAGCGTGGGTTATTCTCCAATAATGCTGGGTTATTGGAACGGGAAAAAAATATTTTTTTTTGCGTTTTTTCTCAAGACCTAACATAGAAAACTCGCAAGTTGCTCTCCGTTAGACACTTACAAGCAAAAAACGCACAAAAAGACCTAACTAAGACCTAACTAAGAGGTAACTAAGAGGTAACTAAGACCTAACTAAGACCTAACTAGAACAGACCCCCTCTAACTCCCCCTCTAGGGGGAGGACGAGGGAACTTAGAAACCCCGTAGTAGAACAGACCCCCTCTAACTCCCCCTCTAGGGGGAGGACGAGGGAACTTAGAAACCCCGTAGGGGTGACATAACAAAGGATAGGGTGTCAACCCTATCTGAAAGACATAATATTTCGCCCCTACAGGGCGATGGGTGGGGTGTTTAAAACGAAATAGGGCTTCCGCCCTATCCTAAATTATTTCGCCCCGTTGGGGGAGAGAAATCGTAAATTTATGTTAGGTCTTAGTTACCTCTTAGTTAGGTCTTTGTTACCTCTTTAGAGAACCAAAAACACGACCACAAGTATCTGCATAGCCATTTTCGAGGCATTTTATGTTAGGTCTTTGCAAATTCCATATTATTCTGCATTTTTCATCGAATCATCCGAGGGATTTGACACATGGTATGTCGAAACGGTCCCACAATGGGACTGAAGCGGTCCCACAATGGGAATCAAATGTTCCCATACTGGGACTCAAAAGATAAGAACGGTTCAAGGTTCAAGAACTGTCAATTGTCAACTATCAATAGTCAATTGTCTTATCGTAAATAACTAGGCTATTGTTTCTGAATGTACTGATAGATGCAGAGCACATCTTGGGTGTCGACAATGCCATCGTGGTTCGCATCCTGTGGAGTAGAGTCGGTAACGGGTTTGCCGCTCTGGATAAAGTCGTAGATGCTGAGCACGTCTTGGGTGTCAACAGTTCCGTCACCATTGACATCTTCACGTAGATTGCCTGCAACGGCTGCGATGGCTGATGGGGACAACTCGTAGTTATAGATGCGCAGGTCGTCGATATATCCCTTGAGGAATGGGGAGCTGCCATCTTGACTGCGTCCGATGTAGTTGAGTACAGGACGGAGGTCGGAGGGACGAAGGGTGATGTCGGATGTTTCTGCCACAAGCTCTCCTCCGATGTAGAGACGTACATACTGATGTCCGATGGTGATGGCGACATGACGCCAGAGGGCTGTTCCGTACTTCGGTGCATTCAAACGTTGCTCAACATCTCCGTTGCGCATCACAAACTGCATGTTCGAACCGTTGTTGGGTGTGAGATACATGCATTGGGTGGCAGAGTTGCCGAAATCGAAGATGCGCTGATTGCTACCGCTTGACGAGCCTGTCCAACGCATCCAGAGAGCGAGTGTCAGTTCGTCGGTATTGGCAATCTGATAAGGCAGTTGGAGGAATCCAGAGCCATCGAAGACATAGCTTGAGCTGCCTTCCTTCGCCATCGATGATATGCTGATATATTTCTCCGTACCTCCTACACGCATCTGGTATTGATTGACGGACTGGTCGGCGAGGTCTTGCTCGAACCGCCAATTGGCTATCATGGCTTGAGCACCGCTGGTGGCTGCTGCGACCGAATCGGAAGGAGCTGACATGTTGTCGCTATAGTCAATGGCCTTTACTGCATAATAATAGGTATGGCCTTGTACACTATTGTTGTCGATAAAGGTGTTTGTCTTGACTTTACGGGCGATGGTGTTCCATTCGCCAGTCGCTGCGTCTGCTCGCAGTACCATATAGCCCACAAGATCATCCTCAGTGTTGGCATCCCAACTGAGTGCTACAGATGCCGACTGACGCTGAGCCTTCAACCCCGTAGGAACGGCAGGTGCCTCAACCTCGCATGCTGCATCAACGGGAATGAGACGCCACTGCTGTAGTTGACGCTTCGCATCGGAGAGTGCCAGCGACGACTGATTGACAATCGAGCCATTAGAACTTGCTGATGCGGTAAGGTATAGGTTGCTATAGCGATTGACGATATAATAATAGCCATCGCCTGCATACTTGATATACCATTGCTCGTTATCACCGATGGAACCATCGAACACACGGAGTTCGGAGCCGGAAGAGAGTCCCCAGTTCCATCCGTCGATAGGGAAATTGCTCAGGGCGTTCTTGATGGTGAAATAGCCGAAATCGCCTCCGATACGCGAACTGACGGGTTGAACCATCCAATCGTCGTAGGTGCGAGTCGTAGGATTCTTTACACAAACCTGAGTGCCACTCGAAGCCGTTGTGTTAGTAACACTCAGCACACGATGCCCGCTGCGACACATGAGCTGATAGGTGCCATTGATGGTATCGGGCTGGATATCGGGTCCCCACTCCACATCGATGACTCGCTCGGCATTGGTCTGTCCCTGCTGATAGCCGGTTCCGCCTGGGAAGTGTACCACAAACTCACGGGTAGGACCTACACCATCAAAATAGACATCACGATCGACACATACGAACTGATAGCTGCAGTTGGTCGACTGACGCTCAGAACCTCCCACAAAGCACTCGATGACATGATCTTGCAGGTTTCGATAGACAGCAGCTGCCGTCCAGGCATCGCGGTTCTCGGCATAAGCCAGACGGTCGCCATGAGTAGCTCGACAGAGTTGTCCGCGTGCACGAGCATCAAATCCCCACCAAATACCCGTCTTCATTCCGTATTCGAGTGCGACAAGGGCATCAGCCACGTTGTGCATCTCATCGGCAGAGGGATGCAATCCGTCGGAACTGACTTCGCGGAAGAAGTTGGCATAATTGGTGAACGAACCAGCCAGCTGATGGGTATTGCCCTCATCAACATAGGGTTTGAGGTAGTTGTACCACTCGGAAGCCTTATCGTTATTGAGCGTATTACCTCCAGAAATACGGATGCCCTCCAACTCGTCGGCATAATCAGTTTTCAAGACACGACAAATCTCTCTGAAATCGGCCATAGATCCTTGTCCCCAACCGAAATCGGGTTCGTTAAATGGGGAGATAGTGACCACCTTGAGACCTGCTTTCTCATAAAGGCGCTTCGTAATCATGATGAGGTTCGCCCAACGGGCAGCATTGGCTCGCCCATTCTTCGTGAAGTACTCATCGACGCTTAGATGGTCGTCGTTGATAACCAACTCGGGTGTTCCTGCAAGTTTCGCATGAGCGATACGGCTGTTGACTGCCTTGATTTGATCAGAGGTCAGTCGGGCATCATCGATGAGGGCATATGTAGGTTGGAACGACACACGCATCACATCGACATTTTCCTTTCCCATGAAAGCAATTCCTCGCCGCACATTCGCTTCGGAATCCCATGCAGTATCCAACCCCCACTTAATGCCTTCGTGGCGTATGCCTGCATCGGTGGTATTAAAAGGAAGATAACGGTCGGCAACAACCTGACCATTTGCCGTAGAAATGGTCAGGATGCCCAGTATTGTCAGAATCAGTTTCATCGTTAAAGGGGGTTGATTATTAGCAGATAACTACGCCTCCATTCGAAGGAATCGTAACCGTAATCGTTTGTTTCTTACTAACCGTCGTGGTTGTCACTCCGTTGTTGAGGTAGAGTTTTACGCTCTGACCAGCAGAGAACATCTTGAGCGGAATGGTGACTGTAAGCGGCTCTTTATTGGCATTCACGCCTGCTACATACCAATTACCATTAGTTGCCTGACGAGCCATCACGATGAACTTGCCTGGATAGCCGTCGATGTAGTTGATGTCCTTCCAAGTAGTTGGTACAGCTTTCATGAAGTCGATTGCCCATGCAGGAGCATCTGTGAGGTTGTTTGGTGCCAAAGCAAAGTTCTGTACCGGTGTCTGGAACAGGATGGCAGTCGCAAGTGCATAGACATCTGAAGTCACACGATGATTGCCTCGTTGGTTGTTCTTCGAATAGTACTTATTGAGTGCCGAACCACCAAAGTCCATGTTGCCTACTGCGTTGCGGAGCACAGGATGAATCGTAGCTGCAAGTGCCTCGATATCATTATCGTGCTGTCCGAACGAAAGGTTCTCACTTGCACGAACTGCCTCACAAGCTACGAAGTTAGGATACATACGCTCCCATCCACGAGGAAGTGTACAGCCGTGGAAGATGATTTCAAGTCCATAGTCGTTCGCATCGGCCATAATCTCTTCGTAAAGCTGCATGGTCTGCTGCTTGTCTGAACCGACGAAGTCAATCTTCAGACCCTTCACTCCTGCTTTCTTCAGCCAAGCCATCTCTTTATGACGCTCAATCATCAGATGGAGTTTGCCACGAGGTCCCTGAGGAGCATCGTTCCAATAACCGTTAGAGTTATACCACAGATATACTCCTACGTTCTTTGAGCGAGCATACTTCACGAGTTCTTCCATACGCTCGTAACCGATATTGGTATCCCAGAGCGCATCAATGAGGATGTATTCCCAACCGAGATTGGCTGCGAAGTCGATATATTCCTTCTGCTCATCGTAGTTACAGCTGGCATCCATACGGATGATCCAACTCCATACGGAACGTCCGTACTTGTAGTTCTGACTTGCCTCATAACGTGGCTTCACCAAGTCCCACATGATGCTGGTCTCAGCCATCGGTTTGAGCGAAGTACCGATAGTGATTGTACGCCAAGGAGTATAGCCTGGCAACATGATACCAGGAGCACTGGTACCTACCCCACCGAATTCGGCATCCTCTGGATAAGCGATGCTATACTGATTGTTCTTGCATACAAGACGAGAAGCACAGTAAGTGCCATCTACACCTGTCTCGCACAACATCACCCAGATATTCTGAGTCTGAGGAGCTTTCTTCTTTGCAGCAGGGAGTTGCACTTCCTCACGGAACAAAGCAGGGAAGGTATAACCACGTCCTTGACCGTTCTTACCCATCTCTGCATCATACTCATAATAGGTCTCATAGCTTGGTGCCGTACGGGCGAAACCTCCTTGAGGACCCATCTGAGGGCAAAGGAATGTCTTGGTACCCTGAGGCATCGTGAAGGTTGTAGATTCACTATTCACCATACATGAGAGGCGGTCCTGACGATTGCCTGCCTTATACATCATATAGCGGAAAGCCACATTATTGTTGTCCACATGGAACGTGACGTCGAATGCTGCGTTATTTCCTCTGGCATAAGTCACCGTCTGCTCGTTGGCAGCAAATGTGAAATGTGCCTTCTTTCCGTTCGTAAGGTCATAGCTGCCTTCCACAAGCTTTGATTCGCCTGCAGATTTGAGCGTCAAACCCTTCGTGAAATCGCCTACAGTCGTAGCCAATCCGAGAGGAGAATCCTGAATCACCACCACATCACCATAAGTAATATTATAACAAGGTGTACCCTCACTATTGACAGACAGATTCACCTTGATGTTACCATCAGGGCTTGAAATCGTCTGAGCGTTCATTGAAAGTGTGAGCAACAAACCGCTCACAGCAAAAAGAAGTTTTCTCATAATTATTTATTTGTTTTACGTATTATTTGAATTGCCACCAATCAAAGTTCATGAGTTTGCATCCTTTCAAACCTTTATACATGAAATAGAGGTCGGATGTCTCTGCGTTGAAGCCTGCAGGGAGATTGACAGGAGCCGTAAACTCTTCCCATTCTTCCCAACCGCCTGTGGGTTCAACCTTCACGCGAGCAATCACAGCTCCACGCTCTGAACCAAGATGAATCTCAATATTTCCACCCTGAAGACCACTTGCAGCACGAACCGTAATGGAAGACGTAGATGGTTTGAGGGTTACCTCGCGAACAGAAGTCCAGTCGCCATTCTGAATGTCACTCAGGAACACCACTCCACGTTTCTTGTTCCACTCGCTCTTCACACCTTTCGAATTGGCAATCGTTTCTGCCTCAACACGCTGGTATGGGTCGAGTGTACCGATAGGCTTCACACCCTCCTTAGAATGTTTGATTGTTGGGAAACTGCCATCAGGGTTCCATTGGAACTCCTCAACGCTGACACTACGGGCAAAACCACCACCTCCAGGAAGCCATCCTGTGTGATAGAAGAAGTAGTTATGGCCTTTGAACGTTACTGTTCCACTATGGTTGGTAAACGACTGGGTCTCGTTGCTTTGAGGCATCACCTCGCCTACATATTCCCAAGGACCTTGAGGGTTATCGCTGACACTATAAGCGATGCGCTCAGGCACACCACCTGCGGCATATACCATGAAATACTTACCCCAGTACGACTTCTTTATCTTCTGAGCCTTCATGGCTTTTTGCTCTTCCTTGGTCGCAGGACGCTGTTTCATTATCCAAGGACCTTCTGTATAACGATGAACGGTTGTATCGACTTTTACCTCAGAAGCCAATGAAATCATATCTTCGTTCAGCTTAACTGAATAGAGGCGTGGATTACCCCAATAGAGATAAGCCTGACCATCTGCCTCAATCATCACCGTCGGGTCGATATGGTCCCAAGAACCATTTTCGAAAAGGGGCTTACCGAGTGGGTCCTTATAAGGTCCCTCTATCTTATCAGCAACAGCTACACCGATAGCCATACCGCGTGAAATACGAGAATGTACAGGAACGTAGAGGTAGAACTTACCATTACGCTCGATACATTGAGGTGCCCAAGCTCGATCGTCCGCCCATGAGAGGTCGCACTGAGCTAACGGACATCCGTGATCGGTCCAATTGACCATATCAGCACTGGAAAACAATCGCCATTCATTCATCCAGAAGAAGTCTGCACCTTCCTCATCATGACCAGTAAACACATATACTCGGTCGCCATACACCATCGGCGCTGGGTCGGTAGAGAAACAGGTGTGAATGATTGGATTTTGTGCATTCGCACTTAAAGTAGTAACAGCTACAATTGCAGCCAAAATAGTTTTTTTCATCATCTTTATTATTATACCTTTTGATTGATTCATTATTTGATTTCTACATTTACGCGTTGCAGAGCCTCGGGTGCTGAACTATTGCCATACAGCACTTCGTAAGTACCAGGCTTGGTCTTCACTGTATTGGTTTCTTCGTCGAACCACTCGAACGACTTACGGTTCAGTGTAATTTCTGCCGTATTGGTACGACCTGCCATCACGCCTACGCGAGCAAAACCTCGAAGCTGCATGATAGGGCCGTTAGGATCCTGAGGATTGCGCACATATACCTGTACGATTTCCGTACCGTCCATCTTGCCTGTGTTGGTAACAGGTACTTGCATTTTCAGAATCAGGTTGCGCGAACTGAGAGTCGTGTCCGAAAGCTTTGCCTTTCCAATCTCGAAAGTCGTATAGCTCAGTCCATAGCCGAACGGATAAAGCGGCTTGTCGGTCTTCATATAACGATAGGTACGTCCCTTCATGCTGTAATCCTCGAAGTCGCCCAACTGATTGGAATTCTTGTAGAAGGTCACAGGGAGTTTTCCGCTTGGGTTGTACTTGCCATACAGAACATCAGCAACAGCCACACCACCCTGCATACCTGGATACCAAGCCTGTAGGATGGCATCGCATGTGTGGGTTTCGGGTTCGAGTGCGATAGCAGAACCAGAGCAGTTGACATAAATCACAGTCTTACCGGCATCCTTCAATGCTTTCAGGAAGTTGCGCTGTACGGCTGGCAGTTCAATATGAGTACGGTCACCACCCTTGAAGCCATCGATTTCGATTGGCATCTCTTCGCCTTCAAGACTTGGTGCAATACCTCCTACAAACACCACTTTCTGATAGCCGGCCAACTGCTTGATGATGTCATTGTAGTCGATGATAGACTCAATACCGATATTCACTTTCATACTCGCATTATAAGTAGGGATATGCGAGAAACGAATCTCTATGTTGTATTCCTTACCAGCTTCTACCTGAATAGGAGTACGTGTAGGAGTGGTACGCCAGGTGCTATAGTGTACCTTGCGCTCACCATTGATGAACACATCGAAGTTGCTAACCGACTCTACGTTCACAACCACCTCACCCGACTTCTTGGGTTTGAATACCGTTTGGTAAAGTGCGCTGAATTCAGTCAGGTTCACACCTGGTGCAAACTGATAGTTGCCCGCAGTGGTCTTCGCAAACGGTGCGGTATAGTATTGTGTGGTAACAGGTTTCCCTTCACGACGGGTATTGTTCCAGAACGTACCCTTGATACCTTTCTTTCCTTCGAAACTCAACTGGTCGAACACATCAGTCACGATACGATTATCAGTAAGGTCGCATCCTGGCAGATACTTCACATTCTTGTTGACCGCACGTATTCCGTCGAGGATGGTAACAGTACGGGTTGGTGTTCCGTTATAGTTTCCCCACATCATCGGACGGTTATCAGCATTCGGACCAATGACCGCAATCTTATCACCCTTAGCAAGTGGCAACACGTTGTCGTTCTTCAACAGCGTCATCGTCTGACGAGCCATATCCAGCGAAAGTGCCACATGCTCTTTGCTTTCGAGCACACTCTCAGGAATGTTCGACCATTCCACAAGAGAAGGGTCGTCCATCTCACCCAAGTCGAAACGTCCTTCGAGCAGACGGATGACATGCTTGTCCACATCTGCTTCCTTAATCAGTCCGCGACGAACAGCCTCAGGAAGACTCTTGTAAGCATAGTCGTAACCACATTCCACATCCGTTCCAGCCAAAGCAGCACGGGCAGCAGAGTGTGGTGCATCGCTTGAGGTATGGTGAGTCTGATGGATATCAGAAACAGCACTACAATCCGAAACGACAAGATATTGGAATCCCCATTCGTCACGCAGGATGTCTTGCAACAAACGACCGCTACTGCAACAGGGTTCGTCATCCAATCGCTGATAAGCACACATCACCTCACGCACCTTGGCATCTTCCACCAAAGTCTTAAACGCAGGCAGATAGGTTTCCCACAAATCGCGTGCACTCACATCAACCAAATTGGCGGTGTGACGACTCCACTCCGGTCCGCTATGTACCGCATAGTGCTTGGCACATGCCCAAGTCTTACGATACTTGCTCTCTTCGGGTCCCTGCAAGCCTCGAACAACAGCCGAACCCATCACTCCTGTGAGATAAGGGTCTTCTCCGTATGTTTCCTGTCCTCTACCCCATCGTGGATCGCGGAAGATGTTCACATTTGGCGTCCAGAACGAAAGGCTATGGAATCGAGTCACATCCTTTCCGCTTTTCATCAGTTTGTTCCAATGGGCACGAGCTTCCGTACTGGTGGCATCGAACACCTTATAAACCATATCGGCATTGAACGATGCAGCCATACCGATTGGCTCAGGGAAATTGGTCACATTGCCCATGTTGGCCACTCCGTGCAGCGCTTCGCTCCACCACTGAAAACGCTTAATACCCAGACGAGGAATCGCTGGAGAGTCGTCGAGCATCAATTTTGCCTTTTCATCGAGCGTAAGGCGACTACACAAATCCACCGCTCTCATGTGTGCTGAAAGCGATGGATTCTGATAAGGTAGCTGCTGAGCCTGAACATTCAAGCCAGCAGCTGCCATCATGACAATAGAAAATAGGGTTTTACATTTCATACTATATTCCTTATTCTATTTTTAATCAAACTTCACCCAGTCAACTTCCATCGCATCTCCTGCAGTAAGCTTCAGGTCGTAAACACCTTTCTTGAGAGACTTTACAGCCACTTTCACTTCCTGCCACTGACCGTTTGTACTTGGGAACTTCACCTGAGCCTTATTGTTAGAGAGGTTCAAGGTTGCAGTACTTGCCTTCGTTGACTTCAGACGAACAGTCATCGTCTTTGAGGCATTCTTCAATTCAATCTTATTATACTGAACCCATGCGCCGGCACTTGGGAAGACAGTCTTCCAACCCTGGAAGTAGTTCAGCGTATCATGATACTCAATGCTTGCACCACTTCCGATTGCGCTGTAGCGGTCGATCTGGATAGGCTTCTGTGCATTCGAGATACCTACACCACGCAACGTTGGCTTCACTTCCTGAATGGTTCCGTCGGGGTTGAAGAACAAAGAGTCCACACAAACCGAGCGACGCTTGTCGTCCTTCGGAGAGTAGTCGTTGTGGTGATAGAACAGGTACCACTGACCTTTATAGTTGATGATGCTATGGTGGTTGGTCCAGCAACCGTTCTCATGCTCAGCCATAATCAGTCCTTTGTATTCGTATGGACCCATAGGGCTTTTACTCATCGCATAAGCAAGCACCTCTGTATTCTGTCTTACGTAAGGATAGGTCAGGTAATAGTTGCCGTTATACTCGAATGCGAACGGACCTTCTGCCTGACGGTTTGGAAGACCTTGGAGACAGTTGACTCCGACCGACTCTATCTCACGATTGCCCCATCTCATGGTTTCCTTTGGATTGTCGGCAGCCAGTTCTTTCATGTTAGGAGCCAGCTTGGCACAACGTCCTGCACCCCAGAAAATATATGCATTTCCATCAGATGCCTGAAGCACACAGGGGTCAATTCCACCAATACCCTTGATAGGCTCTGCTTCGGGAGTGAACGGTCCTTCAGGACGGTCAGCTACACAAACACCTACGGCAAAACCGCCACCTGCCTGAGGAGCTGATGGGAAATAGAAGTAATACTTTCCGTTTCTCTCGACACAATCAGGTGCCCACATCGAATAAGAGTTCGGACGTACCCAAGGCACTTTGTTCTGAGTGACAATCATGCCGTGATCAGTCCAATCCATCAGGTCCTCAGACGAGAAGACATGATAGTCCTCCATGCAGAACCAGTCCTGACGCTGTCCCTCTGGTGGGAAAATGTCGTGCGAAGGATAGAGGTACACTTTTCCGTTGAAAACTCGCGCTGTTGGGTCTGCGCTGTATATACCTCGGATAATTGGATTTTGGGCATTCATCTGAATGCTCACAGCAGCCATCATACATACTGCCACAAAGACTTTTTTACCTTTCATAAGATTGTTTTTTTAGGATTGATTTATTTCTTTTGTTGTTTATTTGATAATCTTCCAATAGTCAAAGTTCATGAGGTTCTTGTCCTTCGCACCCTTAAACACGATGTAAAGGTCGTGTACACCCTTTGGATTCGTGATTGAACCAGCGAAGTCCTTGAATGTCGTCTCGCTTCCTGTAGGCTTCACGCTTACTGAGCCGATCTTTTTACCCTTAGCGCCATCGATATGCAGTTCGATCGTTCCGCCTACGGTAGCTGCACAGCTTGCAACGAACTTCGAGAGTTTGTCTGTGCCGAAGTCCACACCCTTGATAAGGATATACTCGTCAAGGTTCACGTTCGTCACATAAATCTGACCTGTAGCCGTCTTGATGGTCTTCAGTCCGAATCCCCAAGCCATCGTCTCAGCCTCGATGCGAGCCTGGTAAGGGTTGAATGTGCCCACCTGCTCCAGCTTTGTGTCCTTGAAGTAAGGCGACTCCTGAATGGTTCCGTCAGCATTGTAACTGATTGGGAAAGCACCCACACTGCGGCGCTCCTTATGTTCTTTGATTGTGATGTTCTTCAGGTCGTAGTTCAAACCGAATCCATAGCTCTTACCCTTGAAGTCGATAATACCCGGGTGGTTACCACGTGTACGAGGAGTCGGAGCCATGATGTAGCCTGTGAACTTCCAAGGTCCAAGCGGATTCTCGCTCATCGCATATCCCAGACCCTCTGGGCAGCATGTCGAAGCAAAAGCCAGATAGTACTTGCCGTTACGCTTATAGAACCAAGGACCCTCCTGATAGTGCTCAGGTTTGTCGTGCATACGCATTGCATCGCTCTTGAGCGAAATCATATCCTCGTTCAACAAGGCACAATACAGGTTCGGGTTACCCCAATACATGTAAGCCTGTCCGTCATCGTCAATCCACACCGTTGGGTCGATATCGTCCCAATGCTCACGCTGCCACACCAGCGGCTTGCCGATGGGGTCCTTGAAAGGTCCGTAAGGAGAGTCTGCCACCAGCACCCCGATTCCGTGACCATGAATTGGGCAATACATATACCACTTACCGTTACGTTCGATGACCTGCTCAGCCCAAGCACCGTTCTTTCCGTCATACCACTTGAAGTCGTCGAGCGATGCCACAGCCCCATGTTCAGTCCAGTTCACCATATCGGTAGAAGTATAGAGCAGCCAGTCGAACATCTTGAAACCCTCCGCATCATCCTCGTCATGGGTGGTATATAGATAAACGGTGTCGCCATGCACGTATGGAGCAGGATCGGCCGTGTACTTCGTTGAGATAATAGGATCTTGAGCGGATGCCACAACTGCATTCGCCATCAACATTGCTGCAAAAAGTAGTTTTGTGTTCATAAGATAGTTTTTAATATTATTAATGATACGAATAAAAAGTTCATATTTTCCTTAAGCACATTTGGCGGCTCAAAGTTACGAATAATTTCACAAAGCAACAAAAAAGCTATCAAGAAAGTGCAATAAATGCCTGTTTTATTACAAAACCGCAGCAATTTGCACCGTTTAGCAAGACAGAAAACATAAACCTTGAACCATTCAATTGTACTCAAAGCCATCATGTATTTTTAGAAAACAGGACTTGCACTTCGTAGTTGCAAGCCCTGTTTATCTTGAAACGGAGATTAATCATCAAGCAAGTCACTGAACAATAGTCGAGTTCTTAGCTTGCGAGGTTTTTTTAATCGTTCTGCCCGTTCTTCTTCATCTTTAGGAGGCTTTGTATAGAAGTCCTCATCTATTTCGCGAGGAAAAAGTGGCTTAAAGCCATTGTGTTCATAAAAGCGTAACACTTCTGGTTCATTCTTAGCATCAACAATGGCAAATCGACATCCAGTCTTGTTAGATTCATCAAGGAACCACATCCGAATAAAATCAAGTACTTCCGAACCAACACCCATCCCAGAAAACTGCGAAGAAACAGCCAAACGGCCAACAAGAACACCAGGATATCGTGTCAACATCTTCTCACGATTGGTAATACCCCACATGGCATTACGTCGGCTACTTGGCAAGTCGTAAATACGAATACTATCATTAGAAACTGTAAAGCATGCAACTATAGTCTGCAGATCATCCTTCATACGGAAGCAATAAGATTTTCCCATGCGGTAAAGGGTATAGTCAAGTGCATCCTTCTGAAAAAACTCGTCCATATCATCATCACCACACACAAAAGGATGACACTCAGTAAGAATGTCATCAGTCAAAAGATCGAGCACGCAGTTTTCTTCGAGAAACGCCATCTTATCTATTAATAGTTGATGTTCGACCTCTTAAGAATTGTGCACATTGCTTTGTAACGAGGATCCGCTTTTAGATCACGTTTCGGGCGCATATCAAACTTCCGCTCAGTTTCATCAGCCAGCTCACGGAAACGACGTGCCTCTTCACCATAGAGGGTGGGAATTGCCTTAATTGCTAATGCCATAATGGTATCTCCTTATTATTTCTATATGCAAAGTTACGAATAATTTCACAAAGCAACAAAAAAGCTATCAAGAAAGTGCAATAAGTCATAAAAAAACGTTCGATTTGTGACAAAGATACATTTTTTCATCGAGAAGTTACACCTGTGAAACGATTATTAAAACATTTGACGTATCTTTGCACCGAAAAAAAAATATACGACAGCTAACAACAAGTTGCAACGACTAAAACAATACGAACATGAGACGACTATTTCTGATATTTGCAGGATGCCTGATGCTGACAGGTAGTTTGATGGCACAAAAGAATGCAGACAAGGACTTCGTGAAGGGTGCCGATGTGGGTTTCCTCACAGGACAGGAGCGACGAGGTGTGGTGTTTCACGACCGTAACGGCAAGGAGCGCGAATGTCTGGAGTTGCTGAAGAACGACTACCAGATGTCTGCCATCCGTATGCGTGTGTGGGTGAATCCACGAGGCGGCGATTGCGATAAGTTCGCTTTGCTTGCGATGGCCAAGCGGGTAAAAGCGTTAGGTATGGACCTCATGGTTGACTTCCACTACAGCGACTCGTGGGCTGACCCTGCTAAGCAACCCATTCCGAAAGCATGGCAGAATCACGACTACAAACAAATGCGCAAAGACCTGCAAGAACACACCATCGATGTGCTGACACTGTTGAAAGATAATGGTATCGAGCCACGATGGGTGCAGGTGGGAAATGAGACAGCAAACGGACTGCTTTGGCCTATGGGACATATCGAGCAGAATCCGAAACAGTATGCAGGATTCATCCGAGCTGGCTATGATGCCGTGAAGAAGGTATTTCCAAAGAGTATCGTCATCATCCACCTCGACAGAGGACACAAGCAGAGCCTCTACGACTGGAACCTCGATATTGTGAAGAAGTATGGAGGCAAGTGGGATATGGTGGGCATGTCGCTCTATCCCTATTGGGCGATGGACGGACATCCCGAACTGAATGCCGATGACATCATCACCGACTGCATAGCAAACATCAGGCACGTCAGTACGAAATACAAGTGTGATGTGATGATTGTGGAAACGGGCTACGAAGTAGATGAGCGTCATCCTGAGAAGATGGAGGAAGGCCGACGCCAGCTTGCGCGTGTGATACGAGAAGCTCGCAACGAGACGAATGGGCGTTGTAGAGGTGTATTCTATTGGGAACCCCAATGCCTGCCTAGCGGCTATAAACTAGGAGCTTTCGACAGCAAAGCATCTCCAACTGCAATTATGGAGGGGTTTATCGAAACAGAATAAGCAGGCGATTGACACCTTGAACCATGAACTCTAAACTCTAATCTCTAAACTCTAAACTCTAACCTCTAACCCTTAACCCTTGAACTCTTAATCTCTTAACTCTTAACTCTTAACCCATTGAGTAGGAGACACTCCATACATCGCACGGAAGCAGCGACTGAAATAGCTGACAGACGAGAACCCTGTGTCGTAAGTGATTTCAGTAATGGTCAAACGACCTTCATGCAACAGTTCGGCAGCACGTCGCAGACGGATAGTGCGAATGAATTCTGTGGGTTTCTGACCCGTAGCCGACTGAATCTTGCGATATAAGGTCATACGGCTCATACACATATCGCTTGCCAGTTGTTCCACACTATAGTTGTCGTCTGAGATATGTTGTTCGACCACATCGATAGCTTTTTGCAGCCATTCGTCTGTCATCACAGGTTGCTGTTCTTCTGCATGTTGGTTATCAGCTAATGGTTCTTGGGGTATCACCTCTTTTTTTATTGCAGCAAGAAACCGCTCACGCTGGCGCTTCAGTTGCCATATATATCCTACAAGAGCCGAGAGAATCAATACGAGTGCCGCAAGCATCCACCATACCCATCCAGGCATACGCTCCACAACCTCTTCGGAGGGTTGACTCCAACGTTTGCCTGGTTGAGTTTCCTGAAGTTCAATCTGATAGACTCCTTCTTCCTCGATGTTTTGCTGTCGAAGTGTCTGATGAACAGTGTCGTAGAGACGTATGTAGCGCTCGCTAACCAGCAATAGCCGACCCTTATTGTCAACATCGATATGGGTCACAGCATCACCATATTCGTTCGAACCATATTCATCTGTGACTAGTTCTCCGTCCTTATAAGTCATCAAGGTGCCGAAGATAGTAGCAAGCCACAGGGTTCCATCGCTTGTGAAGGTCATAGCTGACACATCTTTCGTATCAGACAACACCACCTCTTCCTTGCCTTGCTTCATCACGCGGATGTCCTTGCCTGTACTGAACCAAAGTTCGTCTTTTTCGCCTGTTCCCGCTTTTGTGGATTGAGGAGGTGCAGCCATAGCTGTAGGTCGGGCAGATAATCCACGAGCCACACGCACTGAGTCGGCAACAGGTCTTGTCAATATCGAACCGCTAAACCACGATTGCTGTTCATGGCTACTCAAGGCATAGCTGTTCCCAAAAACGTCTGTCATCAGTCGACGACCCTGAAGATCAGTCATCTCTCGATTGAAATTGATGCTATCGGGCCACTCTGTTGTAACTTGTACAAGCCGTCCATCCTCAAGCCAAAGGATTCCTCCTTCCCACTCAACACACCAAACACTCCCCCTTTGGTCTTCATGCAAACGGAAGATGTATTTATCGCCTCCAGGATACACGTTCAGCAACTGACCATCAGGCGAATACTCATATACTTTCTTATTCGCCGTAAGCCACCAATGACCATCATGAGTCACGATGATGTCGTCCACCCGTTTGTCGTCCACTTCATCTAATACGCGAATGCTATAGTCACTCTTGTCGAGCACATTAGCTCCATGAAACGTACCTATTATTATATAGCGTCCTCCAGCCTCAGCCAAACTTGCCACATCATTGCTGCAAAGCAAATCAGGATGCTCTGCATCGCTGCGAAACACAAGAATCTGTCGGCCATCATCACGACATACCCCTCCCCCTTCGGTTGCATACCAAAGGAAACCCTCCGAATCTTGTATCACCTGTAACACACGCCCACACGACAACTGTTCCTGTCTTGGCAACGAAAGTTGCTGTTCATCCTGAGCCCATCCAACGATTGGGAACATCACGATAAATAACCAAATAATAAAGCTTATTCTTTGCATCTTCTTGAAAAAAAACGCTGCAAAGGTACAAATAAGTAGGCGAATAAACAAATAATTAATGACCTTTTACAAGCGGAAAATACTTTGTTTCAAGTCAAAGATACATAATTTCATCGAGAAGTTACATCTGTGCAACTAATTTTTAAACAATTGACGTACCTTTGCAAAAAATTAAATAACAGAGAAAAATCAAACTAATCAAACGAATATGAAAAAACGACTGACATTATTCGCAGCAATTGTTGTTATGGCAATAAACGCAGTTGCACAACCTATCACGGCAGGCACACACACACGAGTTGAGACCACCTATGGCACCATCGAGGGCTATCAGGATGGTAGTATCTTCACCTTCAAAGGAATCCAGTATGCAAAAGCTGAGCGGTTCATGCCTCCGCAGGCGCCCGATAAACTAACAGGAATCAGACAGTGTAAAGTATATGGGCCTCAAGCTCCGCAAGACGAGTCTTTACGATGGAACGATCGTAACAGCCAGACAGACTACGGCTTCGGTAACCAATTTGTGACAGAGCCTATGGACGAAAAAGCTTGTCTGGTTTTGAATGTGTGGACACCCAGCATCAACGACAAGAAGCGTCGTCCTGTCTTCGTATGGATTCACGGAGGCGGTTACACAGGCGGTTCGGCTCACGATTTGCCCTGCTATGAAGGTCGCGCACTTGCTGAGGCAGGCGACATCGTTGTTGTGAGTCTGAATCATCGCCTGAACATTCTCGGATATGCCGACCTGACAGGTCTTGGTGGTAAATATGCTCAGAGCGTCAATCTGGGCATGCAAGACATCGTGAAAGCTTTGGAATGGGTGCGCGATAACATCACACGCTTCGGAGGGAATCCCAACGAAGTAACCATCGGCGGACAGTCAGGCGGAGGTGGCAAGGTGTCAACCCTACTGGCTATGCCTTCAGCGAAAGGGCTGTTCAAGCGAGCTATAGTTCAAAGCGGCTCCACACTACGTCAATCCCTGCCCGAGCAGACGCGCCCATTCGGTCCTGCGCTTGCACAGGAACTAGGACAACCTGCAACCGATCAGGCAGACTTCTCTAAGTTCAGTTACGAAGAATTGAACCGTGCAGTCAGCCGAATGGGGCAACGAGGCATCCGCAGCGGTTTCTCGCCTGTAGTTGACGGAACCATCCTTCCGCAGCATCCTTTCGAGCCTGCTTCGCCTGTTTCGAAAGATGTACCTATGCTCATCGGTACCGACTTTAATGAGTTCACGTTCGATATAGGTCGCGAAATGACATGGGCAGAAGCAGAAGCAGCTGTACGCCAACGTCAGGGCAATCGTGCAGACCAGTATATTGCAGCCTTCAAGAAAGCCTATCCCAATGCCGAGCCGAGAGAGATGACCTACGTCGATACCGGTTTCCGTGCAGGAGCTGTTCGTCAGGCTGCAGCCAAAGCAGAACAGGGAGGCGCACCTGCATACCTATATCTGTTTACATGGAAACCCGAAAGCAATGCTCTCGGAGCTTCACACGGAATGGAGTTGCCCTTCATGCTCCACAACGTAAGCCTGCAGCGCGAGATGACCGGAGCCTCTGAGAAAGCCTACAAGTTCGAGCAGCTCATCAGCAGCATTTGGCTTGCATTCATCAAGACCGGCAACCCGAACACAAAAGGTCTGCCAAAGTGGGAACCCTATAATGCAGAGACAGGAGTCACGATGATTCTCGACAACAAATGCGAACCACGTCAGCACCACGACCGCGAACTCATGCAGATGAGTCGCAGCATCTGGTAGATTCAAAAAATCATAAAGCTTATGAAACAGTTTGTAATTACATCATTATTGCTTCTGCTGACATTGATAGCAGTTGCACAGACAGGACAACAAACCGCAGCATCGACCCCAAACACTCAGGAGTTGTGGATTGAGAATGGCAGCCGCCGTATTTACGGTGAGCTGTTCACCCCGCAAAATGCGAAGAAGAACGGTCCCGTAGCGATTATCGCCCATGGATTCAATGGCACATTTGATTACGGACGCAACTACTACGACGTGATGGGGCGTCTGGGCTATCGGTGCTACACCTTCGACTTCCCATGTGGCTCTGTACGTAGTCGTAGCGACAATAACACACTCAACATGTCAATCCTCGACGAGGTAAGCGACTTGAAGGCAATTGTCAGTTTCTTCCGAAAGCAAGGTCATCAGCATATTGTTCTCATCGGCGAGAGTCAAGGAGGACTCGTATCTGCCCTCACCGCAGCCGATTTGAAGGAAAAAGTGAGTCAGCTTGTGTTGGTCTATCCTGCCCTCTGCATTGCCGACAACTGGCGGCAACGCTATCCACGCTTGGAGGATATTCAAGACGTCACCGAATTGTGGGGAGTGAAGATGGGTCGTCGATTCTTCGTGGAGATTCATGATATGCGTCCCCTCGACCTCATAGGCCAATATCGCGGTTCTGTGATGATTGTGCAGGGTGATGCTGACCGTGTGGTATCGATGGACGACTCACGCCGTGCCCAGCAGCTCTACCGTTCAGGCACTCGTCTCCACATCATCCCTGGTGCAGGTCATGGCTTCAAGCCCGATGAGTTGAAGCAAGAGATGAAGTTTTTAGAACAATTCCTTCAAGAATAACGATACTATTGATAGTCATTATTGTTTGACAAAGGTAAGAAAAATAATACGAAAAACATCCGAATATAAATCGTATTTATCAATTTGATACAATCGTTCATCTGTTTGTTACAATGTTTATATGCCCAAAACGTCAAAATGCGTACCTTTGCACAAAAATAAACTCATAAAACTAACCAACAATGAAACGACTGATATTTAGCAGAATCCTATACATCTTTTGTGTAGCATATACACTTCCCATCCAATCAGCGACTACACCTTCCATCATCAATGATGTTTTTTGGAAGACTACAAACGGAGCGTTCATCTACAGCCAGGGAGGCGGCATCTTTCGCTTCCCAGATGCTCAAGGCAAGGAACACTATTATTGGTATGGTGTTCATTACAGAGGAGCGGAGGCTTACATAGCCAATCCTACAGGCAAGGTTGAGGGCACAGGTTTCTCGTCTGTCACATGCTACCAGTCAGACGATTTCGTTAATTGGGAGTTTGTGGGCGATGTAGCGACCTCTTCATCGCTTGGCCGGGCATTCTGGGTGGGCCGTCTCGGTGTTGCCTACATAGCAGAAGCCAAACTATATGCCCTGTTGGTGCAATACAACAGCAGTGTACTCATCTGCACATGCAACACGCCAACCGGTGAGTTCAAGAGACACAACCAAATCGACATGACCAACCTCATCGGCACCCCCAACACAGGCGATCAGACCGTATTTACAGACCCTGATACCGGTAAGTCGTATTTAGTCTATTCCTACGGAAAAGGTCGCAACAAGATATATCTGTCCGAAATAGGCTATCGGGACGAGAAAGTGACGTTGCTCGACTGCCATCAAATATATCAGGGTAGCGGACGTGAAGGCAACTGTATGTTCAAATATAAAAAGAAGTATTACATGTGCGCATCCGATCTCTATGGCTGGAACGCATCTAACGTCTATTACCTTGAGGCCTCCGACATCTACGGTCCATACACTCCTACCAACAACATGGCTCTGATGTCAGGTGCAGCCGATGATTACGGACATGTGACCCAGACAGGCTTTTTCTATACCATACGAGGGACGAAAGAGGAGACTGTCGTCTATTGCGGCGACCGCTGGGCCGACTTTGCCGGCAATGGTATCGGTTACAATCAGTGGTGCCCCATATCGTTCGAGACCGGAACACCCACGTTCAACTCACTCAGTCATTGGCACCTCAATGCTGAGACAGGTGAATGGAGTGTAGGCTGCACTAACAACTACGTGAAGAACGGCAGCTTCGAAGCCGACCGTGTATCCATACCAAGCGGAAACAAACCCGTGCAGGACTTCCTTCGCGGATGGATTACGATTGTGAAACGAGGCAACAAAGTCGCTGTAGGCAGCGAAAACTCTCCACAACTCAATGCCGACAACACAGCCGACGACCGGCAAATCGTGATAGGCAACAAGTGCCTGAACATCTCTGACAAAGTGCCCTTCACACGTCAAGTCTATCAAACGATTGCATCGACCCCATGCGTTCCCATCATTGACGGCACCTACACCCTAAGGATGAAGGTGAAGAGCAGCGGCCGGTTCAGCCAACTATATGTCTATGCCAAGAGCGGCGGCACAACCTTCAAGAAAGACATCCACGAATCCGACAGCAAGTGGCACGAACTGACCCTCGACGACATCATCGTGACGCGCGGCAGCGTAGAGGTAGGAATCATGGCCGCCGGACCCGCCCAAGCCTGGTGCCATATTGACGACCTCGAGTTGGTGAGGAACGACAATCATTCTGATAGAATACCGCACAACTGACACAATCGTTCCCCCCGCCCTTTACGATGTATATACGCATAGAGCAGAAAAATCCCTGCCTCCAGCACGACATTTTTAATGACCAAAAAACTATACAGACAATGAAACGACTTTCTTTACTTTTCGTATGGTGCCTGACGCTCACAGCAGCAGCGCAGACGAATCGAGAAATCACAATTTCGGAGAACATTGCCTACAGAACAGATGTAGGTAAGAACACGGTGCTCGACTTGGCACAACCACAGTTTGGTCCACAGAAAGACAGGCCCGCAATCCTCATCATCCATGGAGGAGGATGGAATGCGGGGTCGAAGAACGACGGGGTCTATCAATCACTGATGAGGTACTATGCTCAAAAAGGCTATGTGGTGGCCAATATGAACTACCGACTCACGGGTGAGGCTCCGTTGCCGGCATGCATCGAGGATGTTCGTTGTGCCATCCGTTGGATGAAAGCGAATGCGCAAAAACTGGGTATAGACCCTCAACGCATCGGAACCTACGGACATTCGGCAGGCGGGCACCTGTCACTGATGGCTGGCGTGGCTGCAGAGAGCAAGGCCTTCGCGGATGATAAGGACCCATGGAAGCAATATGACTGTTCGGTGGCCTGTGCTGCGGGAGGTGCACCTCCTACGGAGATAGGCCGTGCTGGAGATTGGGCTGACCATACGGAGTGGTGGCCTATCGGTTATATAGGTAAGAGTAAGACGCCTTTCCTCGTACTGCAAGGTGGCGAAGACCCTATCGTTCGTCCTAATCTGACGGAGGACTGGGTGGTAAAGATGCAGCGAGCAGGGGCTTCGGTCGATTATGTGAAGGTGCATGGACAACATGGCGTGGCTTTCGACCAACAACTGGAGTTTACTCGTCCTGCGATGGATGCTTTTTTTGCCCGTTACTTGAAGTACGAAGACCCGAGCGTTTCGTTCGAACAGATGAAAGTGGTAGAATATGGTGGAAGCGGTCCACAGAAGGCTGTGGCAGTGCGTGAAAAGTCGCTGACGGACTTTGTGGTCTATCGTCCAATGATTATGAAAGAAAAGATGCCCGTGCTCATTTTCTGCAATGGTGGTTGCATGGACACCAGCATCGGCTACGAGAATATGCTCTCTGATATAGCTTCCTATGGCTATGTGGTGGTGGCTGTCGGTGAACTGCAAATGCTTGCCCAGCATGAGAAAGACCGACAAACCCCTTCGTCGATGGTGAAGAAAGCACTAGACTGGATCAGCAAGCAGGCTGCAGATTCCGCTTCTCCTTATTATCAAAAAATAGATACTGACCACATCGCTGCTGCAGGACATTCATGCGGTGGTGCACAAGTGTTGGCTAACGCAGCCGACCCGAGAATGAAGACCTATCTCATACTGAATGCGGGTATGGGTACAATGACGATGGCTGACGCTAACCCTCAGTCGCTGAACAATCTTCACGGTCCCATTCTCTATCTCGTTGGTGGATCAACAGATGTGGCTTGGCAGAATGCTCAAGTGGATTATAAGGCCATCAAGAAAGTGCCTGTCGTGCTGGCCGACAACACTAAGAGCGGTCATGGGGGAACCTACGAACAGCCTAACGGTGGAGCGAATGCACGAATGGTGCGTGCATGGCTCGACTGGCAATTGAAAGGTAAGCAGGAGAACGAAAAGATCTTCATCGACGGAGACCTTACTGGTTATGATAATTTCACTATCCAACACAAGAACTACAAAAAATAAAAACGAATGACAACTACCTTAACTAAAAGAAATATGCAAAAAACTATTTTGACAATTGCCCTAACAGCAGGCTGTTTAGGAGCAATGGCACAGACGGAGCCTATCCGTATCGACCTCAGCCAAAAAGGTGCTGTGGTATCTCCCAATCTCTATGGTATTTTCTTCGAGGAAATCAGTCACGCAGGTGATGGTGGTCTCTATGCCGAATTGGTACAGAACCGCGGTTTCGAGGAGCATGTGCTGCCATCAGGTATGACTTGGCGTAACGGCCGGGCTTATGCACCCGAATCCATGAACTACGAGCACCGCAACAATCGTAACTGGAACATTCCTTGGAACACTGAGGAGAAGAAGATGACCGCATGGAAGGTAATAGGCGAAAAAGCGATCGTTAAAGGTGAGGTTGTCGAAGCTCAGCCTCCATTACACGAAAATACACCACACGCCATGCAGCTTACAATACAGAATATAGAGAAAGGTGGTAAGGCTGTACTTACTAACACTGGTTACTGGGGAATGGGACTGAAGGCTGGTGAAAATTATGACCTGCGCTTCTATGTAAAGTCTGCCGACTACAAGGGCAGCATTACAGCCCGACTGGTGAATAGCGAGAACGGTTCGTCACTTGGCACGGCGACTTTCGCCAGTCGACAGTTGGGGAAGTGGACCGAACTGACTGCTACGATGGCCGCTAAAGGAACGGCTGCAAAAGGTGAACTCTCATTAGAGTTTGACAAGACCGGTACTATACTCATTGACTATGTGTCGCTCTTCCCGCAAGCTACGTTCAAAGGTCGTAAGAACGGTCAGCGTGCCGATGTAGCACAGATGCTGGTAGGCCTACATCCGAAGTTCATGCGCTGGCCAGGCGGCTGTATCGTCGAGGGTGCCACGTATGAGAACCGTGTGAAGTGGAAGGAGACACTCGGCGATCCCATGACACGTCGTGGCGAATGGGACGTATGGGGCTATCGTGCTACATGGGGTATGGGCTATCATGAGTTCCTGCAGTTCTGTGAAGACCTCGGGATGGATGCCATGTTCGTGAACAATGCCGGTATGTCGTGCTCCGTGCGAAATGGCGACTTCGTAAGCAGTGAGGCAGATATGGAGGCTGTCGTTCAGAACTTCCGTGATGCTATTGACTATGCGCTGGCAGATCCTGCCAAGAATCGTTGGGCAAAGATGCGTGCTGATGCCGGACATCCTAAGCCCTTTCCGCTGAAATACGTGGAGATTGGCAACGAGAACGTAGGTCCTGAGTATGTTACTCACTTCAACTATATTTTCACGAAACTGAAAGCTGAGTATCCGCAGATTACATTTATCAATACCCTCGGTCACACTGACCGACTGCTGGCGCAGATTCCCGGAGACTACATGGTCGATCCACACTGGTATCGCGACCCCAACTTCTTCTTTGCCAACAACCACCTCTTCGATGATGCACCACGCACGCACGACATCTATGTAGGCGAGTATGCCTGTAATGGAGGTGTGGGAGCGGGCAACCTCCTAGCTGCCATCAGCGAGGCAGCATTTATCATGGGTATGGAGCGCAATAGTGATGTGGTGAAGATGTCGTCGTATGCACCGCTTTTCGAGAACGAAAATCGTCGTGATTGGCCTTGCAACCTCATTCATATCAACAGTTCCCAAGTCTATGGACGTGCCTCATATTACGTGCAACAGATGGCTGCAGAAAACCGTCCTACGTATAATGTGTATGTCAGTGAAACCACTTCATCTGGTCAGCCACAACCCTTCGCAGCCGGTACTATAGGATTGGGCAGCTATGCCACGCAGTGCGAATATAAGGACATCAGTGTGACTACTACTGACGGGAGGGTACAAAACATCAATGTAAACCAATTCCAAAGCCGTAGGGGAGAATGGAAAGTGGAAGGTGACATCATCCGCCAGACATCAAACGAACAACTTACGATGACCCTACTGCCATCATTCAGTAGCGACAATTATACTCTCCAACTGAAAGCACGCAAACTGAGTGGTGCTGAAGGCTTCTTTATATACTATGGTATGGACGGACGTGGTCAGAACGGATTTGCTGCCAATATAGCTGGTTGGGACAACCGCACTACGGCAATTCAACCTATTCTGCGTGGTCGCACTAATGATGTGTTAGGTCGTCGTGCCAATGAGACGATTGATACCGGCAAATGGTATGATATTAAGATTGTCGTTACTCCATTAAGCGCAACACTCTTTGTTGACGGTCGGGAGATGACTGTTGCACGTCCGACTACCGACATACGTCACTTCTGCCAGACTGGCTTCGACGAGTCTACCTCTGAACTCGTTATCAAGGTAGTAAACGGTACCGAACAACCCTACCATCGCACTTTCAGCATCGATGGTACCAAAAATGTTATGCCGTCGGGCAAAGTTATCACTCTCAGTGGTAACGCAACAGACGAGAATACATTCGAACAGCCCACAAAACTTTCTCCACAGACTACACGTTACGGAAAGTTTGGCAAGCAGTTCAACTATGAGTTCGCCCCTATGTCGTTCACGATTATGCGGGTAAAAGTAGAAAAATAATCAATTCCGTAAATCACATATTAAAGACATGACACACAAATTGCTTATTACATTGGCACTCTCAACGGTATTCCTAACGAGTGCTGCACAAGGACAGCGCCGCAATGACCAGCGCGGAGTTTTTGCTACAGAAACACCTATGGTACACGATCCCGTAATGGCCCGTGAAGGCGATACGTATTATCTTTACGCCACAGGTATGGGAATTCAGCAGATGACCTCTAAAGACCGCAAGACATGGACAGCATCACGCAATCCTGTCATTACTAACATCCCTAGCTGGACAGCGGATTCCGTACCTGGTTTCCGTAATCACGTCTGGGCACCTGACGTCATCCAATGGCATGGCCGTTGGTGGCTTGCCTATAGTTGCTCCACATTCGGAAGGAATGGCTCAGCCATTGGCTTACTTAGTAACAATTCACTGAGTACTAACACATGGAAGGACGAAGGATGTATTGTGACCTCACGCGAGAAACGCGACAATTGGAATGCCATCGATCCTAACTTTGTGATTGACGACAATGACACACCCTGGCTAGTTTGGGGATCATTTTGGGATGGTATTCAATTAGCTCGTCTCGACTCCACTATGCACATAGCCAAAGGTGTAAAACCTCGTACCATTGCTCGACGCTATGATCCGAATTACAAGCCTTCAGAACCAAACCCCACATCACGTTTTGCAGGCACAAATGCGATTGAAGCCCCTTTCATTTTCAAACATGGTGGCTACTACTACCTATTCGTGTCATGGGACTACTGCTGCCGTGGTGCCCAAAGCAACTACCGCGTGGCTGTTGGTCGCAGTAAAACCGTGGAAGGTCCTTATCTCGATCGTGCTGGCATAGATATGGTAAATGGCGGTGGTTTACTTTTTCTAGAAGGAGATAAAAAAGAATGGGAAGCTGCCGGCCACAGCGCAGCCTATACCTTTGACGGACAGGACGTGTTCATCTGTCACGGCTATAGTGCAACTCAAAACGGAGCCGCCTTGCTCATACAACGGCCCATCAGTTGGACTGCCGATGGATGGCCTGAACTTAAGCCGTAATCGAGATTAGGAGCTTCATTTCCCACATTGTTACATTGTTGTTATTCAAATTGGGTTTGCTCTGAATAAATCTTCTTGTTTTTGAAACTAACTTTAATCGTTTGTTGCTCAATTCGGAGGAATTGCTTATCTTTGTAGGCGAATATCCCCTTAGGGGGAAGAGCTAAGAGCTGTAGAGCTGTAGAACTGTAGCTCTAACAGACTGAGTCTGCTTTGACCTTTGACTTTTGACTGTAAACTTTTCAACTATGGCATACGACTTTGACAGGATAATCGACAGATCGGGGACGGGCGATATCAAGCACATGGATCTGCTGCGGGATTTCGGACGGACGGACCTCGTGCCGATGTGGATTGCTGATATGGAATGGGAGACGCCTTCGTTCATTACTGATGCGCTGAAGGCTCGGATGGAGCACTCTCTGTTTGGCTATACCAAGACGCCTGCGAACTACTGGGCGTGTATCAGCAAATGGATTCGCGACCACCATCAGTGGGAGGTGCGTGAAGACTGGATTTGCTATATTCCAGGTATCGTGAAGGGTATCTGCATGGCTATTTATGCACTGACGGGGGAACATGAGAAAATCATTGTGCAGCCTCCTATCTATCATCCGTTCTTTCTCACTCCTCGTGGCTGCAAACGCATGGTGGTTTGGAATCCGTTGAAAGAGATGTGTGACGAGGATGGGCATCTGGTGGGGTACGACATGGATTTTGAGAATCTGGAACAGGTGTGCGACAAAGATTGCCGTATGCTGATTCTTGCCAATCCTCATAACCCTATTGGCATCACGTGGAGAAGGGAAACATTGGAACGTCTGGCTCATTTTGCCGTCACTCATAACCTTGTGATTATCAGCGATGAGATTCATTGCGATATGGCCTTGTTCGGCAATAAACATATTCCGTTTGCTTCGGTGAGCGAAGAGGCTGCCAACTGTTCCATCACGTTCTCTGCCCCATCGAAGACTTTCAATATGGCAGGTATCGTGAGTTCGTGGGCGGTTGTCCCGAACGATGAATTGCGGAAGCGGTTCTACGGATGGATGGCTGCAGGCGAACTGAACGAGGAGCATCTGTTTGCTCCGATTGCTACGATGGCTGCTTTGGAGCATGGGGAGGAATGGCGCAAGGAGATGTTGGCATACCTCGAAGGTAATATCGACTTCCTGATAGACTTCTGTAAACAGCATATCCCGCAGATTCGGCCGATTCGTCCTCAAGCCAGCTATTTGGTTTGGCTCGACTGCCGTGATTTAGGGCTTTCGCATTCTCAGCTTTGTGACTTCTTCATCAACAAAGCACATTTGGCCCTCAACGATGGGGAGTCGTTCGGGACGGAAGGTCATGGGTGTATGCGTATGAATGTTGCTTGCCCACGAAGTATGCTCGCTGGGGCACTTGAAAATTTGAAAAAGGCAACAGAGGGGGCTGTGGGGTCTGTTCTTAGCTATTAATTGGCGAGGTCGGAGATGAACTTGATTCGTACGAGTCGGATTTCTTCTTCGGAGATATCGTCGTCGAGGTTCTTGAATGCTCTCTCGAGGTCGTCGGTGGGGCTTTCGCGGAAATACTCGTAGATTTCATCGACTTTATCATCATCGATTTCTTCCTCGATGAAATAATCGATGTTGAGTTTTGTTCCACTATAGACTATCGATTCGAGTTCGTCGAGGAGTTCGTCGAAATCGAGTCCTTTTGCCAAGGCTATGTCGTCGAGTGCCACTTGTCGGTCGATGCTTTGTATGATGCTGATTTTCTGGAGCGACTTGTTGGCTACGGTTCGTACGCGCATATCGACAGGTCGTTCGATTTGATTTTCCTCGCAATGGTGCTTGATGAGTTCGATAAACTCGCTTCCGTATCGACGTGCCTTCCCTGCTCCGACTCCTGGTATGTTCTGGAGTTCGTCGAGTGTGATGGGATAGAAGGTGGTCATGGCATCGATGGATGGGTCTTGGAAGATGATGTAGGGTGGCACATTGTATTTCTTTGAGAGCTTCTTGCGTAGGTCGATAAGCATCTTGTGCAGCACTTCGTCGAGTGCTGATGTGTGTGCCGACTGATCATCGATGGCGTCTTCGTCGAAGGGGTTGTTTTCGACGATGGTGAAGGGTACGGGCTTCTTGATGAAGCGTTTGCCTTGCTTGGTGAGTTTGAGTATGCCGTAGTTGTCGACGTCCTTGGTGATGTAACCATGAATCATGCCCTGATTGATGACCGCACTCCAGAACTGGGGGTCTTTGTCGGAGCCTTCGCCGAAGTATTCGAGCCGGTCGTGCTTGTGAGCGAGGATGAGTTCGTTGTCTTCCTTGCCGCATAGGACGTTGATGATGTAGTCGATCTTGAAGTTTTCCTTGACTGCCTGTATGGTCTTGAGTGCAAGCAGGAGCTGGTCTTTAGCATCGACTTGTTTCTTTGGGTGTTTGCAGTTGTCGCAGTTCTCGCAATTGTCCTGATTGTATTCCTCTCCGAAATAGTGGAGTAGCAGTTTGCGTCGGCATACGGACGACTCGCAGTAGTTGGCTGTCTCCTGCAGGAGTTGACGTCCGATATCCTGTTCGGCTACAGGTTTGCCTTCCATGAATTTCTCGAGCTTGCGGAGGTCTTTGTGTGAATAGAAAGCGATGCATCGCCCTTCACCTCCATCGCGTCCTGCACGTCCTGTCTCCTGATAGTAGCCTTCGAGGCTTTTGGGGATGTCGTAGTGGATGACGAACCGCACATCGGGTTTGTCTATCCCCATACCGAAAGCAATAGTGGCTACGATGACATCGATTCGCTCCATAAGGAAATCGTCCTGAGTGGCACTACGGAGCACAGAATCCATACCGGCATGATAGGCAGCTGCCTTGATGTCATTGGTTTTGAGTACTTCGGCCAGTTCTTCTACCTTCTTTCGGCTGAGACAGTAGATGATGCCGCTTTTGTTGGGATGGGTCTTGATATATTTGATGATATCCTTGTCGACATCCTTGGTTTTCTGACGTACTTCGTAATAGAGATTGGGGCGATTGAACGACGACTTGAACTCTGTAGCATCCATGATACAGAGGTTTTTCTTGATATCGATGCGCACTTTATCGGTAGCGGTTGCTGTGAGGGCAATAATGGGCGCATTGCCAATCTCGTTGATGATGGGACGTATGCGACGATACTCGGGGCGGAAATCGTGTCCCCACTCGGAAATACAATGAGCTTCGTCGATGGCATAGAACGAGATGTTTACTCCTCGGAGAAATTCGACATATTCGGCCTTTGTGAGCGATTCGGGTGCGACATAGAGGAGCTTGGTTCGTCCTGCCTTGATGTCTTCCTTCACCTGAGTGATGCTGGCCTTGTTGAGCGAGGAGTTGATAAAGTGAGCCACGTTATCATCGTCGCTGATATGCTTGATAGCGTCAACTTGGTTTTTCATCAAAGCAATAAGCGGTGAAATGACGATAGCGGTCCCATCCATCAGAAGGGCAGGCAACTGATAACAGAGCGACTTCCCTCCTCCTGTAGGCATCAGGACAAAGGTGTCTTTCTTGTCAAGTAGATTACGTATGATAGCCTCTTGATCGCCCTTGAAGGTATCAAATCCGAAATAATACTTCAAATACTCAAGCAATGTCATTTGCGTCTTCATGAAATTCCAAATTGACGGTTTAATACTATTTACTTCGTATAGAATGCTGCGCCTTAATAATCCTCAAGCAAACCTGGCATTATGTCCGGCTTAATCGCATTATGCTCCACTATTCATTATCTTTCCGCCTGCCTTCTCGATTTGCTGCTTCGCATAATCGAGTTCGATAGTCAGGTGGTCAACAGGGACAGATGGCGACTCGTACATCTTCTCCATCATGATGGTCTCAACGATGGAACGTAGCCCTCGAGCTCCAAGTCGGTACTCAATGGACTTATCGACGATGTAGTCGAGCACTTCTGGTGCGAACTCCAGCTGAATGCCGTCGAGTTCGAACAGACGGACATATTGCTTGATGATGGAGTTCTTAGGCTCTGTAAGTATGTTACGCAAGGCGGTTCGGTCGAGCGGCTCGAGATGGGTCAGGACTGGCAATCGTCCGATAATCTCGGGGATAAGTCCGAACGACTTGAGGTCCATCGGAGCGATATACTGCATCAGATTGTTCTTGTCGATCTTGGCGGTATTCTCAACGGCTCCATAACCCACTACATGGGTGTTCAGACGATGTGCGATTCGTTTCTCTATTCCATCGAATGCTCCTCCACAGATGAAGAGGATGTTGCGTGTATCGACTTCGATGAAGGCTTGCTCTGGATGCTTGCGCCCTCCTTGAGGGGGCACATTGACTTTAGATCCCTCGAGCAGTTTCAACAGTCCCTGTTGTACTCCTTCTCCACTCACATCGCGAGTGATGGACGGGTTGTCGCTCTTGCGGGCAATCTTGTCGATTTCGTCAATGAAGACAATACCTCGTTCGGCCTTCTTGACATCATAGTCGGCAACCTGAAGCAAACGCGAAAGGATGCTCTCGACATCTTCGCCCACATATCCTGCCTCGGTAAGCACCGTAGCATCAACGATGGTGAAAGGAACCACCAACATCTTGGCGATCGTGCGTGCAAGAAGCGTCTTGCCCGTTCCGGTACTACCCACCATGATGATGTTCGACTTCTCTATCTCTACATCACTCCCCTCTCGTGTTTCCGACTCATGCTGCAAACGCTTGTAATGATTGTAAACCGCAACAGCCATCGCCATCTTAGCAGCATCCTGCCCAATGACATATTGGTCGAGATATGCCTTGATTTCCTTTGGCTTCGGAAGGTCGGTCATCGCAAACTTGTCTTGTGACTTTGTGTTCTCGAGAATCACCTGATTCGCATTACGAACACAGTCATCGCAGATACAAGCATTCAAACCGGTAAGCATCATTCCGACTTCCGTGCTACTGCGTCCGCAGAATGAGCATTTCTTATATTTCTCCATGCGTCTTCTTAATTCTTACGAATGAGCACCTGATCAATCATTCCATACTCCTTCGCCTCTTCTGCAGTCATCCAATAGTCGCGGTCAGAATCTGCCCACACTTTATCGAACGTCTGATGAGAGTGTTCAGCGATGATGGTATACAATTCCTTCTTGAGTTTCTGAATCTCACGCGCTGTTATCTCAATATCGCTTGCCTGTCCCTGAGCACCTCCCATCGGTTGGTGAATCATGATTCGGCTATGAGGCAAAGCACTTCGCTTGCCTTCCTTTCCAGCAACGAGCAACACAGCAGCCATCGAAGCTGCCATACCTGTACAGATTGTCTGCACATCGCTGCTGATGAACTGCATCGTGTCATAGATGCCCAATCCGGCATAGACACTTCCACCTGGAGAGTTGACATACACACTGATGTCCTTTCCTGAATCGACAGAATCCAAATAGAGCATCTGCGCCTGCAACACATTGGCGGTGTAGTCATTGATTTCTGTTCCGAGGAAGATGATACGATCCATCATCAAGCGCGAGAAGACATCCAGCTGGGTGACATTCAATTGGCGCTCTTCCAATATATAAGGGTTCAGGTAACCTGCCTGTGCTTTCATCACATCGTCAAGTACCATACTATTTATTCCGCAATGTTTGGTAGCATATTTGACAAAATCGTCTTTCATATATCTTTCTTTATTTGTTACTTTTTTTTTATCTTTCTCTCTAAGTTTTCACTTTGACTTTGGCAAAGATAGTCAATTATCATGAATTACCAAATAGTAATCGTAATATTTTTCGTTTTTTTTTCAATTTATTGATAGATTTGGGCAGGAATAGCGTCTTGACGTATAACATCTGCGAGTTCTTGAGGAGCAATCGTCACCTTCTCGACCATAAATTCCGGGACATTAAAGCTCTTCATCAACCGTTTGTTATACAGGGGGTCGCGTTGAGGTACGGCAAATGCCAGATATGGTATGGTTGTTTTCTGGTTGAAACTCATCTTCTCGTCTATTGTTAGTCAAAGTTATGTATTTTATTTCAAGTACACAAACTTTATGACAAAAAAATGCGTCTTCCCTGCAAATAAAATAATAAAAGCGTCTTATCTTACTGATAAAACGCTTCTAAATTATATAAATAAGGTGTCAACCGACACTTAAGTTTCATGAATCAAGTTTCAGGATTCAGGATTCAAGTTTCAAGAACTCTAAACTCTAAACTTTCTTCGTATCTTAGTTTTCAAACAACTTGTTGAACTCTTCAGGAGTTACGTCTTTTTCCTTCAAAGCCACCTTGTCTTTCAAGGCTGTTCCGAGTTTCACTTCGATGCAGCGATCGATAAGGTTATCGACTGTCTCACGCTTCTTCAGCATCTCCTTCACAGATGACTCAAGATACTCCTCAGGAATGTTGAGCATACCATACTGAGCGAACTGCATACGAGTCACTTCCTTCGCCATCTCCTTCACATCGCTGTCGTCAACCTTCACGCCAGTCATCTCGACAAGCTGCTCCTTGATAAGATGCCAAGTCAGTTCTTCGATGCTCTTATCGTAGTTCTCCTCCACCTTTGCAGTATCGCCATTTGCATTAGCTGCCATAATCTTCTTCAGCTTCTCATCTGGGAATTCCAACTTACCGATTTTCTTAGTCAGATAGTTACGCATATCCAACAAGAAACGATAGTCGGCATCCTTCTTGAACTGATTCTCGATAGCCTCGCGAATCTTTGCAGTGAATTCCTCAGCAGTCTTGATGCCGGCTCCTGGATAAACCTGCTCGAAGAGTTCCTCATTGAGTGGTCCTGGAACGAAACGAGTGATTTCAGTAATCTGGAAGTTGAAGTCACCATTGTGCTCAGCCACCTTCTCCTTATCAACCTTAAGCAATGAAGCCAACTCAGTATCGTTGCCCTCATAAGCTACAGAAGGATTGAACTTGATGATATCGTTGGTCTTTGCCTTTGCAAACAATTTCTTCTGCTTGTCCGACTTGAAGTACTTTGGCAGAATCACTGCATCGCTGGCAGTTACACCATCCTCCTTGTCGAGTTCGGTGAGAACTCCTTTAATCATATCGTTGTCCTGATAGTCATCCACCTTCTGATAGCTACCACCACGCTGGCGATACATCTCAACCTGTTTCTCAACCATTTCATCGCTAACTGTGACATTGTAGAAGTCCACCTTGTCCTTCTTTGTCAGCGAGAACTTGATTTCTGGAGCGATAGCAAGGTCGAACTTGAAGGTGAAAGTATTACCCTCAACCAACTGGACATCGTTGTTCGCATCGTTAGGAAGCGGTTCGCCAAGCATATTCACTTTGTTCTCACGGATATAGTCAAAGAGACCTTCCTGAAGCACTTTGTTCACTTCCTCCGCAAGAATCGAGGTGCCATACTGCTTCTTCACCAGACCTTCTGGCACCATACCTGGACGGAAACCAGGCATGTGTACTTTCTTTCTGAAGTCCTTGAGCGACTTCTTTACCTTTTCCTCATAATCAGCAGGTGCAATCTCCGCTGTAATAACGGCATTCACCGCATCGATGTTTTCTAATGTAATATTCATCTATCTATTTACTATTTACGATTTTCGTTCTTCAATTTTCAATTTTGGCTTGCAAAGTTACGAAATTATTTAGAATTCACAATTCATTATTCATAATAATTAACAAAACAGCATAAAAAAAGAATGCGCTTGGCATCCTTTTTAGACTTTAGTTCAGGAGTTTGGGATGGAAATCTCGCCACGAATGCTGCGGTTCATCATATCGCGAACCATCTTGGGGTCATCGTACTGCGACTGTAGGAACATGAGTTTTGTGACGGCACTCTCCACCGTAGAGTCGTAACCTGAGACCACACCTACCTCTTGCAGATGGTAGCCACAATCATAGCGTCTCATCTCCACGGCTCCTTGCATGCATTGGCTAATGTTGACGATGACCTTTCCGCTCGAGGTACCTTCTTTGAGCGCATCGAGCAGCCATGGACTCTGTGGTGCATTGCCGCTTCCGAAGGTGCGCATGACGATAGCACGCAGGTTAGGTGTGCGGATGATGTGACGGATGAGGTCTTCGCGGATACCAGGAAACAGCGAGAAGATGATAACGTTGTTATCGAGGTGGAAATGGGGTATCATCGGCTTGCTGTAGTCGGGTTTCAACATACGATGGCGATGATAGGTGATGTTTACACCCGTTTCTGCCAGATGGGGATAGTTGAACGATTCGAAAGCATTGAACTCTTCTGCACTCTGCTTGGTAGTACGGTTTCCTCGGAGCAAATGACTATTGAAGTAGATGCCCACCTCTGGCACCATAGCATGGCCTTCTTCGTCTTTTGCTGCCGCCATCTCTATCGAGGTGATAAGGTTCTCCTTGCCATCCGTGCGCAACTGTCCGATGGGCAACTGTGAGCCAGTGAAGATGACGGGCTTTGTCAGGTTCTCCAGCATGTATGAAAGAGCAGAGGCGGTAAAGGCCATCGTATCTGTTCCGTGAAGCACCACAAAGCCGTCGTACTGATCGTAGTGATCGGCTATCACATGGCTCAAGTCCGTCCATCGTTGGGGCGACATGTCGCTAGAATCGATAGGCGGAGCAAACTGATAGGTCTCTATCTGTGTGTCGAACTGATGCAACTCGGGCACCTTCTGCAACAGATGCTCAAAGTCGAAAGGCTCAAGAGCCCCCGTCAGCGGATTGCGGTTCATTCCGATGGTTCCACCTGTATAAATCAAAAGAACTTTTGAGTTGTATGACATAGTTTACTTTATTATCTGCACTTTTTGACTTTTATTGTGAGGGCAAAATTACGAAAACTATTTGAATAAAAATGAGAATATGTGAAGAAAAGCAGAAGTAGTCGTTTTTTTATGTAAAAACATTTGCATTTCAGCCATTTTTTTCGTATCTTTGCAGTCAGAAAAGTAAAAGGCTTTAGACCTTTGACCCTAGACTTTAGTCCTTCCCCCTTGAGGGAATAAGAAGAGGATCCTGAGTCTTTTGGCGGCCGCCGCAAGATATTCGCACGCCCGCCGCAAGACATTGCCCCGCCCGCTGCAAGATATTCGCACGGGCGGGGCAAACTTGTTACATGCCGTATCTCTCCCTTTTCTCCCCCGTAGTTTTCCCTGTTCCCCCCTACTCTTTTCCCCTTTTGTCCCTAAGTAAGCCCCAACGGGCGATAGAGTATTACACACAATCACAATTAACAACCGTAAGTGGTCATAATGCACCTTTTAGAGGCAAAGAAAAGATAGATACAAAACAAACGGGGGCTTATACCCCCGCCTGTACTCAGAATACATAATCCATAAACCATGAACTCTTATTCATTCATCTTGAACCATGAATCATTACTTCACCAGCATTTTCTTTCCATTCTGTATATATATTCCCTTACCAAGGTTTCCTTCATTTACCTTGATTCCATTGACCATTGAGCTGATACATACTGCTGCTATGTTCTTCTTCAGGAATGATGATACCAATGTTATTTACATCAATTTCTTCTATCTTTGCAAAGTCTTTCCAATATGGGCTCGATGAATAGATTGCCTTGCAACCTGTTGGCACATATAACGTGGCATTTTTCGTTGTCCTTCCACTGAAGGTCATTGATTCTAAGATAGGAGGTGTAGGGTTGAGCGAAATCACCGATGTCAATCCTCTGCAGTAATTGAAAGCCTCATCGCGAATTGTTGTGACATTGTTTGGAATGCAGATGGATGTTAATCCTGTACACCATTCGAAAGCCCCACACCCGATGTATGTCACACTGTTGGGGATGGTGACGGAGGTAAGATTATAACATTCTTTAAAAGCAATATTCCCAATACTTGTCACACTATTGGGAATCTCTATGGAAGTCAGTCCCGTACAGTGAATGAAAGCCCCATAGTCAATTGTCCTTACACTATTACCGAAAACCACAGAAGTCAATCCTGTACAATAATAGAAAACACTTTGCCCTATGTTTGTTACACCATTTGGAATCTCAATGGATGTTAATCCTGTGCAATTCTCGAAAGCACTTCCACCAATGCTTATCACACTATTTGGAATGTCGATAGAGGTCAGTCCTGAGCAGTTAGAGAAAGCACCTCCACCAATGCTTGTCACACTGTTGGGAATCTCGATGGAGCTCAATCCTGTGCAGTAATCGAAAGCATGAACTCCAATGCTTGTCACACTGTTTGGAATCTCAATGGATGTTAATCCTGCGCAGTAATCGAAAGCATAATCACCAATGCTAGTCACACCATTGGGAAGCCTCAAATTCTTAATCTCCGTATTTTCATCGCTATAAAGATGATGAGCGTTAGCAAGAGGATTAGCAAGATCACCATCGAATCTAATTCTACACCATGCAGCAATGTCAGAAACAATTACTTTGTTTAGGGAAAAGCAGCCAAAGAAAGCCCTTTCGCCAATTTCTGCGACACTGTTTGAAATCTCGATAGATGTTAATCCTGTACAATACTCGAAAGCACTTTCACCAAAGCTTGTAACACTATTTGGAATCTCTATGGAGGTCAATCTTCTGCAAGCCGAGAAAGTATAGTTACCGATGCTTGTCACACTGTTGGGAATTGTGACGGATGTTAATCCTGTGCAAGCCCCGAAAGCTCCTTCACCAATGCTTGTTACACTATTTGGAATCTCGATGGATGTCAATCCTGTACAATGAGAGAAAGCAGCTTCACCAATGCTTGTAACACTATTTGGAATTTTGATAGATGTTAATCCTGAGCAGCTATAGAAAGCATCTTCACCTATGCTTGTAACAGGATATGATTTCCCATCGTAAGTAACCGTTTCTGGAATAACTACCTTTTCTGAGTATTCATTGGAGTATTCTTTATATGAACTTCCTTGATAGGTGACAATCAGTTCCTTACCCTCAGCACTATAGTTGTAATAAATGGTGACACCATCAGCATTCTTCACCTCAATGTCATGACTAAATGCAGAAATATACATCAGCATTGTTAGGAGCGTAAATAGTACAATTCGTTTCATATTGATATGATTTTAGTTGTTAATAATAAACAAAAAGCGCAGGCTATCACCATACGCGCCTTAGGTTTGCGACAACCTTTACCAACTATGGGAAACCTGCACTAACCGCAAGTCTCTGTTGGTAAGTTTGCCCGTTCACAATCTGAGGTCGCAATTCAAGGCGCAAATGAGCAAATATGTCTGTGTTCGTAAGAACACGTTGCAAAGATAATGTATTTAATTGAAACAGCAAAAGGAATTAGAGAAAAAGTTGATCATGATATAGCTGTTGACCCCAAAAGTCAAAAAAGATGAGCGGCAAAATCAATAGTTGCCTATATTCTTGTTTTCTTTTTTTTGTTTCTTTAACCTTTTTTTCTCTTTCCCCTAGGGTAAAAAACAATTACCCTTAAGGGATACTAAAAATAGGATGAGGGAAAAAGGATTAAAGAGCGAGACGGAAACCAATGATGTTTCCAGTTCCCGTAGAGACGTAGTAGTTGCGATTGGTCACACTACAGATCGAAGCACTACCACCCCAACAACCTCCTCGGAGCACATAATCAGAGCCATCGTGGGCACCATAAGGGTTATAGAACGTGGAAATTGAGTAAAAATCGTCTGCATATAAGTCGTTACACCATTCCCACACATTACCGCTCATGTCGTAAATGCCCAACTCGTTCGGCGACTTCGATGCAACCACATGAGTGCTATTACCATCATACCAAGCCACTTCGTCGAGGTTATTGCTGCCACTATAGATATATCCTTTACCCTTTTTACCTCCACGAGCGGCATATTCCCATTCGGCTTCTGTGGGCAGACGGAATCGCTCGCCTGTCAGCTGATTCAGTTTACGGATGAATGTCTGGCAATCGTCCCAGCTCACACTCTCAACAGGATACTTTGGTCCTTTAAAGTCGCTCGGATTGCTGCCCATCACAGCCTCCCACAGTTCCTGAGTCACTTCTGTCTGACCGATTGAAAAAGTGCTCAGCTTTACATAGTGGACAGGATTGTCGTTCGACTCATCCGAATCGTTCCCCATCGGGAAAGTTCCGCCTTTTACAGTCACCATCGTGAACTTCACACCTTTTACTTTATAGACAATTCCTTTGGCTGACACCTGCAAACCCGACAACGACATACATGCCACCAGTATCACATGTTGTAACAATAATGTGTTCATAGTCTACAACTTTTATCTATATTCTTTATTGTGCCTGAATCCATAGGTCATTCTCACATTTGTCTTATGGACATCGTGCTGCAAAGATAAAACATTTCCCTGAGCCCACCAAACGTTTTTGTAAAAAAAGTTATTGGTGCCTGCTAAAAGTTGAAAAGGGATGTATTACGTGTCCGCATTGCCGATACACTGAAGCGGACGTCCGTTGCAGCTGTTTTCTTGTTCTGCTATCTCTTTTGTTAATGACATAATGATTTGATGTTATTATTTTTTCTTTTCCGTCACCGACACCCCGACGGTGTCTCAACGTGCCCTTGTGGGCACGACACCGCCTAAATGTCGGTGACAGGGAAAAGATTTAGGGTTTCACGTTGCGCTTGGGGGGAAGGATGCACTTTCAGTTCTTGCGGACGGGGCAAACTTGTTACATGCCGTATCTCTCCCTTTTCTCCCCCGTTGTTTTACCTGTTACACCCTAGTCTTTTCCCGTTTCCTTCCTGCGACTTTCCTGCGAACTACCTGCGAATTACCTGCGAACTGCTCGCAACGTCTTCGCTTCGCATTTTTCAACTTTCAATTTTCAACTTTCAACTAAATTTAAGCAGCCCCTAGGGGGAACAAAAATTCCCATTAGTGAGAACAAAAAAAAAGAATCAAGATAACACCAAATTACGAATTACCAAACCACAATTTACCTCGCCAAAATTTCTCCCAATTAGAAGTATCCCAAGCATGACAGCCAAAAGGGATTTTTCCTTTAGTCACACGGAAACAACGATTGGGGTTATCACAAAAAGAAAAATGCGCTGCAATTCTCCAATTAGGTATACGAATCGAGGTCTTCTTACTTAGCACAACAGAAATTGCTATATCCTCTTGACGAGCTCTACTTCCTTTGGGAATGGCATCTATTAAGGAACGATTCTCTGATAATAACCGTATCATTGTTGAGATTTTACGAAGAGAAAAGCCCCCATTTCCAACCTCAAAATACTTTTGGGCATGAGTAATTCGAAATTTTTTGATAGGAAATAACTTTTTAAGGCGAATTATTATTTCTCCAATTGTACGTTGATATAAACTATCACTTGGCAACCAAGGAGCACCTATATAATCATAATCCTGTTCTACCCAATACATTAATTCGTCTCTAAAGACAAATGCATCAAGTTGATAAATGAGCATAAAATCATACTTCTGGAACTGATAATAAAACTCTGGCATAAGCATCATTTCGTTATAAGTGTTAACACTTTCAAAAAAATGATTATCCATCGGTATATCTATTAATTGAGGATATTTTCGTTTTATTTTCTCAATAGAAAAACGAATTGGATGCACAACTGCAAATGGATATTGCCCCAATCGTGACAAACCGCATTCAAACGCCATCTTTTCCATAGAAAGCATCTCTCGCCACACGAATGTTACTACAATCACTGTCTTTTTCTTTTTATCCTCCATATAAATCCTGCTTATCTAAGTTCATATAGTAGTTTCTTGTATATCAATTTACAATTCCACAAAAGAGCTTTCATCCAATGATTTCTACCAGATAAAGTAGATGAAAACAATCCCGTATGACTTCCTTGTGTTGCGATTGTTGGATGGCACCACAAATACAACACTTTTTTTTGATTCAGCAAATACCTTTGATATAAATCAATTGGTAAATGACACTTGTTTTTTTTGACTTCCTCTAAAATCATTTGTGCTGCATTCCTATTTATAAAATAAATAGCAGTCATCCTATCTCTATCGCCACTATATAAATACACTCCTTTAATTCTTTTAGAACGTGGCACAAATCTAAGACGAGTATCCTCATAAGATATAATCACATTCTCATTATAATAGTTCTTCTCATACTCTTGAATGGATTTAGCAAAAATTTCATCAAAACGATTAAAGAGTATTGCATCATCCTCTAATATCAAAGCACCCTGTAAATCGTTTTCTATTATCTTCTCATATGCATAAAGATGTTTTAAGGTGCAACTCAAAATATTTGGAGCAGTCATTCGAACACCTTTTTCTATTTCAACATCCGTAAAATATTTATTAATGACATCTTTTGTCAGTTGCTCTGCATCACCCTCAAGAATATATTCGTATTGATATGGATGAGAGGCCATCATCGAATCCATGTGTGCTTTACGTTCACTATATTTTCTTGAATGAATTATGAGTACTGTTGTATTCATGTTTTGTATCTCTAAGAATAATTAACAAGAAAGTAATTGAGAATAGGCACAAAAAGAAAGGTGTGAGTCTGAAAACTCCCATCCTCTGCATGTAGGTTCTGGACAACCCGTGTAAAAAGAATGATGAATAACAGCTCACACCTTCGAAGTATATGGATACAGCATGAGCTGACAACATATAACAATCGAAGGAAGAGCGAGTAACAACTTATTCTTTTACACGTCGTTCGTGCTCAAAAATTCCAAGTTGCGAATTGTCCAGATTCACATGCAGGAAATATAGCGTACACGCTTCCTAAATATGTCTGCCACCAAAAGTGGCAAAGTCGCAAAGGAGGAACAATCTGGCATGCATACCAATTTGATACCAACACAATGCAACTTCTCGACTGCAAATATACAACAATAATAAATATCTTCCAAATAATTTGAAAGGAAAGTTTAAAGTTTATGGTTTATAGTTGATAGTCAGCTGATAAAGTTGATAGTTGAAAGTAAATATGAGGGTACTTTTCAACTGTAACAACTGAAACGCGAAACGCTAAATGACATTTTGACCTTGACCATCGTGACCACATGCATTTTATGGATCACCTGCATATTCCCGTGTTGTTTTTAAACAAATATAATACTCCTCCACCACTAACGTGGTCTCCCTCCTCTAACTTAGAGGAGGAGCTATATAGCTGCCTAGTTAGGAAAAGCAGTTTCTCTGGGATAAAGAAATTTTTCCCCTAAGGGTATTTTCTGTTCAAAGCCTGTGAACATATGTTCAGAGTCTTTGAATATGCGTTCAAAGGCTTTGAATAGAACTTTCTCCTAGGAGTAACAAAATTTTCCCTTAAGGGTAAAAAAAACAGACCTTCTAAATCCTCCTTAAAGGAGGACTTCCCATTCCAATTAAGTTACGTATTTATGAGCTAAACAACAGAGTCCCTAAACATTTTCTGAGAAAAATCACCCTTTCTTTGCTTCATCGTGGGCAATCTTCACCTGACGGAGTATATCTGAGGCAAAGATGAAATCATCGAGGCGTTTGTTGTCTGCATCCATGATTTCCAGATTCGACCCTTGCCACTCTGCTCGACCTTCGCAGATGAAGATGATTTTCTCACCTATTCCCATCACAGAGTTCATATCGTGGGTATTCACGATTGTGGTGATATTGTCCTCATGAGTGATACCTTGGATGAGTTCGTCAATTACAATACTGGTCTTTGGGTCAAGTCCGGAGTTGGGTTCGTCGCAGAAAAGGTATTTAGGTTCGAGAGCGATTGCTCGTGCAATAGCAACACGCTTCTGCATACCTCCACTGAGTTCCTTGGGGAACTTATTGCCTGTTCCTGCAAGGTTCACACGACTCAGACAATCTTCAGCTCTACGAACACGGTCTTCGTACGACTTATCGCTGAACATATTAAGTGGGAACATCACATTATCGAGTACAGACATAGAATCGAACAAGGCAGCACTTTGGAATATCATTCCCATCTCTCGACGAAGCAGAATCTTCTCGCGTTTGTTCATATTCACAAAGTCGCGATCGTCATAAAATATATTGCCACTTGAGGGGGTAAGCAACCCCACAAGATTGTTCATGAAAACCGTCTTTCCAGAACCACTCTGGCCGATGATAAGGTTAACCTTACCATTCTCGAACTCAGCGTTGATGTCCTTCAGTACTTCCTTATCGTCGAAGGACTTGAATAGATGCTCTACCTTTATCATGTCAGAATCTGGGTTAGGAAAATGTCGGAAAACAAAACCAATATACTGCTAAGCACAACTGCGTCTGTGCTGGCCTTACCTACTTCGACCGAACCTCCTACGACAGTATAGCCCTTATAGGCAGAAACGGAAGTGATGATGAACGCATAGACAATAGCCTTAATGATACCGCACCAGAAGAACCATTGATTGAACTGATAGCGGAATCCTTCGTTCAGTTCGGGAATAGAGGTAGTACCTAACAAAGATGTCCCATAGGCTCCAAGTACTCCTGAGGCTACACTGAGCGTCACAAGAATCGGCATGATGGTCATCAAGCCTGCCACCTTTGGAAGAATGAGATAATTGGCAGAATTGACGCCCATGATATCCAGCGCATCAATTTGCTGAGTAATACGCATCGTACCCAACTCGGAAGCAATGTTCGACCCCACCTTTCCTGCAAGTATCAGACACATGATGGAGGACGAGAACTCAAGCAACATAATCTCACGAGTAGTATATCCTACAACCATTCGCGGCATCCAAGGGCTTTGGATGTTCAACTTGATCTGCAGGCAGATGACTGCTCCGATGAAGAACGAGATAATCAGCACAATACCAATGGAATTGTAGCCAAGTTGGAACATCTCCGTCACATACTGACGGAAAAACATACGCCAACGATCGGGTTGAGTGAGCACCCTCCCCATCAGCAGGACGTAACGTCCGATTCCAGCCAAAGCATCATTGAATGTTGTCATATTCCATTGAATTAGTTTGCAAAGGTAAGAAAAAAAAGGGAAAAGTGAATAGGGAAAAGTAAAAAATCAAATAATTCTTAACTCATAATTCTTAATTATTTACTACCTTTGCATCAGAATACAAACAATATGGATACAGAAGCTATCATACAAAGAGAAAAAACGACCGTCATTCAGAATGCAGGAGACACAGAGATTCCGGAGTATTCTGATGACAGAATGACCTTGTACACACGCGATCTTGTGAAGACGTACGGCAAGCGTACGGTAGTAAACAATGTGTCGATTCATGTGCGTCAAGGAGAAATCGTAGGTTTGTTGGGACCAAACGGCGCAGGAAAGACCACTTCGTTTTACATGACTACAGGATTGGTTGTTCCAAACGCAGGAAGGGTGTTCCTCAACGACTTGGAGATTACTGGTTACCCTGTTGCCAAACGTGCGCGTGCTGGTGTAGGATATCTGGCACAGGAAGCATCTGTGTTCCGCACGATGAGTGTAGAGGACAACATCATGACCGTTCTCGAAATGACGGGGAAATCACGCGACTATCAGCGTGAGAAACTGGAAAGTCTCCTGGACGAGTTCAGACTCCAGAAAGTAAGAAAAAACAAAGGAAACCAGCTGTCGGGAGGAGAGCGACGCAGATGTGAGATTGCCCGATGTCTGGCTATCGATCCTAAGTTCATCATGCTTGACGAACCATTCGCAGGTGTTGACCCTATTGCTGTAGAAGACATCCAATATATTGTCTGGAAACTGAAAGATCGTAACATAGGTATTCTCATTACCGACCACAATGTGCAAGAGACCCTATGTATCACAGATCGTGCTTACCTGCTGTTTGAAGGTAGAATTCTATTCAAAGGTACACCACCAGAACTGGCAAATAACAAGATAGTACGTGATAAGTATCTTGGCTCGAACTTTGTTCTCCGCCCAAAGGATTTCCAACTTATCGAGGAAAAGAAACTAAGAGAAGCAGAAGAAGAAGGCTTATAAGCATTTCACCTATAAGCCTTCTACAATTTTCCATCCATCTGCTAAACGGGCTAGTTGGGCAATACGACTCTCACGCGTTCCATCCTTAAACATCAGCACATACCCCACACTTGCTACCGAGTCGTTATTTATCGTACACATATTAGCCTCAACAAGCTCTAAACCTCCGAAACGACTTACATTATCAACATAACGTGACAGCATTTGGCGCAACAGTTGCTCATGAAGCGTATCCAATTCTGAACCGTAATCTACAGCTTGCAGATAGGTATCAATATCACCCTCATGAAGCGCTGTCACAGAAGTCACCACGAACTGTTGCAGTTTTGCCTCGTCGGATTCAGTTGAACATGCGAGGAACAACACACACGCTAATATGTAAACAACTACCCTTCTTATCATTTCTGACGAATATACACATTGATAGGTGTGCCTGTAAAGCACCAATGCTCACGAATCTGATTTTCAAGGAAACGCTTATATGGCTCCTTTACGTATTGAGGCAAGTTAGCATAGAATACAAACGAAGGAACATAAGTGGAAGGAAGCTGCATGCAGTACTTGATTTTGATGTATTTACCCTTAATTGATGGTGGAGGAGTTGCTTCGATAATCGGTAGCATAACCTCATTCAACTTATGGGTAGTCACACGGTTGGTACGACTCTTGTAAGTGTTCTTCGCTTCCTCCAACACTTTGAAGATACGCTGTTTGGTCAATGCAGACGCAAAGATAATCTTGAAATCCACAAAGGGAGCAAGGCGATTGCGGATGGTATCTTCGAAATATTTCACAGCCTCTTTGCTCTTGTCTTCCACTAAATCCCACTTATTCACCACGATGACAAGTCCCTTCTGATTCTTCTGTATAACTTGAAAGATATTAAGATCCTGCCCCTCAATGCCGCGCGTTGCATCAATCATCAGAATGCAAACATCAGAATTCTCGATGGCACGAATGGAACGCATCACGGAATAGTATTCCAAATCTTCGCTCACCTTATTCTTTTTACGAATACCAGCAGTGTCAACCAGATAAAAGTCGAAACCAAACTTGTCGTATTTTGTATATATGGAGTCACGTGTAGTTCCTGCGAGATCTGTCACCACATTGCGTTCATCATTAAGGAAAGCATTGATAATAGACGACTTACCAACATTCGGACGACCAACAACTGCAATACGAGGAATATCTTCTTCAATAATATCAGACATTTGCTTCGTAAACTTGCTGACAATCACATCTAACAAGTCACCGGTTCCGCTACCTGTAGAAGCAGAAATACAAATCGGATCGCCCAAACCTAACGAATAGAACTCTGCGCTATTATAACGCAACTCATTGCTATCGGTCTTATTACAGCATAGCACAGTAGGCACTTTCGCCCTGCGGAGAATGTCTGCCACCTGAGAATCCAGATCGGTAACACCAGTGAGGATGTCTACCATAAACAGGATTACATCGCACTCCTCAATCGCAATCATAACCTGCTTTCGGATTTCTTCTTCAAAGATATCATCAGAGTTAACAACCCAACCACCTGTATCTACTACGGAGAACTCCTTATTGCCCCATTCACACTTTCCGTACTGACGGTCACGTGTAGTACCCGCTTCCTCGCTTACGATTGCATGTCGAGTTTGCGTCAAACGATTAAACAGAGTTGATTTGCCAACATTTGGGCGTCCTACTATTGCTACTAAATTTGCCATTTGTTTATTGTTTTTATTCGCCGAATTAGCCTTATGCAGTTCATGAACCTTAAATTCCTATGAGCTTAATGCCTAAATATCATTATAGCCAAAGAGATTCAATTCCTTGTCAGAACTTCTCCAATCCTTATCTACCTTCACGAAAGTTTCCAAGTATATCTTCTTTCCAAAGAACTTCTCCAATGCCTTTCGGGCTTCGGTGGACACTTTCTTCAGCGCCTTTCCTTGATGTCCGATGATAATACCTTTCTGGCTGTCGCGCTCTACATAAATAACAGCATGAATCTTTATCAGGTTACCTTCTTCCTTGAAACTCTCTACCCCAACTTCAACAGAATAAGGGATTTCCTTCTCATAGAACAACAGGATTTTCTCCCTGATGATTTCGCTGACAAAGAAGCGAGCTGGCTTATCAGTCAACTGGTCTTTATCAAAATATGGTGGGCACTCTGGTATCAATTCCCGAATACGTCGCATGACGACATCTACATTGAATTTGGCTGTTGCAGAAACTGGTATGATTTCTGCATTAGGCAAAATCTCATGCCATTCTTCAACCAATTGCTCAAGTTTATCCTGCTGTGTCAAATCAATCTTATTGATAAGCACCAAGACAGGAACACTCATCTTTGCCACTTTCTGAAGGAACTCACCATTCTTATCCACCTTCTCAATCGGATCGGTGACATACAACAACACATCTGCATCAGTGAGTGCACTCTCGGAAAATGCCAGCATCGACTCTTGCAACTTATAATTGGGCTTCAAAACACCAGGGGTATCGCTAAACACAATCTGAACATCTTCATCGTTGATGATACCCATGATTCTGTGGCGAGTGGTCTGTGCCTTGAACGTAGCAATAGAGATGCGTTCGCCTACAAAGAGGTTCATCAGTGTCGATTTACCCACATTAGGATTGCCTACGATATTTACAAAACCAGATTTATGCATTTTTATTTCTGAACATGATAAAAAAACGCACCGTATATGTTTATGCGATGCGTTTGTTGTTGAATGGTTTAGATTGCTTCTTCTTTCACAATTGCAACCTTACCTCTATAATATCCACATGCTGGGCATACTGTGTGATATACATAGAATTCACCACAATTAGGACAAACTGCCAATGTTGGAGCTACGGCTCCGTCATGAGTTCTTCTTTTACGTCCTCTTGTTTTTGATTGTCTTCGTTTTGGATGTGCCATAATCTTATTTTCTTTTTACGATTTACGATTGTATTGTTTTCTACGTCATTCCTCATCGAGCGGACTGACAGGAGTCAGTTTCTCAAGAGTTGCCATCATCGCCTCGTCACACTGTCCTTCTTCGTGAACAAGTTTCATAGGCAAACTGAGGGCGATAAATTCGTAGATGAATTGTGAAACATCAATCATTCCGTCGTTTTCGGCAACAATAATTGTTTCGCCTTCATCAGCATATTCTGCTCCTAGCTTTACATTCAGCAGGTCATCAGTATCTATCGGTACTTCAACATCTGCCAAACATCTATCACATGGAGCATATACGACTCCGACAGAGTGAAAGTGAAAACGGAATACAGAACGCGTACTTCCTTCGATATGCAGAGTGGTCTTAACCTGACCTCGCTGTATCAACCCATCTAGTTGTTGGAAAAAGGTATCATCAATATGATATTCGATTGTCTTCCCATCAACATCAGGAGCAAGCAAATCTATCTGATATTCGTTAGCTTTCATGTTCACAATTGCTCACAATTCTCTATTTGAATTATTCAGCACGGAGTGTGAAGCGCTTGAAATCAGAAACAGTCAGGTCTTTGTCTACGCTCTGAAGATACTGAGCAACACTTACCTTGCTGTCATCGATGTAAGCCTGATCAAGCAGACATGACTCCTTGAAGAACTTAGAGAGCATACCGTTGGCGATGTTCTGAATCATCTGCTCTGGCAGATTTGCAGCTTTCTCCTCAGCAACCTTTGCTTTGATTTCGCGTGCCTGTGCTGCCTGCTCTGGAGTAATCCAACCCTTAGTGGTGTTAGATTCGATATGATCCTCACTGTCAACATGTGCTGGATTGATACCTGCCTTCTTAAGTGCAACCTCAACAGCTTTGCCAATCTGGTTCTGTTTTGCCTTCTCGATATCAGCAGCAAGTTCTGCGTCCTTTACTGACTGAGGAACTGATGCCTCATCAAGTGCGATTGGAGACATAGCTGCTACTTGCATAGCGACATTCTTTGCAACACTCTCATCACATGGTTTGTTCATTGCAACAAGCGTGCAAAGGAAGTTCTGACCCATGTGGTTGTATGCACAAACGTACTCGCCTTCAACTACATTGTATCCATCGAGCTCCATCTTCTCGCCTGTAACACCTGAACGCTCAACAATTGCATCAGGAACAGGAGTTCCGTCTAATGAAAGAGCCTTAACCTCATCAAGTGTCTTGCACTTATTTGCAACTGCAAGGTCAAGTATCTTCTGTGCGAGTGCAACGAAGTCTGCATTCTTTGCAACGAAGTCTGTTTCACACTTGAGTGCAATCATTGCAGCAAACTTGCCGTCAACCTTTGCGAGCACGCATCCTTCTGCAGCCTCACGGTCTGAACGTTTTGCTGCAACAAGCTGACCCTTCTTGCGAAGGATTTCCATTGCTGCCTCCATATCACCATTAGCTTCAGTAAGGGCTTTCTTACAGTCCATAAGGCCTGCCTGAGTTTTCTGGCGGAGTGCATTGATTTCTGCTAATGTAATAGCCATATTATTTCTTTTTTCTAATTACAATACTATTTATTTATTCTTTCTCTTCTGCTACTTCAGTTGCTGGAGCTTCTTCCTCTGCTGGAGCCTCTTCTGCTACAGCTGGAGTTTCTTCTGCTACAGCTGGAGTTTCTTCTGCAGCCTCTTCAACTGGAGCATCTGCCTTCTTTACTGTCTTGCGTGTACGCTTTGGCTTTACTGGCTCTTCTGCAGCAGCATCTTGTTGCTGTTCGCCGGCAGCTTCCATATCAATCTTCTCCACCTTGCGCTCCTCAAGACCCTCGGCAATTGCGTCGCAACATGCAGATACAATTACTTCGATAGATTTTGATGCATCGTCATTTGCAGGAATCAAGAAGTCGATGTTATCTGGGTTAGAGTTTGTATCAACAATAGCGAAAACTGGAATACCAAGACGATTTGCCTCGTGAACAGCAATGTGTTCTTTCATCACGTCAACTACGAAGAGAGCTGATGGAAGACGAGTCAGGTCAGCAATTGAACCAAGGTTCTTCTCCAATTTCTCTCTCTTACGGCGAATCTGAAGATTCTCGCGCTTTGAAAGCTTATCGTATGTACCGTCTGCTAACAGCTTGTCGATGTTTGACATCTTCTTCACTGCCTTACGGATAGTTGGGAAGTTTGTGAGCATTCCACCTGGCCAACGCTCAATAACGTATGGCATACCAACAGACTGAGCCTTCTCTGCTACAATGTCTTTTGCTTGTTTCTTCGTTGCTACGAAAAGGATACGCTTTCCAGACTTTGCAATCTGCTTCAAAGCGTCTGCTGCAACTTCAATATGATCTACAGTCTTGTTGAGGTCAATAATATGAATGCCGTTACGCTCCATAAATATATAAGGAGCCATTGCAGGATTCCATTTTCTCTTGAGGTGTCCGAAGTGACAACCTGCCTCCAATAATTGTTCAAAATTAGTTCTTGACATAATTTCCTTTGTTTTGTTAGTTTGTTTACTTTCTTTTTAAGTTGATTGAACCCAACTCTCAAGTAGCCAAATGGATCTTGGGAGTTTAGATGCTAAACAATTCTTCAAGCAGACATTAACGCTTGCTGAACTGGAATCTGCGGCGTGCCTTTGGACGACCTGGTTTCTTACGCTCTACGATACGTGAATCGCGAGTGATAAAGCCTTCTGCACGGAGTGCCTTCTTATCTTCTTCGTTAATCTTTACAAGTGCACGTGCAATTGCAAGACGAAGAGCCTGTGACTGGCCTGTGAAACCACCACCATAAAGGTTAACCTTTATATCATACTTTTCTGCTACATCAAGAAGGTTTAATGGCTGCTTTACAACAAACTGTACGAGTTCTGATGGGAAGTAGTCCTTCAACTCTCTCTTGTTAATTGTAATCTTTCCTGTTCCTTCTGTAAGATATACGCGTGCTACTGCAGCCTTACGACGACCTATTGCATGAATCATTTCCATATACCTTCTTTTTATTTCAATGTATTAATATCAATTTCTTTTGGACTTTGAGCCTGTTGCTTATGCTCTGCACCTTCATAAATATAAAGGTTGTTCAAGAGCTTAGTACCAAGAGTACCCTTAGTAAGCATACCCTTTACTGCGTGACGGAGAATTCTCTCATATCCGTGTGGGCGCTTTGACATTTCTGCAGGACTAGCCTTGTGCTGACCACCTGGATAACCTGAGAATGTCAGATACTGCTTATCTGTCCATTTCTTTCCAGAAAACTTAATCTTATTAGCATTAATGATGATTACGTTATCACCACAATCCTGATTTGGAGTAAAGCATGGCTTATACTTACCACGCAAAATCTTTGCTACCTTTGAGCAAAGACGACCAACTGTCTGGTCTGTTGCATCTACTACGACCCACTGCTTCTCAGCTTCTGCGGTTGTCACAAAACGGGTCTTCGCACTTAATGTATTCATTTTTTCTTTGTTTAAGTTATTCAATTAACATCACGAAAAATTACTCCCTAACCGTCTACCCTTTCGGGATTACGGCGGAGATGTAGTTTTTGGAGAGTGATTCACAGACCACAAAAACCGGCCAAAGTTCATGCTATCTACACACTCTTTCGAGAGAACTAACTATACTCTCTGATAATAATCGGCTTGCAAAGGTACTGCTTTTTCACGAACTGACAAAACTTTTTCACTTATTTTTGCATCTTCCATTGTAGTTTATAAACTTTTTCTTACCTTTGCACCGCAAAACAGACAAAGCCACACATGAAAAGGATACTACATACAGTTCTGATTTTCGTTGCATCATGCACGACATCATTCGCCCAAATCCAACTGAACCATTTGGATTTGTCTGTTACTGGCGGAACGACTGGATTAGGATTTGACCTTGCGGCTCCGATAAACGACAAGTTCCGAGTAAGAATAGGTGCTTCGTTTTTGCCAACTCACCAAAAACACATGAATTTCGACACAGAAGTCGGTGACTACAACCCAGCTCTTACCCCAAAACAAAATGCACAACAATCTGCCGAGAAATTCCAAAAGCTGTCTTCCGCATTCAGCGGAATTGCTGGAGAAACAATCGACAAAGAAATAGATATATTAGGAGAGCGCTCGTTTAACAACTTCAAACTCTTAGTAGACTACTATCCATTCAAGAACAATAAACATTGGCACCTCACCGCAGGCTTCTACTGGGGTAGTAGTACATTCGCCAAAGCATACAACACAGCAACTTGCATGACTGAGTTGATGGCTGTAACGATGTATAACAACATGCGTAAGAGCGCTATGGCAGAAGAGCCGCTCATTACATACAACAACCTCTCTGTTTATTTGCCCTATACATTTAATTCTGATATAGTTGAATATGGCGACATGAGTATCGTTTTAGGCAAATATTCACACGACATCTATGCAAAAGAAGACATTCTGTGGGATTTTGATGCTCTCGACCCCATCTCAGGAGCGATTCTGCACGAGAAAGGAGATATTCGCTACGCAAAGGGAGACCTTATTCACAAGGCAGGAGACCCTTACCAAATGCTACCAGACGAAGACAATATGGTAAAGGTAACTGCCAAAACCAATAGTTTCCGACCATATCTCGGAATGGGATATGAAACATCTCTCACAAAAGACAAGCGCACAAGCATCTCTGTGAATGCAGGAATATTGCTTTGGGGTGGATCGCCCGAAATTACAACACATGAAGGCATCAATGTCAAGAAAGATTTGATGGATCTCAAAGGCAAGTTTGCAGACAACGTAAACTCTCTATCACATCTTAACGTCTATCCAGTCTTCACCCTAAGGCTCACTCGCAGACTCTTCTAAATCTTTAAGCTGACGATTTAACGGACCACATATGTGTCGAATCATCCCATGATTCGAAGGAAATTTCTCAGCCATTAAGGAATTTTTCCATTTCCTCTAGAGGAATTTTCTGTTGCAGGTCGTGCAACCTATGTTGCAGGTCGTGCAACCTATGTTGCAGGTCGTGCAACGTACGTTGCACGACCTGCAACAGAAATTACCCTTAGGGGAAAAAACATTTACCCCTAGGGGCTGCACATTTTTGAGTGCAAGGTATTCATACCAAGCTCCTATATCATTGCCATCAATTATTAACAAAAACTCCATTAACAAAATAAACTCCGCAGGATTAACCTACGGAGTTTATTGTTACGAAGTGTTCACGATGGAAACATCATCTTACCATAACTTTCTTGATCGTTCCATCACTCATTCGGACGACATGAACACCTTTCACTGGAGAGTTCACAGAAATGCCGTTCAGCATGATATACTTACTCTGCTGACCATCTGACTCAATTCCATTGATACCATCTACATAATTAGCATTAATGGTTACATCGTGAGCAGGCATTGTTGCTGGAACATCAAGCCACTCAATCAACGTGTAGCGTTCACTTTCAAGTGAAGAAGGCAATGGAATGGTTGCTCCGTACTGAACAGATATCTCCTGCAGAACATTATCTCCATACATGAAGGTAACCTTATAGCTATTAATAGAGAACGAACCCGTTATGACAACATCGCCAGCAGGCATTGTCTCAGGCGCTTCGCTCCAACCAGAGAACGTATATCCTTCTTTTGAAGGAGCTGATTCTAAGGTAATAGGCTCACCTGCCTTGAGCTCTGCAGTCTTATAAACCTCACCATCTACCATATAGGTAATGGTATATTTAAGATTGGCTTTATACTCCTCGTATTCCGACTCAGTCATCACAACAAGCTCAGCAAGAGTTCCTGCAGCAACTGGAAGATACGATTGGTTCGAATTCAAATAACGATAGCCATCATCACCATACCAGTTTACATGAAGGTCTTTTGTAGCCGTATCAAAAACAAGCTTTCCCTCAGCATTTACATGAAGAACTCGCATCGTAGCTGCATTAAACGCAGTTTTAGCATCTTTTGAGTTCTGACGATGTTCATTGCAGAAGTAAACTCCAGACAGCTTATTATCAGCAATCGTTGCAGACGCATCTCTAAACAGATTCAATCTGTTTTCGGATTTGTCTAAAGATGAACATTCAATAATCACAGGAGTAGAGCGAGGAATAATTTCCGAATCTATAGGCTTTAAAACTGCTATATTACCCTCAATTGCACTCACAATATAAGCTTTCATACCAGGAGAAGCAAACGAGAAGGCAAAATCAGCATAAAAAGGAGCATAATACTTATCACCCACAGTCAACGCAGGCTTGATACCATAATAGTTATCTGTATTAGCATCAATAGGTTCGGCTACCCAACGAGTATACGTACCCTTTCCTGTTGTTCCTAATGAATGGTAATCACCACCCCAACTACCAGAATCGGATAAATAAAGCGTCATACCTGCTTCTGTAGCATACACCTGATACAAAACAACACCATCAACAGCACCAAGAGTATGTATCTGAACATAGTGCTTAATCAGTTCGTAAACACCTGTTCCTTGACTCTGAACATTCCAATAATCTGCAGAAACATTGGAGAAATACAAAACAGACGACACTTCAGAAATGGATAAATCGAGTCCTTCCCACAACTGTATGGCACCCATATCAGCATTGGTTCTCGCAACATCAATGCTTCCTGTATTATCGCATACCCACATATAGTAACCACTTCCATAGTTCTTTATACGGTAGAAGCCATTACCCGTCAACTGAGCAAACGACAAACAAGCAATAGTAGTTGCCAAGACAGACAGAATAAAACGTTTCATAAACAACCTTTTATATTAAAAAGAAGGTACAGGTAGGCATGTGCTTTCCTATACCTTCAATTCTATTTAATTTCTATCGTTTAATAACTGAAAATTATTCACCTACAACGATTACACAACGGTTCTTGTCATTCTCTGGGAATGGCTGAACAGTATCACCATAAGAATTAACTGTCATACGGCTAGCTGCAACACCCCTCTGCTGAAGAATCTTGGCAACCTTGTCAGCACGCTGCTTAGCATATCCTTGGTTAATCTTTGGATTACCTGTACCCTTATCAGCATAACCACTGATAGAGATACCCTTTGTAGGATACTTGTTGCACCATTCAACAATCTTGTCGATAGTAGCGTTTGCTGTAGGATCTGACAGACGGATAGCATAGAAGAATGTCTCCTTAAGAGGCTCAACCTGAGCTACCTGATTAGAAACAGGAGCAGGAACCTCAACGATCTTCTCAACAATCTTTGGAACTTCGACAATCTTTTCAACGATGCGAGGACAAGGCTCAACAACCTGAGATTTGTGAGTTGCACCAAGAGCAATCTTCACACCTGCAAGAGCGTTGAAATAGAAGTCTGAGTTAGGAGCCTTCTTTGAGTTGTAGTGGTCGCTAACAATGTTTGCTTGAGCTTCAAGACCAACTGCAACGCGATCGCTTACACGGAAGTCAGCTGTAAGACCTGCACGACCATTCAGACGTACTTTTGTTCCATCCCAAATATAACGAAGCCACTGGTCAGCACTTGGACGAACATATCCAGGATACAGTGCATTCAGACGATTGTTAACATTAACAGCTTCATCATTATCGAAGGCGATATTTGCACCAAGACCTGCAAAAATACCGAGGTTAAAGATGCGATTTGCCTTGTAACCACATACGAGGTTAGAAAGATTTACAGTAACGTCCACAGATGGAGCAACATACTTCCATTTCCAAGCATATTCAATGTTCTCAATAGTAGAACCAGCCTTGCTCTGCCAAGCATTGACAGAAAGACGAGCACCAATGATTGGGTTGAAGTTGTAGCCAACAGTTACCTGTGCATTTGGAGAAATCAGATCACTAAAATCACGCTCTCCCAAAGTATATTGAGCTCCACCCTGCAACTGGATGTACCAGTGTGGGTTAAACACCTCAATAGTTTGCTGTTCCTGAGCAGATGCACTCATAATGCCAAGCGCAAGAGCAGCAGTGAATAATACTTTCTTTATATTCATAATTCTAATATTTTACTTAATTATATATATAATAAGGTGTAACTACTAACTACCACATTAGTTACGAACATAGCACTTCTGCATTGAAATCTTGCCTGAGTAGTCAAGAGCTGAGTATGCAACTTCATAAACATATCCAGGCTTGAAGGTTGCAGTTACTGAGCACTTGTCGCCATCAAGAACAGTATTCATCTTATCCTGACCGTTTACTTCATCAAGAGCAGCCTTGCAATCAGCATCACCACCCTGTGCACTCTTACCATCCTTGTATACGTTAGTTACAGCAATGTGCTTCTTGAATGCAGGAGTAACAATTTCAACTGTGTAAGAAGTGAGGATGAACTCTACTGTAGTTTCCTTGATTACTGTAGGCAGGCTCTGTACGCGGCTTGCTCTCATCATACCTGTAGCTCTGTTACCTACCAACAGAACTGGCTGAATACGCTCGTTAGCACTGTTGAAAATGCCAGTCATCTTATTGTTGAGCTTGTCAATGTACTCCTTAATTCTGTCTACGTAGTTGTCAACTTTACCGTCAACCTTAGCCAACTTATTGTTGATCTGGTCAATGATATCATTACCATCGTCAACAATCTTCTGGATCTTGTCAAACAATGGGTTGATATCATCCTGAATAGAACCCCAAAGAGACTCTGCTGCATTCTTCATGTCACATACATAATAGATGCTCTTTGTATAACCATTAACATTGATTGTCTGGCTGAAGTCAATATCAACGTAAGCATCAGGATCATAAACTGCCTCAGGAATTGTTACAGTTCCACGCTTAACACCTGACTGATATACATTGTATGTATAAGTTGGAACAGTGATTTGGTCATTCTGTACTGGAACTTTTTCCTTGAAGTTAATAGTGAATGTCTGACCGTCAATCTGAATCTCGTCACTAATTTCTACACGGAAGAGTGCAAGTTGAGCATCAGTCAAATCCTCAAGTTTGTATGACAGAAGATTAAGACCAGTAAGATCGCTCTTCATTGTACCCATAATAGAATTAGGAATTGAAGACTTAACCTTGTTAGCAACACGGTTAACGAGATTAATAGCACGCTCATAACCTGGAACAGTCTTAACATCAAGATTCTCAAGGAACTGATAAGAGAGAGGCTTGATAGCTGTTGCAGCAACGCCATACTGTGAATATACACTGTGATCGCCATTATAGTCAGTCCAAGAAGCCTTCAGACCCTGTGCTGGGAGGATTCCGTCAAACTGCTGATAAAGCTTAGATGCCAATTCACCTACACTGTGGAATGTACGCTGCTTCAAAACATCCTTGAATGCAGAACCCAAACCTTCCTGAATATCAATCTTCACTGCATTGATATCCTCTTCGCTCAAAGTAGCCTGTGCAGAATAGAATCCGTTAGTTTCTGCTGCACGAGTATAACCGAACTTAAGTTCTACATCATTCTCTTTCTTCAAAGGTTCAAGAACCATCTTGCTAGCCTCATCCTTAGAGTTAACAAGTTCAAGAGTCTGACCAGCGAAGTCAACAGAACCTGGATTTACAGTTACATAGATTGTACCAGCATTTCCTGTGCTTTCGTTGAAGAGAGTCTTATTTCCTGCACATCTATACTGAGATACGCTGCTAATCATATTCCAATCAGCATCTGTGAAGGTCTGTGAATTCTTAACATAGTTTGCAGTTTCCTTTGTTGGGAATACAACTGGGTTATCACTTGTTCCGTAGAATGCCATGAGAACGTTAGAGTTAATTCCGAATGGCAAAGCGAATGTTCCATAAACAGGGTTAGTAGTTCCCTGAACGATGATACCAGTAATCAAGCTCTTCAAAGCCTCGTCAACATCGTCAAGACGATCCATAATCTTATCGATGCTGTCGTTGAGAGCTTCGATATCTTCTGTATTCTTCTTAACCTGAGCTGCAAGTGCGTCGATGCTATCCTGAAGGAGCTGGTCTGCTTCCTTATATGCCTCTTCGATTTCTGGAATCTTCTTGTTAAGAATATCTGAGAAACCAACAGCAAGAGCATCGATCTGGTTCTGGAGCAATGAATCAGCCTTTCTGCTGTTCTCCTCTGCTGCCTTCAAAGCTGCATCGAGAGCATCAGTAACCTGTGCAAGAGAATCCAAAGTTGCCTCGTGAGCTGCAGTAACCTTAGCAAGAGAATCCAAAGATACGCCCTGTGCATTTGTTACCTTAGCAAGAGAATCGATGCGGTTATTCAACAAAGTCTCAACCTCTTTAATTCTTACAGAGTCGTTCTTTGCAAGCTGAATAGCATAAGCAGCATCCTTGATAACGTTATTTACTTTGCTCTCAAGAATCAGGAAATCAGTCTGCTTTGTATAGAAGCCAAGCAAGCTGTCAACCTCTACCTTAGTATAAGTATCCTTCTGCAATGCCTCAAGAGCTGCGCCAAGGCCAGTCACTTTGGTATTGATATCAGCTACCTTACCAAGAACGGTAATAACGTTTGTAATGTTTCCTGTTGAGTCCTTCAACAATGCATTGAGGGAATCAATCTGAGCCTGTAAGCTCTTGTCTGTTACGCGAAGATCTGCGATAGAGTCAACCAATCTTGTAATCTCAGTTTGGTTAGCCTTCAAATCGATTGAATCATGCAGGCGGTCCATTCTAACGCCACAGTTGTAACGGCATCTAGTCTGAACAGCAACAATTGAATCTCTGAGCTGAGCAATTGTTGCATAATTAGTCGTGATCCAAGTTCTGAGATTTGCATCATTCTTGTTGAACTCCACAATCAAATCATTGTACTCGTCCTCATCGTAATCCTTACAAGAGTTGAATACATTCATGCTGAACAATACCATTGAAAGCATGAAAACGGAAGTAAGAAATTTCTTCATTGTTTTTTGATTTTGTTAATTAAAAAATATTATTTATTAAAACTTTCTCTCGTTTGTTTCTCGCGCATTATATAATAAAACGCCAATTTTGGTGCAAAGATACACATTTTCCCCAAACGAAAGATGTTTTTTTCTAAAAAAATGCTAAAATGACACACAAAATATTGAAAAAGTGACGATTTGCACTACATTTCCAACTTTTTTTACCATCCCACACCTTATATTATCATATTATTTCTTAACTTTGCATCCGCAAAAAAACAATTCATATGATACAATCAATGACTGGCTATGGAAAAAGCGTAGCTAATTATAATGGGAAAAAGATTCACGTTGAAATTAAGTCACTCAACTCAAAAGCACTAGACCTCACAACTCGTGTTGCCCCACTCTATAGGGAAAAGGAGATAGAGATAAGGAATTACATCGCCACCGAACTGGAAAGAGGCAAAATCGACTTTGTCCTTTGGATTGAGAAGGACGAATGCTTAGGTGCAACCCCTATCAACACGGCAATGGTTGCGGATTATTATAAACAAATTAAGGAATTATCGTCATCATTGAATCTTGACATTTCAGGCCTTCAATCTGCGAGCGATTGGATGAAAACACTTCTGAGAATGCCAGAAGTTCTTTCTCGCACTGAAGTAGAGGAACTAACAGATGAAGAATGGGCAATCGTATTCGAAGCTGTGAAAGTTGCTGTAACCAATCTTGTTGACTTCCGCAAACAAGAGGGAGAGGCATTAGCTAAGAAATTCCAGGAAAAAATTGATAATATTTCTGCATTATTGGCCAGTATCGAGCCATTCGAGAAAGAGCGTACAGAAAAGATTCGTCAGCGCATCATTTCCAACCTCACTCAATTTGTTGGTATCGATTACGACAACAATAGGCTTGAGCAGGAAATGATTTACTACATTGAAAAATTAGACATTTCTGAAGAGAAGCAACGCCTCACCAACCACATCAAATATTTTGCAGAAACGATGGAATCCGGTCATGGACAAGGGAAAAAACTTGGATTTATCGCCCAGGAGATGGGAAGAGAAATCAACACTACTGGGAGTAAGTCCAATCAAGCCGAAATGCAGAACATCGTAGTGAAGATGAAAGACGAACTTGAGCAGATAAAAGAACAGGTATTAAACGTATTATAATTATGCAGAAACGAGGAAAGTTATTCATCATTGCAGCACCATCTGGTACAGGAAAGTCCACTATCGTCAATTACCTGATGAGTCAAGGACTTAACATGCATTTCTCCATTTCCCTAACCACTCGGGCTCCAAGAGGTAAGGAACAGAATGGTGTAGAATATTTCTTTACTTCTGTGGAAGAATTTCGCAAACACATCTGTCAAGAAGACTTCATAGAATACGAAGAGGTATATAAAGGTTGTTATTATGGAACATTGAAGTCACAAGTAGACAATCAGACAGCAAAAGGTCAGAACGTAATCTTTGATGTTGATGTTAACGGAGGAATCAATATCAAAAAGCATTTTGGAGATAATGCACTCAGCATCTTCATCATGCCCCCCAGCATCGAAGAACTAAGGAATAGACTCACTAAACGTGGAACAGACTCATTAGAAGTAATAGAGCAACGTATTTCCAGAGCTGAATACGAAATCAGCCAAGCTCCGTTTTTCGATAAGGTTGTCGTAAATGACAATTTGCAAACCGCACAATCAGAAGTGCTTGAATTGGTCAAAACCTTTCTCAATCAATAGAAATCATTATCAAAATATAAATCAGGCTCTTGTGCGAATCGCTATTTACGGAGGGACATTCAACCCCATTCACATAGGACACACTTCGCTTGCCCAATCTTTGATTGAGCAGAAGTTAGTCGATGAAGTCTGGCTGATGGTATCACCACAAAACCCACACAAGGATAACGATGCTGCAGCATATGTGGACAGATTCGAGATGGCTCGTTTGGCAACGAAAGGAATGAAAGGTATTATCGTCAGCGATTTCGAGCGAAATCTACCGATTCCCTCATACACTTATACCACATTGACAAAACTATCTGAGCAATTCCCAGATCATGTGTTCCATCTTGTGATTGGGGCAGACAATTGGGCAAATTTTCACAATTGGTATCGCGTTGATGACATCATAAAGACTACCCCAATTCTTATTTATCAACGTCCGAATTTTCCCATAGACCTATCTACCGCACCTCAAGGAGCTGATATCAAGATAGTAGACACCCCTCTTTTTGACATCAGTAGCACTGATATTCGCAAACATAAAAAACTGAGAATGATAAACCCTGACGTACTCAAATACATCAGGGCGAATCACCTTTATAATTTTTAATCCCGATATTGTTTTTTTATTACAAAAAAATTGTTTCCCCTAGGGGCTGCAAAATTTTCCCTTAGGGGAAACAGAAAAACTGATTGTTCAAAAGAACTTAAAGTTGAAGGTTTGAGGTGCTGCAAGAAAGATAAAGAATTGGCATTTGCGACCAACTTCAACATCATTGCCTAAGGGGAAAATTAAGATTCACTCTTCAGTGGATTCCATCCTTGTGCTTTCAAATCGAACACACTTCCGTCTCGTGTAATCAACACCTTACCATCTTCAGGCTTGGTTATATATCCTATCAATCGCACATCCTCCATTTTTTCTATCTTCTCTTTATCAGCAAGAGCCACAGTAAACAATAGTTCATAATCTTCTCCCCCGTTCAATGCACATGTGGTAACATTCATGTTGAACTCCTCTGCCTGAGAAGCTGTTTCATAATCCAAAGGAATATGCTCCTCATATATTCTGCACCCACATTTACTTTGCTCACATATATGCATCAACTCACTCGACAATCCATCAGAGATGTCCATCATGGCTGTAGGCTGGATGCCCCGCTCATGCAATTTCAGAATAATATCGCGTCTCGCTTCTGGTTTCAGCTGACGCTCCAACAGATATTCTTTTCCTGCAAAATCAGGCTGAGCCATTTCCAAAGTTTCATTTCCATGATTCTCTTTCAACTGCTGGAAATAGACAGATTTCTCACGTTCCAACAGCTGCAGACCCATATAAGCAGCTCCCAGATTACCAGTTACACAAATCAGGTCTCCCTGTTTTGCTCCACTACGATATATAGCCTTACCTTTTTCCACATCACCAATACAAGTAATGCTGATAGTGAGTCCCGTCATCGAACTGGTTGTATCTCCTCCTACTATATCAACACCATGTGCCTCGCATGCCAATTGAAGGCCAGCATAGAACTCCTCCATATCCTCAACAGTGAAGCGCTGACTGAGTCCCAAGCTGACAGTAATCTGTCTTGGGAATCCACCCATAGCATACACATCACTAAAGTTAACCATAGCCGATTTATAACCCAGATGTTTCAAAGGCACATAGGTTAAATCAAAGTGCACTCCTTCAAGCAACAGGTCGGTTGTTACTAACACATCCTTCTCTTGTGAGTAATGCATAACAGCACAATCATCTCCCACACCCTTTAGGGTAGAATGATTCTTCAGCTCTATCGCTGCAGTCAACCGTTTTATTAATCCAAATTCTCCTATTTCCTCAATCTTCATTCTCAAAAACAGTTATCAAATACCTTTAATTAATTCCTTCATCAACGCAGTCATACGAGGTTGTGCTGCATCTGCAGCTGCCTGTACTTCCTCATGACTCACCTTGACAGCTTCGTCAAATCCACCCAAATCGGTAATAACAGATATACCAAATACACGGATACCGCAATGTACTGCTACAATTACTTCTGGCACAGTTGACATACCTACAGCATCAGCGCCCAAACCTCTAAACATACGATACTCTGCTGGAGTTTCAAATGTCGGACCAGGCACACCAATATATACTCCTTTGAATATCTTAATTCCTAATCTGCCGGCAGCCTCATCCACAATCTTGATGAAAGTAGGATCGAAAGCCTGATGCATACTTGGGAAACGAGGTCCCGTAGGGAAGTTCTTACCACGCAGTGGATTTTCAGGGAACATATTAATCTGGTCGTTAATCACCATGAGGTCACCAACATGGAATGCAGGATTCATTCCTCCTGCCGCATTACTTACCAGCAAGTTTTTGATGCCCAGTTCGTACATCACACGTATTGGGAACGTAACTTCCTTCATCGAATAGCCTTCATAATAGTGGAAACGGCCCTGCATAGCAAGGATTTCTTTCCCTCCCAGTTTCCCAAAAAGTAGTTTTCCACTATGTCCTTCTACTGTAGATATAGGCATATTAGGTATCTCACTATATGCTATTTCACTTTCCACCTCGATTTCATCAGCAAGGTGTCCGAGTCCAGAACCCAAAATGATAGCGGTCTCTGGTTTACTAGTCATTCTCTCTTTCAGGAATGTTGCTGTTTCTTGAATCTTTGCGTACATGGTCTAAAAAGCTTAATATTTGGTTGTTAAACAATTCTTGTTGGTCATTCATCACTTTCACTTCAATCGGCAAGGCATATACACTACTCCACATAGGCATTTGTTCCTTATTGAGTCGTACATAATCCTTCTCCGTTGTTATGATGATACGAGGTTTGTCACTTTGCAGCGTATCGTAAGCACGTTCTATCTGCCTGTAATCCTGCGAGGAAAACACATGATGATCTCCATAATGTATCACATCAAAACTGACATACTTCGTCAACTCATCCTCCATCGGCTTTGGGTTAGCAATACCTGTAACCACCAAAATATTGTATTTGTCTAATTCTTCAAACGGTATTTCCGCCCTTGAATTATTATACAGATTTCCGTACTTCAGTCCCGTAAAAAACAATTGTTGACGCGAATCTATGCACAATCGTTTTGATAATTGAGACCTCTCTCCATCACTCACATCCTCCGTCAGTTTCGTAAGGATCACAATATCAGCACGTCGGCTTCCGCTTGCATTCTCCCTCAATCGCCCCGCAGGCATCAGATAGTCCTTATCAATCGGGCGATTCCTGTCTACGAGCAAGATATTCAGCCCAGCTTTTACCCTTCGATGTTGATATGCATCATCTAATATGATGACATCTATATCTGTCGTATCTGCATTGGTGATGAGGTTATATATCCCTTCCCTCCTGTCTGCATCGACTGCAACCGTCACATCCGGGAATTTCTTCTTCATCTGATACGGCTCATCACCTATGTCGGAAGCTGTCGAGTCAAATGTGGCTACTACATAGCCCTTCGTTTTCCGTTTATATCCCCTACTCAACACTCCCACCTTATATCCGTTCGCCTGCAACAAGTTAATCAGATATTCTGTATGAGGAGTCTTACCTGTCCCTCCTACCGTCAAGTTGCCTACGCATATAACCGGTAAATCATAGGACTCCGAACTTAGAATCCCATGATCATACATGAAGTTGCGCACTGATGTCACCCCATCATATATCCAAGCTAATGGAAGCAACAGATAGTACATAAAAATTCATTCCAGGCACTCCTTCGTTTGGAACGCCTGGAATTTTTTGCATTATAAATTAAACTTCAGTTTGTAAGGCAATGCAGCCTGTATTCTGTCTTTGCTCTGAAGATCTCTTGCTGCACGATAGATATCGTAGAACTCACCCAGATTCTGCTTCATTTGAGCCTCTGCGATGCTACTCTCAGACGACTTATCCATCAGTTGTTCGAAGAAACTCTTCTGTGCAGGATAGTTCATGACGGTGCACTCCTCAATCTTAGCCTTCTTCTTTGCTACAGCTATTGCATCATCCAAGCTACCCAATTGGTCAACCAATCCCAGTTTCTTTGCGTGGACACCAGTCCATACACGTCCTTCTCCGATTACCTTAATAGAATCCTGAGACATTCCACGTCCATCTGCACAACGCTTGGTAAAGAGGTCATAACCACGATTGATATATCCCTGTAGCAATGCACTTTCTTTCTCGTTGAATGGACGATCGTAGCCGCCCATGTCAGCAAATTCGTTCGTCTTTACTGTAGCCACCTTCAATCCAAGCTTGTCGTTCATCAGCTCGCTTGCATCTGGGAACATGCCAAAGATACCGATTGAACCTGTGAGGGTTGTTGGTTCTGCAACGATCCAATCTGCTGCGCATGAGATGTAGTAACCACCACTAGCCGCATATCCACCCATTGATACCACGATTGGTTTCTTTGCCTTGATATTCATCACCTGATGCCAAATCTGCTCTGAAGCAAATGCACTACCACCAGGAGAGTTCACACGAAGCACAACAGCCTTAACATCATCATCATCTGCCAATTTTTTCAGGTCTTTAACTACTTCGGTGCCCACAATCATTTCTTCAGAGCCGAATGAAGTAGGTGATTCGTCCTGCACAATCTCACCTGTAGCATAATATACAGCTACGACATCACCGCTCATACTCTTTGGAGTGTTGTTTGCGACATTAGCCACATTGGCAAACTTAGTCTCGTTATAATTACCATCTTCGTTTTTGTCGCCCTTCATCATATTTGTAATCACAGCAGAAATTTCATCAGAGAACACGAGCTTATCCACAATCTTGTTCTTTACAAAGTAGTTTGCATCCTTAAATATGAGACCGCTGTCAACAAGAGCATCCAAGTTCTCCTTTGATATCTTTCTCGATTTGCTAATATCATCCAACATCTCGTCCCAAATCTCGTCAGACAATACTGTCAACTGCTCGCGGTTAGGTTCACTCATATCATCAAGGATATAAGGTTCTACAGCTGATTTATAGGTTCCTACTTTGAACACCTGTGCTTTCACACCGATCTTATCCATCAGATTTTTGTAATACATGGTCGAAAGCGACATACCAGCCAGTTCAACCATACCTTCGGGGTTAATCAACAGCGAGTCGGCAGTACTACAAAGGTAATAAGCACCCTGTCCGTAATTGTCGGCATACGACACGATGAACTTACCATCCTTCTTGAAATCAACCAAAGCATCGCGTAGTTCCTGCAACATAGCAGGTGTTCCGCCGGCAAAACCACCCACTTTCAGGTAAATGCCCTTGATGTCATCGTTTTCCTTTGCACTCTTGATAGAAGTCAGCAGGTCGTTCAGGCCAAGACTTTCACTTCCGCTACCCATAAATTCAGCAAATGGGTTATCTACAGTACGTTCATCAAGCGTTCCGTCTAAGTCAATCACCATCACAGAGTTGCTCAGGATTGGTTCCGATACTGATGACATTGAAGCCAAACCAGTCAATGTCAACAAAGAGAAGATGCCCACGATAAGGGCTAAGAGAAGAATGCCAACGATTGTGGCCAAAGTGTACTTTAAAAATTCTTTCATTGTTCAACTATTTTAATGATTTATAATATTCACAAGCCGCCAAGAGCCAAGCTCCTGTGCCAAATGGATGTTGCGATTTTGCATCGGCGATGCGGGTTGGATCGGGTTTTTCGCCTATTGGCTGCACATATCCAATTCCGCCATCTGGCTGAAGTGCAATGGTTGTCAGATATTTCCACGCTTTGGCTATCACAGGCTTAAACTCATTTGCATTGAGCAATCCGTTATTCACTCCCCATTGCATTCCGTAAGTGAAGAATGCTGTTCCACTGGTTTCATAGCCTGGAGCATCTGCCTCACACAACATCGAGCGTGTCCAATAGCCCTCTTCCTGCTGGCATTCAGCCACAGCTTTTGCCAATTGTTGGAATCGCTGTACATAGAATGCTCTGTATTTGCTGTCTTTAGGTAAGTCTTGCAGCACCTTAGCCAATCCTGCTAACACCCATCCATCGCCTCGCGCCCAGAAACTCTTACCTTCGTTGCAAGCCGTCTTCACTTTTGGCCACACATACTTGCCGTCTCTGTAATACAGATGCTGATCTTTGTCCCACAACAAATCGTCAGTCCACTTGAAACACTCATATTGCTTATCCAGCAATCGTTCGTTGTGAGTCACTGTATAGAGTTTCGTAAATATCGGCAACCCCATGTAAAGCGCATCCGACCACCACCAATAATCAGCCTTGTCCGATTTTGCTTGATACATCATCACTTCCAGTGTACGCTGCAGCCTTTCAGCCCTACGTTCCAACTTATACAAGTCGATATACACCTGAAAGCAAATCTGCCAATCAGCAAAGAGTACATGGTTCATATCCTCACCATACGTTGCATATTCCCATTTCGACTTATCCGTCTGAGTAGCACCTTTCCAGTGATTATATTCTGCCCACTCTAAGGCATAATCCAGATACTCTTGTTTTCCAGTCAACTCATACACGGCCTGATTGCCTGTGAAATAGGCTGCATTGTCCCAAAATCCGCGACATTTAGCTGTGCGAGTTGCCTGCCAATGGTCGTTCACCTTCTCTATTAATGTCAAGATCTCTTTCTTGTCACCTCCCATTAAGTTGGAGCCAGAGGGTGTCTTTTTCCCATTGGTTTGACCATATGACGTAAGCCCCCCCAAAAAAACTACAGCAAATAGAAAAAATTTTTTCATTATCTTATTCTTCAACTTTCAATTTATCTACTTATTGGCCAAAATCACAAGAGACTTTAGCCATTAGCCTTTATTATAGTCTCATCTTTACAGAACGTCCTTCGGCTGTTACCACATACACCTGCCCTGCAGGTAGCGCAATATACTCAGTCGTTGAGGTTGCCTTTCGTTGGGTAACAAGTTTACCGTCAGAGGCATAGACCGAAATCAACTCTCCACGAGTCAGACCCTGAACCGTCACACCTTCACTCGAAGGCAACACACGCAGGCTCGACACGCTTGGTGCATTGATACCTGAAGGGTCGGTCTCAAAAGTCACAGAGAGGGAAGCCTTACCTTGAATAGCAGGAGTCGTATATGTTCCGTCTGCCTGCACATCGTTGGTTACATCCACATCGTTGAAAACCACGCTATGTACCACAAATCCCTTTGCTGCGCTGACCTTAAAGGTACAACTCGTACCATACTTCACCATCTGTTCCAACTCACCCTGTTCTGAAGTACGAATCACAAGGCTTGCTTCCATTTCTTTGAAGACAACACGTAGCGTATCCTTACTGCTTACAGATGGGATGGTGAATGAGTTGTCGATAAGGTTGGCCTTCACATCTTGACCATTCAGTAGCAGTTCGCTAACTTCCACATACTCATCAGGCAACAACAGCACACTCACTGCCGTACCTTCATCTACACTACGGGTATAAGTCGTATTACGGATTTCTCTACCTAAGGCACTTACGCTACCCTCGCCCATTGCAATGATAGTGACGGGCCAGCGAGTCACAGTTGCGCCCTCACCTTCCTCAATCTTCAGAAAGTTCGACCAGTGTTTCACTTCGCTGTAACCAGGAACAAAGGTGTCTTTATAAGCATATATGGTGTCAGAATAATAGTCTTCAGAAAAGCCCAGATTGTGCCAATATTCTCTCCATATATATGCCCACTCTAAAGAATCTACCTCATCTCCGTCTGTACGGATATTCATAACCTCACTTATTGTCTGCTCCGAAGTCTCCTTACAGCCTTCTGGCACATAGAGTGTAGCGGTGAGATAGGTCTGTGGGTCGAATGCGTTTTCTGGGATCGTGATGGCATCAGGACGGCGCACAGTTACATTCTGCAAATTGCGGCATCCAGCAAAAGCACCTTCCCTGATTATCTTTATCTTACTACCAATGATCAAGTCAGTCAGGGCTAAAGACTTATCGCCCCAACCACCGCCAAGGGCACCATCACCAATTTCTTCCACGCCATCAGGCAGTTCCAAACGTTTCAGAGCATAACATCCAGAAAGAGCACCCGTATCAATCTTCTTGATATTCGGGCTCAGCACCAGTTCCGTTAAGTTGTAAGCATCTCCATAAAGCATGCAATAAGGGATTTCTGTCACATTAGGGCCGAACTCTACACGTTGCAGCGCACCGTTTCCGTACCAATGATCGATCAGCGATGAAGGCGCTTGCCATCCACCACAGTTACGACCAATGTATGCCTGACGCACATTAGGGAATGCAAACGAACGTCCCCAGTAGCCACCTGCATTGATGCCTACAGGACTATCCTCAATGGTGATAGTCTCAACTCCATTGCAGAAGAATGCCCGATCGCTGATATTCATCACCGAAGGTGGAATCACCACATGCTTGAACGAACTACACCCATTGAAGGCATCATCATCGATTGTTGTCACCGTATTCGGGATGGTCACATCTTCCAATCCGCTACAATCGCAGAATGCACCACCACAGATACGCTTCAAGCCAACTGGCAAAGTGACTCTCGTCAGATTTGTACAGCCATAAAATGCATGTTCGCCAATATTAACCACCGTAAATACAGTTCCCTGATACTCCACCGTAGCAGGAATCACGACTGTGCCTGCATAACTCGGCTCATAATCACTCTTTTCATAAGTCACCTCAACCGTTTTATCATCAACAGAAATCACATTATAGTAAACGCCACCAGCTTCGAATTCATAAGCAGTAGCTGTGCCACACATCAGCATAAACAAGGTGGCAACCAACATACATTTCAATCTAATCATAACACATTGTTTTTAAGGTTGTTCATAAAAATTAGGTACGCATGCGCGTTATTACACCTGCAAAGATATAATCTTTCTTCGTAACTACCAAATTTATTTGAAAGAAAGTGCAGAAAAAACAAGCGGCAGCCATTTTCATGCCTCGCTTGTATAACTAACTTTACTCATTTCCTGTAAATTAAATTAGCTATTAGTCCTCATTTTAAAATTACAACACTTTTCAAACCACCAAATATTATCAGTTTTTTTGCAGCCCCTGAAAAGTAATCACAAAACCACCAAGTAAAGTGTAAAAAGCAGACAAAGGAGTTTGTAAGTCTTATCTCTATCCAAATTTACTCCCTTAGAACATAAGGGCAACATAAGACCAACATAACACCAACATAACACCAACATAATACCAACATAAGGTCAACATAAGACCAACATAAGACCAACATAATACCAACATAACACCAACATAACACCAACATAACACCAACATAATACCAACATAACACCAACATAACACCAACATAAGGTGCTATTTGAAAAAAAAGCATATATTTTTTGTGCTATTAGCCAAAAAGGCGTAAATTTGCAGCATCAAACAAAAAAAAGTCGATGATATGGGGAAATTCATAGAACTTTGGAACAGAATATACTATGCGGCATATAGTATCCACTATGTTTTCAGTTGCTACATTATTGACATAATCATATATCCAATTGAGCGGTTGTTCTATTCCATTCTGAATTGCATTCCAGCAATAAAAAGACGTAATAAGAGAGAAGGAATCACTTTTAAGTCTACAAAGGAAACAGCGCATAAGCAATACCACAACCCTGAAAGCGGCCACTTTATGTATTATGTAAATGGTTTCTTCTCACTTGTGCAAGCGCTTCCTATTCTGCTATGCATCAGCATCCTGGAGTACTATCTAGGGGGATGTATCAGAGAATGGTGGTTCAACAATCTTGCGATAAATCTCATTTTGATTTGGGGTATTTGCCTGCTATTGCAATATTTCTTTGCTTGGAAACACGACCGCTACCTCACCTATTTCGCAGCGTTCGAGAAGGAAGGCACAAGGAAAAGAGTCGTATGGACAATTGGCTTACTGATTGTATTCGTCGCCATGCTTGTCTTGACAGTATATATTTTCATCTGTGCCGAGAAGAAGCACGGATTCTGGCGCCCATAGCAACTTTTTGTCAGAAAATTTCTTCATACAAAGTTTTTTTCATACCTTTGCAGTTGCAATTTAAGAGATATGAAACTACTGACTGACGAAGAACTGAGACAGGCACTCGACAAACAGATATTTCACTTGATTTCCGAGACGGCAGACGAACTCGGATTGGAGTGTTATGTCATTGGTGGATATGTGAGAGACTTGTTCCTTGAGCGTCCAAGCAATGATATTGATGTTGTGGTGATAGGTTCAGGCATTCTACTAGCCTCAGAGGTACAGAAAAAACTAGGTAAGCATGCTCATCTGTCTGTATTCAAGAACTTCGGAACTGCTCAAATCAAGGTCAGAAGTAAAGAACACGGAGAGATGGAGATTGAGTTCGTTGGAGCCAGAAAGGAAAGCTATAGCCACGATTCGCGAAAACCTGTCGTTGAGGACGGAACTATCGAGGACGATCAGAACCGTCGTGATTTTACCATCAACGCGATGGCGCTATGCCTGAATAGCAAGAGATTTGGCGAACTTGTTGACCCCTTCGACGGATTGTATGACTTGGAGGACGGTATCATCGCTACCCCACTAGACCCAGACATCACCTTCAGCGACGACCCATTGAGGATGATGCGCTGTATCAGGTTTGCCACCCAACTCAACTTCTTCATCGAGGACGAGACTTTTGACGCACTTGAGCGCAACAAGGAACGCATCAAAATCATATCGGGAGAGCGAATCGCAGAGGAACTGAACAAAATCATCCTCTCAACGACTCCATCAAAGGGTTTCATCGACTTGGAACGTTGTGGATTGCTAGAAATCATCTTCCCAGAGCTATACGCCCTTGAAGGGGTAGAAACCCGCAATGGACGTGCCCACAAGGACAATTTCTATCACACATTAGAAGTGCTAGATAATGTAGCGAAGGCCACTAAGGAGAGAGACTCTGACAAGGCCCTATGGCTTCGCTGGGCAGCCTTGCTTCACGATATTGGCAAACCGAAAAGTAAACGTTGGGACAACACGTTAGGATGGACCTTTCACAATCACAACTACATCGGCGAGAAGATGGTGCCACAGATATTCCGCAGGATGAAACTGCCAATGAATGAGAAGATGAAATATGTGGAGAAACTCGTAGGATTGCACATGCGGCCTATCGCTATTGCAGACGATGAGGTGACCGACTCAGCCGTACGACGTCTGCTGCTTGAGGCAGGCGACGATATTGACGACTTGATGCTGCTCTGTAATGCCGATATCACTTCCAAGAACGAAGTGCGCAAACAGCAATTCCGTCAAAACTTCGCTTTGGTAAAAGAGAAGTTAGTTGCCATTGAGGAGAAAGACCGCATTCGCAACATGAAATTTGCAGTTGACGGTGAAGAAATCATGCAGATGTTCGGCTTGCAGCCAAGCCGCGAGGTGGGCATACTGAAGAATGCCATGAAGGACGCTATACTCGACGGCATCATACCTAACGAACACGATGCCTGTGTAGAATTCTTAAAGAAGCAAAGGGGGACTGAATGCTAATTGCGCTCCTTATATATTTCGCCCTGTTGATGATTGTGTCCCGCCTGACAGGTAAGGGCAGCAATGATGCTTTCTTTCGTGGAGAACGCAAATCGCCTTGGCCCCTTGTAGCATTCGGAATGATAGGAGCCTCCATCAGCGGGCTGACCTTCATAGGTGTGCCTGGATGGGTAATGACGACAGACATGACCTACATACAGATGTGTCTGGGATTTATTGTAGGCTACATCATTGTAGCATTCGTATTACTTCCGCTCTACTACAAACTCAACCTTACATCTATCTACACATACCTGAACCACCGATTCGGAACAACCAGCTACAAGACAGGTTCTTCATTCTTCATCCTCTCAAAACTGCTAGGTGCTGCAGCAAAATTCTATGTAGTTGTTCAGATTCTACAAACATGTATTGCCGACCAATATGGCATCCCTTATATCGCAACAGCTATCATTACACTCTTGTTTATATGGGCATACACGAGAAGAAATGGAATTCGTACACTTGTATGGACAGACGCATTGCAAACTTTCATACTTATTGCCGCACTCTGCATCATCTTGTTCAAGGTATGCTCAATGCTCAACATATCATCTACAGAAGCTTTCACTGCTGTATGGAACGACCCACATTCAAAGATATTTGAGTTCGGCGATTGGACCTCGAAACAAAACTTTTGGAAACAATTCCTAAGCGGTATCTTCGTAGTCATTGTGATGACGGGCTTAGATCAGGATATGATGCAGAAGAACCTGACGTGTAAGAACCTGAAAGCTGCACAGAAAGACATGTGTAGCTATGGTGTCATGTTCGTACCCATCAACTTACTATTTCTGGCACTTGGAGTACTCCTACTAATGCTCTATGGACAATTAGGGATGGAAGTTCCTGCTAAAGGAGATGCACTGCTTGCAGACATCGTAATGTCTGGCACATTGGGACAAGTAGCGATGATTTGCTTTGGAATAGGTATCGTAGCGAGCGCCTTTTCGAGTGCAGATTCTTCATTGACAGCCCTCACAACAGCATTCTGTGTCGATATCATACAAAAGGAAAAGGACGAGCGAATCAGAAAACGTGTACACCTTTTTATGATGATTGCCTTTCTACTATGTACACTTGCCTTCAATGCGATAGGTAGCGGAAGCGTGATGGACCTCATCTACACACTCGTAAGCTATACTTACGGACCTCTGTTGGGATTGTTTGCGTTTGGCATGTTCACCAAATGGAGAGTAAAAGACAAATGGACCCCATACGTAGCAATTGCATCACCTATCATCTGCTACGTTATCGATGCAACCACCCTATCCCTAACAGGGTATAAGTTCGGCTACGAAATGCTGATGTTTAACGGATTATTGACCTTTATAGGCCTTTGGGCAATTCGATGCGGAAAGTCGTACCCTTCCCCACCTCAGAATTCTTGACGAATATCCTGCCCTTGTGATATTCCTCTACAATACGCTTTGCTAATGAAAGCCCAAGCCCCCAACCACGCGCCTTTGTGGTGAAACCAGGCTTGAATACCGACTTGAAATGGCTCTTAGGCATACCTTTACCCGTATCAGAAACCTCCAACACAATCATATCTCCCCAATCCTGTACAGTGATGTCTATACGACCTGTACCATTCATCGCATCTACAGCATTCTTACAAAGATTCTCCAAAACCCATTCGAACAGCGAAGCAACCATCTTCATCTCGATACGCTGTTCAGGGAAATGTGTCAGTATCGTAACTTTATTGGAGGTCCGTCGAGTCATATATTCAACAACTCGGTTGATGACTACCTTGGCGTCAACCTCTTTTGGTTCAGGGATAGAACCTATCTTTGAGAATCGCTCAGCAATACGCTCAAGACGACGTACGTCCTTTTCCATCTCTGGCAACATTTCATCATCAGGATAGGTTTCTCGCAATACCTCTGTCCAAGCAGTCAAGGATGAGATAGGCGTACCCAATTGATGAGCAGTTTCCTTCGACAGACCTACCCACACCTTATTTTGTTCAGCCTTCATTGAAGCAAACAAAGCAAATAAAGCAACCAAGACGAAAATGATGACCACACCTAATTGTATATATGGATATACAGCCAGACGTTTCAACATCAACGATTCATCATAGCATATTTCTATATAGTCGTCTGCCTCATCAAGATTAATTCTTATCGTCTGTCCCGCTTGTTTCATGCCTTTTGCCATTAACTTGATTTCAGGGATAGAATCTTCATCATCTTTAAATTCCTTCCCCAAATTACGAGAAGTCTGCACTTCTCCATCCTTATCAAGCACGACAACAGGAATGGTGTTATTTCCATTCAGCACTTTCAACACGAGATTGATATCAGTATTTTCGTCGGCTTGGTTCAATGAACGCATCGCTTCTGCCCATACTTCCATCTTGTTCAACTCTTCATTCTTCAAATCGTCAATCAAGTACTTGGAAGTAAGCAAAGAAGCAATAGCAATAATAATTGCCACAATAATCAGCAATAGTTTTACATTTTTTATGCGTTCGAACCACTTCATGCTACCTAAAACGTATGATCAGTCGTTTTATTGTCCAAATAGGCAAAAACCCACCTTTTAGTCATTCACACAGCGCAAAGGTAATAAAAAAATGAAAAATGGGGAAATTGAAAGATTGAAAAAAAGGAAAAACCACATAAAAACGACTACCAGTAAATGGCAAATGATAAATATTTTGTATTTTTGCATCATAAAAGTGCAAGTAAGTTCATGAACAAACGATCAATCATCATTCTGACTACAATCATCTGTATTCTTGCCATCATTAGCTTCAGTTGGTTATTCGAGAAGAGGAATGAGGCTCAGCCACCAACGCCGACCTCTATCTTGTCCACGATTCGGCAAGAAGCAGATTTAGTAGCGACTGAAGTGACTATTCGGAAGATTGCATACTATGACAGTAATCGTCATGAGCATTTTTCTCTGGCAGACCCTTCAACTTGGAAATATGGAGAGCGTAAATGCATCGTACCTGTTGAAGTCAAAATCAAGTATGGTTATGACCTGCGCGATATGACCCTTGAGAACGTAAAAGTGAACGACAGCCTTCGAGTCATAGAAGTCACTCTTCCCCAACCAAAAGTCATCGATGCTGGCTATGAAACCTCAGTCGATTACGATAAGGTCGTATGTATTTCGACAGGATTACGCGACCAAGTGGGACATGAAACCATTGAGAAAATACGCTCTCAAGCTTACGAAGCAGTAATGAAGGAAGATTTTCAAGAATTGGTAGGACATGAAATCAGGAACAACGCCCAAACCCTACTCAATTCTCTTGCTGTCAGTTTAGGATTCGAAGGATGTACAATTAGAAATTAGGAACATGAAAGATATTTTATCTAAACTGCTGAAAAGCACGGCTTTACTGATTCTGATTGGCATCTTGTCAATCATCATCTTGCTCATTGTCATCTTGAGCAAGTGTGCCAGCAATGCTGAAAGCGATATAATCATCGAGGAAACGCCTAATGCCATCCTGAAGGTGCTACCCAAAAACGACCTTTATGTCGCAACTTCCGTTATTGAAGATTTCACCACACAACAGCAAATGGAATATCACCTTGGATTGTTTCCTGAAGAGCACTCATGCGTACAGATTCTACGACAGAAGGTCAGTTATAAGATTGACCTCAGCAAGGTTGGATATACCCCAAAAGAGAATCACATGATGGAGGTTAGGATGCCTGAGTTGGAATATGTAGCATCAACACAGTCGTCTCAATTCATATCAGATGACGAATCCTACTGGAAAGAAGCGCTTCCGTCTATCACTCCTTTGAAAACGAAGGTAGAACAACAGATACGCACACAATTTGACACCCTTGAGAATCGTCAGAAAGCTATCCTGTTTGCCAAAGAGGCCATCACTCATATCCTTGCGCAGATAGGTTATCAACCCATATTTACCGAAAGTATTACTCCAACGAACAAAGAATAACCATAAAAACACAAAAAAGTCCACTCTATTTTTACTTTTTTTGCATTTTTTCATTTTTTTGCATTGTGAATTAGTAAAGAATTACTATCTTTGCAGCATATAGAACGAACCAACTTAAAACAATAAAGGAATGAGAAAATTAATTACATCTATCGTACTGGCAGTACTTTTCACTACCAACGTATCGGCACAAGACGAATGGACAATCGATACGCGTGCTTGGTCGACCAACTACTTTACTACGCTTCTTTGGGATGCTGTAGCAGTTACAACAAAAGAATTCGTTTTCGATGGAGACGACGAATCAAGTTTAGCAAACAGAATTATTCCAACTGCTGATTTGGTATTTCCTTTCAGTGTAAAGAAATCAGGTTTTGGAGGTCCAACTGAAATCTACAGCCCTTATCATCGTGCCTTCAGCAACCCAATTGCACGATTGGGCGACTATGGAATCGGTATTGATGCTTCGTGGAAACCTACATTCATAGGACTTTACGCAGGAGCCTATTATAAGAGCCAAGAAGTCGTCTTCAAGCAATTTAACGGTATCCGTGCAAACTACATCCAGCCACGATTTGGTTTGGTTGCTGGCAAAGGAAACAGTCACGCTTTAGAGGTAGGTATGTTCTATGACATACTCACAGGAAGCGGAGGCAGAATGGCTGGCCCAAAGAAAGACATGTTGCGTGGCGGTTGGGGTCTTGACGTCTCCTATTCGTTTACCCCCAGTGGTGAAAAGCAACAGTATTTGATTCAAGTCTCTACACCATTCCACAACTTCTTCTCAAAAGATGCAGAAAGAGCATTCGGATACGATCGCAGAGTCGGTTACATTATGTTTACAAGCAGAATTGCTTTGTAAGGACTTTACTTAAAAAAATTAGGCATAAAAGGGGAACTTTCACAGAGTTTCCCTTTGTTTTTGTGATAATAAACATTTGTTTCAATGGTATAGACAAAAATCCGACATATTTCCTATAGGCTGAAAGTGTTTCCCCCTAGAGGTTACAAGTGTTTCCTCCTAGAGGTTACAAGTGTTTCCCCCTAGGGGCTGCAAATGTTACCCCTAGGGGCTGCAAATGTTACCCCTAGGGGCTGCAAGTTTTTCCCTTAGAGGAAACAAAAAAATCACTCAACTTTTGCCCTCTTTGACTAAACCAAACACAAAAATTCGCCTTTGATGTTTTAAATCGACATAGTCAAATGAAAATAAATGCTAATTTATTTTGTAATTCGATTGTCTTTTGCTATCTTTGTACCAAATTTGCATTAGAATGAAGAGATTGAACAAATTCGTAAAGACCGTTGTTGACGGCATTCAAGAGAAAAAGGGAAGGAATATCCGTGTGGTAGACTTATCGAAGATTGATGATACGATTTGCAATTATCTGGTGATTTGTGAAGGAAACACACCTAACCAAGTACACGCAATAGCAGAATCAGTAGGAGACATGATGCGCGAGAAGAGAGATGCCCGCCCTCTGACTGTGGACGGTCAGCGTAACAGTCTTTGGATAGCAATGGATTATGCTGACATTGTTGTACACGTGTTCGTACCTGAATACCGACAATTCTACGACATTGACAATCTGTGGGAAGATGCTGACCTGACAGATATTCCAAACGAGGATTGATTTAATGCAAACAGCAGAGAAAGAAGAAGACCCTAGTGAGCAGAATTCTAAAAACGACGAAAATGGCAAAAGATACAAAACAGAATAATAATGCATCGAGCAAGATGCGCAAACCTAGATTTAACCTCAGTTGGCTCTATTTGTTCCTATTGGCAGGAATTGCTTATGTTTTCCTGACAAAATCGGGCAACAGCTCAACTAAGCAACTGTCGTATACCGATTTCCAAGCATGCCTTGACAGCGGATTCGTAAAGGAAATCATGGTCAACAAAGATTACCTGACCTTGAAATTCAGCGTTGACACAAAAGGCGAGAAGTATATTTACGGTGATGTAAGCAAGCAGCAGACACCACGAATTCCTGTCGTAGAATTTGGTTCTGTAACTAGCTTGGAGAACAAGATTGACTCTGCTCGCTTTCATGGCAAATTCAGCGGAAAAGTCAGTTACGAACGTGACGACAACACGTTGTGGAACATTCTTCTTCAGATCGGGCCACTGATTCTTTTAGTTGTGTTCTGGTTCTTCATCATGAACCGCATGGGAGGTGGAGGCATGGGAGGCAGCATCTTCAACTTCGGAAAGTCGAAAGCAAAACTATTCGATCAAAATGGCACGACCACCAAGGTTACCTTCAAAGATGTTGCAGGACAAACTGAGGCGAAACGTGAGGTGCATGAGATTGTCGACTTCTTAAAGAATCCTAAGAAATACACAGAATTAGGAGGTAAGATTCCGAAGGGAGCCTTGCTTGTAGGACCTCCAGGAACAGGAAAGACCTTGCTGGCCAAAGCAGTAGCTGGCGAAGCAGACGTACCATTCTTCTCAATGTCGGGTTCGGACTTCGTTGAAATGTTCGTAGGTGTTGGAGCAAGCCGAGTACGCGATTTGTTCCAACAGGCGAAAGAGAAATCGCCTTGCATCATCTTTATTGACGAGATTGATGCCATCGGTCGTGCTCGTGGAAACAAAGCCAGCATAGGAGGAAATGACGAACGCGAGAACACCCTCAATCAGTTGCTCACAGAGATGGACGGATTCGGCACAAATAGCGGAATTATCATCCTTGCGGCAACCAACCGCGCAGACGTACTTGACAAAGCACTTCTACGTGCTGGACGTTTCGATCGTCAGATACATGTAGATTTACCAGACCTCAATGAGCGCAAAGCAATATTCAATGTACACTTACGTCCTATCAAAATTGACGAAACTGTCGACGTAGACATGTTGGCTCGCCAAACACCAGGGTTCTCGGGTGCAGATATCGCAAATGTATGTAACGAAGCAGCACTCATTGCAGCTCGCAACAATAGTGCCTGGGTCAACAAACAATGCTTCCTCGATGCTGTTGACAGAATCATCGGAGGATTGGAGAAGAAAACAAAGGTGATGACAGCAGACGAAAAGCGGGCTATTGCTCTACACGAAGCCGGACATGCTACCATCAGCTGGTTCTGCCAATATGCCAATCCTTTAGTGAAAGTGACAATTGTACCAAGAGGACAAGCATTAGGAGCCGCTTGGTATATGCCCGAGGAAAGACAAATCACGACGAAAGAAGAGATGCTGGACGATATCTGTGCAACTCTCGGCGGACGTGCAGCTGAGGAACTATGCATCGGCAAGATATCCACAGGCGCTATGAACGACTTAGAGAAAGTCACAAAACGGTCGTATGGTATGATTGCTTATGCAGGTATGAGCGAAGCTATCCCTAACCTCTGTTATTATAATAACGAGGAGTATGCTTTCACCAAACCATATAGTGAACACACAGCACAATTAATCGACGAAGAAGTGAAGAAACTGATTGCCGAACAATATGCGCGTGCTAAGCAGATTCTAACCGAACACAAAGAAGGTCATGAAGAGTTAGCTCAACTACTGATAGACAGAGAAGTGATCTATGCTGAGGACGTAGAGCGCATTTTCGGCAAACGTCCATGGGTATCACGCACAGAGGAAATCCTTGCTGCGAATGCGCAAATCACCCCACCGTCAAGCAACGATGGCACCGACCACAGCGCAGAGAACGAAGAGTTTATCCGCAAAAAGGTCGTAGAAGCAGTCGTCGAGAAAGCAAAGAAAGGCGAACTTGCAAAAGACAAAGCGGGTGAGAATGGTCAGCCAAAGGAAGAAAAGCATGAGCCGAAACAGTTTCATGAGCTGAAAGTCACTACTCACGAGACACCATCAATGAACGAAGGCATCGTAGCTCAAGCTGTGCAAAAAGACATCGAGGAAACTGCCACAGAAGCAAATCCTGATGATACTGATGCGATGGAACCATTCGAACTGCTTGACCCCATCGAGACGACAGAAGACAAATCAACAGAACAACCAGAGGATATTCAATATATAGCTCCTGCACAGCCAGAGAGCAAAGAAAAACCTGCAGAAGAAAAACCTGCAGAAGAAAAAGCCCCAGAGACACCATCTCATCCAACTTCCGACGCAGCCGACTCTCAGGAGAAAACCCTCTTTGGTTGGTAACTCAAACCTTAAGGCTTGGTCACAAGGATTAATCATAAAAGAATGAAAAGAAACTTGATCATACGCTCCATTACAGGATTAGCATTTGTTGCGATTGTCATCGGATGTGTTCTTTGGCATCCATTCAGTTTTGGCATCCTGTTTGCCTTATTCTCAGGCCTTACGACTTGGGAATTCTGTTCGTTGATGAACAAGTATCAAGACTGTCAACTCAACCGTTTCATCACACCCATAGCATCCGTCTATCTGTTTGGTGCTATTATGGCATTCAACGCCAACATCGCAGGAGCAGAGATATTCATTCCCTACTTGATTACATTAGTGTACCTGCTGATTGTAGAACTCTATTTCCCCAATAATAACGTCCTGATGAACTGGGCTCTCACAATGATGTCCCAACTCTACATTGCTTTACCATTTGCTTTGCTTAACACGCTAGCATTCATCTCCGTCAAAGCCGGAGTGGTCTATAACCCAATGTTTGTACTTGGCGTGTTTGTATTCATCTGGTTTGGAGATTCAGCAGCTTACGGATTCGGCACTTGGTTAGGACGTCATCGGTTATTCCCACGCATCTCTCCAAAGAAATCGTGGGAAGGATGCATCGCAGCCATTATCACCGCTGTGGTTGTTTCGCAAATAATCGCTTTCTATAGTCAAGACTTTTCTGAGAACAGGCTTTATAACCATCTTGCTTGGGGAGGACTTGCATTAGTGGTCATTGGCTTCGGAACATGGGGAGACTTAGTGGAATCGCTCATCAAACGCAAATTAGGCATCAAGGACTCAGGAAAGATTCTGCCTGGACATGGAGGAATGCTTGATCGATTCGACAGTTCCTTGCTTGCAATTCCAATGGCTGTGGTATATATCTACACGATCAATGAGTTATTAGGATAATATGGAATCAATAACTAAAATATAACGATATGGAAGAATTATTAAACAATGAACCTGTAATCAAATCTGAAGAAGTTGATACAGAAACAACAGCTACAACTGAAACAGTAGAAGAGCAAATCGCTACATCTACGGAAGCTGTCGTTGAAACAGAAGAAACTCCTGTTGAGCCTGCTGAAGCATCTGTAGCAGAGACAGAACCTGCTGTAGAAGAAAATGAACCTGTCAAAGAAACACAAGCAGAAGATGCTGAAAACGAAACAGCTGAGGCAGAACCAGAGGAAGAACAAGAAGTAGAGTTTGACATCCCTTCGACGAAAGAAGGAATCATCGAACGGATGAAGCAAATTGCTGAAAGTGACGAAGAAATCAGCCGTCAGGAAGTAGACCTTTTGAAAAGTCATTTCTACCGAATCATCAAGTCGGAAAGCGAAACTGCATACAAGCAGTATATCGAAGAAGGTGGCGACCCTGAGGCCTACACTCCAGCCATCGACCCAACAGAACAGTTGTTCAAGGAAGAATTTGCTATCGTACGTGAGAAAAGAGCTGCTCAACACAAAGCACTGGAGCAGCTAAAAGAGGAAAACTATCTGAAGAAACTGCGTATCATCGAGAAAATCAAACTCATTCTCGATAATCCTGATGAAGTAAATAAATCATATAATGAGTTCCGCGAACTGCAAAACGAATGGAACAGCATCAAGGACGTACCTGCAGAAAAATCAACAGAACTTTGGAAAACCTATCAGGCAAACGTAGAGAAATTCTATGACACCCTGAAGTTAAACAATGAGTTCAGAGCTTACGATTTCAAGAAGAACCTTGAAATGAAGACTGCTCTTTGCGAAGCTGCAGAGAAACTGACAGAGAGTGATGACATCATCGGTTCGTTCCGTCAGTTGCAGAACCTGCATCAGCAGTTCCGCGAGATAGGTCCTGTCAGCCGTGAATTACGCGAAGAGATTTGGCATCGTTTCAAGGATGCATCAACAATTATCAACAAACGCCATCAGGAATATTTTGAGTCGCGCAAGGAAGAAGAAAACCAGAACCTTGACCAAAAAACTGCTATCTGTGAAATCATCGAAGGTTACGACCTCGATGCATTGAAGTCGTTTGCTGACTGGAACGACATGAGCGAAAAGATTATGGCACTTCAGGCAAAATGGAAGACCATCGGTTTCGCTCCTCATAAGATGAACCAAAAGATCTACGATCGTTTCCGTGCTGCTTGTGATGCTTTCTTTACCAAAAAAGCAGAATATTTTAAAGGAATGCGCGAGAACATGAGCGACAACCTCAAGAAGAAAATGGAACTGGTGGAGAAAGCAGAGGCTCTGAAAGGAAGTACTGATTGGAAGAAAACAGCTGACGAACTGATTGCGCTGCAGAAAGAATGGAACGGTATCGGTCCGATTCCAAAGAAACACAGCACGACACTTTGGAATCGTTTCCGTGCTGCTTGCGACGAGTTCTTTGAGGCAAAGAAAGCCAATACTTCATCACAACATGGAGAGCAAATCGAGAACCTCAACAAGAAGAAGGCTATAGTAGCACGCTTAGCAGCCATTATTCCAGAAGAGACTCCTGACCTCAGACAGCAACTAAAAGACGCACAAGCAGAATGGAATGAGATTGGGCATGTTCCTTTCAAAGAGAAGGATAAGGTATTCCAAGCACTCCGCGCCCAAATGGATCGTCTTTACGACTTCCTTGGCGAGTCAGCTGCTAAACGTCGTGTAGAACAATTTAAGAATGTTGTTAGCGAAGGGGGAGGAGACCGCATGCGCGATCGCTTGGCTCGACAAGCAGAAATATTGGAACAAGAAATCAAAACCTACGAAAATAATCTCGGATTCCTTAATCTGTCCAAGGGAACCAAGAGTAGCAGTCTCATTGATGATTTGAATCATAAAGTTGACAAACTCAAAGCAGACTTAAAGGAAATCAAAGAGAAGATTAAGATAATCGATCAGAAATAATTCTCATCGACAAAAACACCTTATGACAAAGGCGTATTACTACCCTGTTTGTTATATATAATAAGGTGTGAAGAACAATTCGTTGATATCAAAACATACATTGTTTAATCAAATATGGAGCATCCAGAAAATAGTGCCGAATACGAAGGACTAACGGTTAATGCAGGAGTAGATCATCAGGAGATGGTGAATCCATACCTGAAGAGTATGCGTAAAAAACGCACAAAACTCTTCACCCCCGCAGAATACGTCGAAGGGATTTTGAAAGGTGATGTTACCCGGCTCAGTCAAGCAGTTACATTAGTGGAAAGCACATTGCCCGACCACCAACGTATCGCTCAGGAAGTGATTGAGAAATGCTTACCATTCGCAGGTAACTCCATCAGAGTCGGAATCTCTGGTGTTCCTGGTGCTGGGAAATCCACAAGTATCGATGCATTCGGCATTCATGTACTGGAAAAATATGGTGGCAAATTGGCAGTTCTTGCCATCGACCCATCTAGCGAAAAAACAAAGGGAAGTATTTTGGGCGACAAGACCCGCATGGAAAAACTGGCCATTCATCCGAAATCATTCATTCGCCCTTCGCCTACAGCTGGATCTCTGGGAGGAGTTGCAAGAAAGACACGTGAAACAATCATCCTATGTGAAGCAGCCGGATATGACAAGATTTTCGTTGAGACTGTAGGTGTTGGTCAAAGCGAAACTGCCTGTCACTCTATGGTTGATTTCTTCCTGCTCATTCAGTTGGCAGGAACGGGCGATGAATTACAAGGAATCAAGCGTGGTATCATGGAGATAGCTGATGGAATAGTTATTAACAAAGCTGACGGTAACAACGTGGATAAAGCCGAACTTGCAGCAAGCCATTTCCGCAATGCGCTCCATCTGTTTCCAATTCCAGATAGCGGTTTAGTCCCAGAAGTACTCTGCTACTCTGGTTTCTACGAGTTGAACATCGACAAAGTCATGAAGATGGTATTCGATTATGTAGAGAAAACCAAGGAATCAGGTTACTTCCAATATCGACGCAACGAACAAGCCAAATATTGGATGTATGAAAGTATCAACGAACATCTAAAAAACAATTTCTTCTTCAACGAGCATATCAGTTCGATGATTCCAGAGATGGAAAATCTGGTGTTAGGCGGCCAGATGACTTCGTTCGTAGCTGCTAACAAATTGCTTGAAGAATACTATCAGTTAATGCATAACACGAATGTATATGAATAAGGTAACTAAAAATTGGGGGATTCTGTGTACTTTCATCCTATCATGCACAGGAGTCAATGCACAGGAAGGTAATACAGGATACCAGTTTCTTGAGATACCAACATCGGCACACGCAGCCGCTTTAGGAGGCAATAATATCAGCATCATTGACGATGATGCTTCGTTAATGTTTACCAATCCGGCATTAGTTGTCAACACATCAGACAAGACCCTAAACCTCAACTTTACATCCTACATCTCAAGTACGAACAAACTTGGTGCAGCATTTGTAAAACGAATGGGTGAACGTGGAACCTGGGCCATAGGTGCCCAGATGCTGAATTATGGTAAGATGACTGAAACAGATGCCAACTTTAACAACATAGGGTCTTTTTCTGCGAAGGACATTGATATCCAATTAGGATATTCTTACCTGTTTAGCGACAACTTCTCTGGAGGTGTGCAAGGAAAAGTACTGCTATCAAACTATGGTGATTTCTCTTCTACGGCTCTTGCCGTTGATTTGGGTTTGAATTATTTCACACCCGAACGTGGATGGTCATTCAGTTTGGTTGCACAGAATCTTGGTGGTCAGGTTGATGCACTCTACGAGACACACGAAAAACTACCGTTTAATCTGGCGTTGGGTGTCTCAAAAGACTTTGAGAACGCCCCTATCAGGATTTCTGTCACCTTTGACAAACTCACAAATTGGGATGTCAAAAAGCCCATCCATCACCTCACATTTGGAGCAGACATCTTCCCTTCAAACACAACGTGGGTAGCTGTAGGTTTCAATCCTCGCAGGTCAAAAGAAATGAAGATACAGGACAGCAGCCACTGGGCAGGCGTTTCACTTGGAGCAGGCTTGTCCATAAAGAAATTTAAAGTCGGGCTTGCTTACGGCAAATATCATGTAGCAGCCTCATCATTATTAATCAACGCAAGCTATGCATTCTAAGATTATTGTAGCACTAGACGGCCACTCATCATGTGGAAAAAGTACAATGGCCAAATGGTTGTCCAAGCAAGTAGGATATATTTACGTAGACACAGGCGCCATGTATCGCGCAGTCACTCTCTTTGCGCTCCGCAATCGTTTTATCACACCCGAAGGTATCGATGAAAACGGTTTGAAAGCTGCACTTAAGGATGTGACCATCAGTTTCAAACTCGACCCAGACACCAATCTTCCACTGACTTGTCTCAATGGGGAAGTTGTGGAACATGAGATCCGTCTGATGGAAGTGTCAAACAATGTCAGTCCTATCGCTGCTTTGCCATTTGTTCGCGAGGTACTCACTGCTCAACAACAACAGATGGGTAAGGAAAAGGGTATTGTGATGGACGGGCGTGATATCGGAACAGCTGTATTCCCAAATGCAGAGCTGAAGATATTCGTGACTGCATCTGCAGAAGTGCGAGCCAAACGTCGTTACGATGAACTCATCGGTAAAGGCGAAACCGACATTGACTTCGATGAAATACTGAAGAATGTACAGGAACGTGACTATATCGACTCTCATCGTGAAGTAAATCCGCTACGCAAAGCCGATGATGCACTCGTTCTCGACAATTCGTTCATGACAAAAGATGAGCAGAATCAATGGTTATTAGAAAAGTTCAACCAAGCGATTAACGCATAAGATGCTGATAGAGATTGATAACGGATCGGGATTCTGCAACGGAGTGACGACCGCCATCCGGAAAGCAGAGGAAGAGTTGAGCGCATCAGGCTCACCACTCTATTGTCTAGGTGACATCGTTCACAACGGACGTGAGTGTGAGCGCTTGAAAGCATTGGGGCTGATTAGTGTTGACACGAATTCCTTGACGAAACTTCATGACACCAAACTCCTGCTCCGTGCACATGGTGAGCCTCCTTCAACCTACAGACAGGCAGAGAAGCAGAACATCCAGATTATCGATGCCACATGTCCTGTTGTTTTACATATCCAGAAACGTATTAAAGCCGATTACGATGCCGACCCAGATCACAAAAAGCAAATTGTCATCTATGGGAAGAACGGACATGCAGAGGTGAAAGGACTTGTAGGACAGACTGAGGGTAACGCCATCGTTATTGAAAACCTAGAAGATGCTCAGCAACTCGACTTCTCCAGAAACATACAGCTCTACTCCCAAACCACGAAGTCGCTTGAAGGATTCCGTGAAATCGTGAGCTACATCCGTGAACACATGCAAGACGGTGCTGAATTCAACTATTTCGACACCATCTGCCGCCAGGTAGCAAACCGCATGCCACGCATTCGTGAGTTTGCAGAACAGCATGATGTGATACTTTTTGTTTGCGGTAAGAAGAGCTCCAACGGAAAGGTGCTGTTCTCAGAATGCATGAAAGTCAACCCTAAGTCCCACATGATTGAGGATGCATCGGAAATCAATAATACTTGGTTCGAAGGAGCCAAATCAGTCGGAATATGTGGAGCCACATCAACGCCTAAGTGGCTGATGGAACAATGTCGTGATGCCATTTTGAAGAAATGATAGTTTGTATTGCCGAAAAACCCAGTGTTGCGAAAGATATAGCAAATGTGCTTGGAGCCAAAACTACTAAGCAAGGCTATATCGAAGGAAATGGTTACCAAGTTACATGGACTTACGGACATCTTTGTGAACTCAAAGAGCCTGATGAGTACAATGCCCGATGGAAACATTGGGATTTGTGGGATTTGCCTATGATTCCACAACGATTTGGCATACGCCTGAAAGATGATGAAGGAGTAAAGAAGCAATTCGCTATCATTGAGAAACTGATGCAAAGTGCTGACGAAATCATCAACTGCGGTGATGCTGGTCAGGAAGGAGAACTCATACAGCGATGGGTTATGCAGAAAGCAGGCGCAAAATGTCCAGTAAAACGTTTATGGATCAGTTCGCTTACGGAGGAATCTATCCGAGAAGGATTTAATGCGTTAAAGGACCAGTCGGAATACCAATCACTTTACGAAGCAGGATTGAGTCGTGCTATCGGAGATTGGACATTAGGATTGAACGCAACACGACTCTACACGATGAAGTATGGTCAGAATCGTCAAATTCTCTCAATCGGACGCGTTCAGACTCCTACCCTCGCTATGATTGTTCGACGTCAACAGGAGATTGAGAATTTCGTGCCCGAACAATATTGGATTCTTTCTACCATTTACCGTGATACCACCTTCCAAGCAACAAAAGGCAAGTTTACCACCCAAGAGGAAGGTTTGGAATACTTAGAGAAAGTACGCAACTATCCGTTTGAGGTCACCGATGTATCTGCCAAGAAAGGTACCGAAGCTCCTCCACGCCTGTACGACCTAACATCCCTACAAGTCGATTGTAATCGTAAATTTAACATGTCGGCCGATCAGACATTACAAACCATTCAAAGCCTCTACGAAAAGAAATTCACTACATACCCACGTGTTGACACTACATTCTTAAGTGACGACATCTATCCAAAATGCCCGAAAATACTGAAAGGGCTACGTGGATATGAACAATTTACGCAACCGCTTGAAGGAAAGAAACTGCCGAAATCCAAGAAGTTTTTTGATTCTTCCAAGGTAACTGACCACCATGCAATCATTCCTACAGGGGTACCTCCTCAGAATCTGTCTGACTTTGAGAAACGTGTGTACGATTTGGTTGCTCGTGCTTTCATCTCTGCTTTTTATCCCGATTGTAAGTTTCTCACGACAACAGTGTTGGGTAAAGCAGGCGACGTTGAGTTCAAAGTTACAGGTAAGCAAATTACCGACCCAGGATGGCGTGTCATTTATCAATCACAAAAGAATGAAGGGGTAGAAGACAGTTCTTCTGCTGATAATAGTGAGAACAACGAGAATAACGAAGCAACAGAGAAGACCCTTCCTGCATTTACGGTTGGGGAATCTGGTCCCCACGAGCCGTCGCTGATGGACAAATGGACCACACCACCCAAACCTTACACAGAAGCCACATTGTTACGTGCAATGGAGACTGCAGGCAAGTTTGTCGATGATGAAGAACTGCGAGATGCACTGAAAGAAAATGGTATTGGACGTCCATCTACTCGTGCGGCAATTATTGAGACACTCTTTAAACGGCGTTATATTCGCAAGGAACGCAAGTCCTTGGTTGCTACCCCTACTGGTGTAGAACTCATTGGATTGATTCACGAGGAACTATTGAAGAGTGCCGAACTGACTGGTATGTGGGAAAAGAAACTACGACAGATTGAACACCACGACTACAGTGCTCCTCAATTCATCTCTGAACTCAAGCAGATGGTGACAGACATCGTGAATACCGTGCGAGCAGATAACACGAATCGCCACATCACCATCATGGAGGAGGAAGTCAAAGGAAAGAAGAAACGAGCAAGTACAGCCACATCTGCTTCAAATGCTCCTGCTGGCTTCCAACCTCGCAAGAAAAAGACTGTTTCTGCTCAAAAAGCCCCCCAGCAGCCTGCCACCAATTCTTCCACCTCACAACCTGTTGCGGATCAATGGGTAGGTCTCCCTTGTCCTGTATGCAAAGAAGGTCATATCATCAAGGGAAAGACTGCTTATGGCTGTTCGCGCTGGAAAGAAGGTTGCACCTATCGCCGTCCGTTCGATGAACCTCAAAACTGAAATCATCCAAATACATGAACTGAGCGTACATCTCACTTGGAAAAGCAATGTACGCATGATGCGAGTGAGGGTGTTACCTCCCGATGGTACTATCTGTGCGACAGCTCCTCGATGGACAAGCCGCAAGACCGTCATCGACTTCCTCTCCGATCGCTACGAATGGATGCAGAAAGCTGTACAGAAAGTTCAGTCACGCCCAAAACCCAAGGAACTCAACTATACCGAAGGCGAACAGGTATTGCTGTTTGGTAAGCCCTACCCCCTTCATCTCCAGACCATATTACCCAAAGAGAAAACTCACGTTTCGTTTGATGGGCAAACAATCACCTTGCACCTCAAACCCGATTCCACTCGTAGGGTTTGCGAAGCACTCCTACAAGCATTCTACAAGGAGCGCCTTTCGATGGTGGTATCGATATATATGAACGACTACCAAACGAAACTCGCCTGTGCTCCCATTCCTTTCCGCATCTTGAGGCGTAAAAGCGTGTGGGGAACCTATAATGTGCGCAATCGCTCCATCGTATTCAATTTAGCACTTTCGAAGGTGCCGATAGAGTGCGTTCAATATGTGGTGTTACACGAAATGACACACCAATTCGTTCACGCTCACAATTCAGAGTTCTATCAACGTATGTCTGTCTTCATGCCCGATTGGAAGGAACGGCGTAAAGCACTCAAATCGGTATTGATGTGAACCAATTTTAACCTACTCGATTTTTTGTTTCCCTTAAGGGAAAATTTTGTTACCCCTAGGGGCTGCAAAATTTTGACTCATTTACCAGCTTTTCCAAAACCCCACAAAAATAGGCAAAAAATCTTGAACTTAATGATTATTTTTCAACGTTTACTCTATGTTTCAAAACAATGATTTAAGCATAAATAAAAAAATTTTACATCAAAACTCTATCTCACGATGAAATGGGGGAAAAGTGACGAAAGTGCGTATATAGTGACGAAATTCGGAAAATGTAAATTTTTTGTAAACTAATTTGTTTGGTCATTATAGAGAATTGTACTATCTTTGCCCCCGAAAATCAACAAAACGCTAAGAATATGAATAAGAGAACTCGAATTATCGTATTGACAATCTTGATGAGTATGATGAATTTATCAGGTTTATTCGCACAAACGACTTATGAGTCGATGTGGGAAGAAGTAGAAAAAGCGGCATCGAAGGACCTTCCTCGCCAAGTGACCGAGAAAACTCAGTTGATTTACAACAAGGCTCGGAAAGAAAAGAACTACGCTCAGATGATGAAGGCGTGGATTCGGATTGTTGAGACTAAGAGTACCATCGATGCAGACAGTTTCCGTATTGCTGACATCCGTCCAGCCGACTATTCCAACCCTGTGGAAGAAGCCATCTACAATGCCATCATGGGTTCCGGCTATCTGGCGATGCGTAACAACGTATCAATCCGACAAGACGAGGACAGCTTGGAATACTACCAAAAGATGGGTAACGAGTATCTCACAAAGAGCTTAAAAGATAAAAAGGAACTCGCGCGCGAGAAAGCATCCGACTACCTGCCCCTGTTCACCTTAGGCGAAGACAGCCGTCTCTATGGGCACGACCTCTTGAGTGTACTGACACGCTTTGCTGCAAGAATGACTACGGATGGAACCAATTATCAGAAATTCTACGAAGAAGCCAGGGATTTCTACAAGAAGGAGAACAATCGTGAGGCCTACACCTTGATGGCGCTAGAATGTCTCGACGAGGATGAAATGACGAAAGCGAAGTACGAGAAAGCGCTGAAAGCCTTGCTGGAAGAGTCGAAAGGTTTAGAGGCAGAAGCCGATGTCGCATTAGCATATGCAAACTTTTTAGAAGAACAGATGTTCAACGACGACGCCAAAGAAGCCAAAGTAGCCAAGCAAGACCAGTTGTTGGAATTTGTACGGAAAGCGCAATCAACGTATAAAGACTCCAAACTGCTGAACAACTTTAAGCAAATCGAAATCAACAGGCTACATGGGAGTATCACATTCTCGGCTTCGGGGGAATATGTCATTGCTAACCGCCCGTTTGACATCAAGCTTTCCTACGAAAATATGTCAGGCGCGAAACTCATCATCCGACAATACAACGGTAAAAATAATAATGGACAGTTGAAGAGAGACGGCAAACTGATTCTGGAACGTAGCTACATCTTCACAACTGACGAGAAAACCCGCGCTCGTATCGAGCAGAACCTGCCCTACGATGGAGAGTTCTCCGACAAGCTGACCCTTCCTGCCGACCACTATGTGGTAATTTTGGAGAACGGCGATGTCAGCAATATCACAGAATTCCGTCTTTCGTCCATCCGCCTCACCGACCTAAGTCTGCCTGGACATCAGCACATCTTCACAGTAGTCGATGCCGTCACAGGCCGACCAGTCAAAGGGGCGAGCGTCTGCCTCAATGCAGCTAATGATGGGCAGATAGTGCTCAAGTGCAACGAAAAGGGCGAATGTACCTTCACAGTTCCCGGTCGTAAATACTACTCCGCATACGCAATGCTTCAGGAGAACGACCGTACGGAAAATATCAGCGTAACGGGCATCGACAATAATGAAGGCCGCCAAACCCGTGGACGGCTCGACATCTTTACCGACCGCGCCATCTATCGTCCTGGACAAACAGCCCTTGTCGGCATTATGGCCTATAAGAGTAATGGCGACATTTCCAGCATCATACCGTTCATTACTTTGAACGTAACACTTCAAGACGTCAACCGCCAGAACGTAGAGACCAAGGAGGTCAAGACCAACGAATGGGGAACAGCAGATGTCAGCTTCGACATTCCCAAAGACCGTCTGCCAGGTAATTTCCTCATCAAAGTACACTTCGTGCAACCACTAGGCGCGTTGTTCAGTGATTACGCAACAAAGACCATCAAGGTGGAAGAATACAAGCGTCCATCTTTCGAAGTGTCTAACAAAAGTACCGACTCTGAACGCGAGATTGCTTTTGGCGACTCCGTACACGTTACCTTCAATGCCCAGAGTCTCACGGGTGTTCCTGTTCAGGGAGCCAATGTGAAATACACCTTATATAATGCTAAAACCAACTACATCAGCTGGTATTCACCCAAATGGGAGGAAATCGATGGTGGCGAGCTGACTACCGACGATGAAGGAAATGCCAAAGTGGCGTTCCGCATCGAAGACAACGAACTGAACGCAGCGTTGGATCGCATCGTACGTTATCGGTTGAAAGCCGATATCACCGACCTCGCTGGCGAAACCCACACAACTGAGTTCTACACAGCCGTATCGAAGCGTGGATTCAGTCTCTCCTATTATGGTAACACAACGTGCGACATTTCTAAGACCAACTCAACCAAAGTGAGAGCCTACAATGCCAACCATCAGGAACTGACCGTAAGTGGCACCTATAGCGTCCGCAGACAAAAAGCAGGAAAGAACGACCCTGCGCTCTACGAAGGTGAATTCACCACCGACCAAAACATCGTCATTCCTTCACTTCCAATGGGCACCTATCGCTTCGAGTTCAAAGCAAAAGACTCGCATGACAACGAAATCACGGATGAACGACTCATCACCATCTTCAACTCCAACGAAGCAATTGCCCCAGGCAGTAAACTGGACAAAGCACAAACAGAGTTCGACCGCGACTTCGTTTCGATGTCCAATAGTTCTTTCTCTGAGGAAAAACCAGGTGTGTTTTACTTCTCGCCACTCGAAAACGATGCCTATGTATCCTATACCGTCATTGCAAACGGCAAAGTCGTGGAACGGAAATACCTCACACTCGACCGCAAGCTGTATAAGTTCACCATCAACTATCAACGAGCATACGGAGACGGTGTCTGTGTCGTTATGGGATATGTACGCAATGGACACACCTACAACTCCTCATATGCTTTCAGCTATTCGAAGCCGAACGATAATCTACGCTTCACATGGAAGTCGTTCCGCGACAAGCTCACACCAGGTCAGAAGGAAACATGGATACTGACCGTGAAGGACCGCAACGGCCGACCTGTGAATGCAGCCGAGATGATGGCAACGATGTACGATGCATCGCTCGACGAATTTGCCCGCAACACTTGGTACTTCTACATCAACAACTACCTTATCATCGATCGTGGATATTTCAACATAACCAACAGAAACTTCAGAACCCTCTTCTCCATCCGTCGGAACATCAAACTGCCAGAATGGATGAACAGAGAGTATGACGAACTGACATCCTACTTCTCCTATTTAGGTATGCGACCTGTCATCATGCGTCTGCGTGGTGCTGGAAGAAATATAAACGGAGGAGTAGTCGTAGAAAAGCTCCCTATTCCTGTTCGGGAAATCTCTGAAGCAAAACAGACTATCGATATGCAAGAGTTCGAAGGTCTGGCCATGACCTCTGTCGACGAAGCCCTGCAGGGACGTATAGCAGGACTCGATATCACGTGGAACAGCGGTGATTTGGGAGACAATCAGACGATGCGCCTTACCGGTCTAGACAACAGTCTTGATGAAGGAGCGACTCCAAAGGTTGAGATGCGTAGCAACTTTGCCGAGACAGCCTTCTTCTACCCTCACCTCCTCACCGACGAAAACGGTGATGTACATATCAGCTTCACCCTTCCTGAGAGCCTCACACGCTGGCAGTTCATGGGATTCGCCCACACGAAGGATGTACGCTACGGAAATGTGGACACGACCATCGTAGCAAAGAAAGACTTCATGGTGCAACCCAATATGCCTCGCTTCGTTCGCGAAGGCGATAAGGTCAGCATCGCCTCACGCGTCATCAACCAGAGCGAGAAGGAACTGACAACCACCGTTTACTTCATCATTAAGGATGCTGAAAGCGATGAAAAGATATGGGTGGACAAGAAGGAAGTAACCGTAGAGGCTGGTAAGACCACACAGGTGACCTTCGACTACAACGTGTCCGACCGCTATCCGCTCCTTATCTGTGAAATAACAGCTGAGAGCGACAACTTCTCCGATGGTGAACGTAACTACCTGCCCGTACTCTCATCGAAGAAGTATGTGACAGAGACCGCACCGTTCTATGTCTATCGAGGCGAAAACAAGAACGTGGACCTCAACAACCTGTTCAACGAGAACAGTTCGACAGCCACCAAGAAGCGTATGGTACTTGAGTTCACCACCAATCCTTCCTGGACCGTCATCGAGGCACTCGAAGGCATCAAACTGCCTGAGCATGACAATGCCCCATGCTTTGCAGCTTCGCTCTATGCCAACACATTTGCCAGCCGTCTCGCAAAGCAGATTCCGAATTTCCAAGAGATTCTGAAGAGCCAGACCGTCGAGAGCGATGCACAACTCAGCAACAACCAAGACCTCAAGGACATCGACCTGCAGGAGTCGCCTTGGGTACGTGAAGCACTCAAGGAGAAGAACCAGCGAGCCGAACTCATCGACTTCTTCGACGAGCAACTCATGACCTTACGCATCAAGACCGCTAAGATGCGTCTGCAACATCTGCAGAACAACGACGGCTCATGGAGCTGGTTCGACGGAATGGGAGGAAGCTATTACATCACAGAGGCCGTTTGTGAAAACCTCATCTATCTGGCATCCGAAGACAATCAGGTAGAACAGATGCTGAGGGAAGGTATGTCCTATCTCGACAAGAAAAACCTCAAAGACTATCAGGAAATGAAGCGCCAGAAAATCAAGCCCTACCCATCCGAGCGCATACTGCGCTACCTCTACCTCTGCGCCCTGATACCCGATCGCAAAATCAGCAGCGACCTGAAGAAGATGCGCGAAGAGTACCTGAAAGAGTTAGAGAAGCAGACACGTACACTCACCATCTATGGCAAGTCCAACGGCGCTTTCATCCTGCGCGCTTTCGGACACACTAAGAAAGCCGATGAGTTCTTGCAGTCAGCAGTCGAATACAGCATCACCAAGCCAGGCATGGGGCGCTACTACGCTACCGATAAGGCACAATACTCATGGCGCGACAACAAGATTCCAACCCAGTTAGCAGCCATGAATTCCATCCGCAGCTCTGAGCGTAAAGACCGACCCTCCCTCCTTGCCGACATGCAGGTATGGCTCCTCCGTCAGAAACAAAGTCAGCAGTGGGACAACCCAATGAACACAATCGGAGCAGTGCAGTTCCTGATTGAGAACGACAAGGATAAGGCAGCCCTGAGCAACCGCACACTTCCTGTCTTCACGCTCGACGGCACACGTCTTTCCACACCTATCGACACCACTAAGTTCCTTGCCGAACAACTGGGATACGTGAAGACACAAGTGGCAGACAATCTCATCGCAAATGGTATCCATCAACTGAATGTACAATCAACCGAAGCCCTCACAGGCGACGAAGCATTCGACCGCGGACCGTCATCCATCTCTTGGGGAGCTGTTTACACACAGTTCAACGAAGAGCTGGCAAACCTCAAGAACCAGTCGTCAGGCGAGTTGCAGATCACACGTCGCATCATGGTCGATGGAAAAGACCTCGACCGTCCCCTGAAGATAGGCGATAAGGTGACCGTACGTCTCACCATCAAGGCCGATCGCGACCTCGACTTCGTACAGATTCGCAGTCAGCACCCAGCCTGCTTCGAACCGACCAACCAACTCTCAGGCTATCGCCGCATGGGCGGTCTCGGAGGTTATGTAGCACGTCACGATTCATTCACCGATGTTTTCTTCGACACCTTCCGCAAGGGAAGCCTCACCTACGACCTCGAGTTCTACGTGACTCGCACCGGAGAATACCTCGCAGGCATCGCTACAGCACAATGCGCCTACGCCCCCGAATATGTCGGACACTCAGGAGGCGACAAAGTCGTTGTTGGGGAATAAAGGATTGATTAGAGTTGTAGAACTATGAGCAGTAGAACGAAATCAGAGAATCGGGGAACGGTTCTCTGATTTGTTTTATACAATTGCAGAACCATCCCCGTGATTCTAGATCCTATGTCCCCCTTTTGTTTTGCCATAGTGATTCTTATATTTATGCCATGTTCTACTCTACTTTATCTCCAATTCATCTCCAATTCATCTCCAATTCATCTCCAATTTATCTCCAATTCATCTCCAATTCAGAATTAGAGATGAACTAGAGAAGAACTAGAGAAGAACTAGAGATGAACTAGAGATATGATGTGTAAAAAGTAAGGAGTTTTATTGAAATAACCTAATAGAATATAAAGAGACTTTAGGAATCACTTGCATAACCCTGTGTGTAGAGCTAAATCCATGGTGTGAAAGAACTTGCGATACT
>CACZXN010000009.1 GCA_902785075.1 uncultured Bacteroidales bacterium | reverse complement strand
GTTTTTCATTTCCGCGGGCTGCGGAAGTCCGCCGCTGGGGTCTTTTCTCATTTCCGCGGGCTGCGGAAGTCTGCCGCAGGGGGCTTTTCTCATTTCCGCGGGCTGCGGAAGTCCGCCGCTGGGGGCTTTTCGCCTTTTAGTTATAACTTGACGACTTCCATCGTCGGTTTTTCATACGATTTTTTCTTCATAGTCATTTGTTTTTAATGAGTTATTACGAAAATTTGATTAATGTATCATTCGGTATTCAGTACGATAATCACGTGCAAAGATACGAAAAAGTTTGTAACGACAAGCGAAAGGGACGAGAAAAGTGAATAAACAGCGGGCAAAAGTGTCAATTCATTCCACTTTTGCCCGCTATTCGCTCTTAGTTCCTACTCCCCGCCCTAAAAAAAGCACCCCCTCTATCATAAATGAGAATCTTTTTTTATTTTTATCCTCCCCCTAGAGGGGGAGTTAGAGGGGGTCTTGGGTTTATTAGCTCCTCCCCTAAGCTAGGGGAGGGGGACCATTTATGGTGGAGGAGTGTGCAATCTTATTTACGATTTTTCATACGCCCCCGCCCTGAAGGGCACCCCCTCTATCTTAAAGGGGGAGCTTTATATAGGTGACCACTCCCCTCCATAGAGGGAGGGGTACGGGGGAGGGTCTTTCTTTGTGGAGCTGGAGGGAATCGAACCCTCGTCCAAACAAGGAGACCATAAGCTTTCTACATGCTTAGTTCAGTTTTGGTTTTCGTGATGTGACCTGACCTGAACCATCGAGTCGCACCCTTATCCTCTAAAGATTCGCTCAGGGCACGAGGCTGCCAAGAGCTATTCCCGAATTTGCCGCACCGCTTATCTAAACGCCTCAGGAAGGGGGCTTTCAGCGCGATGTCTCGTTCCAATGTCTAACAAAGGAATAAAGCGATCTACTATACTTCGATCAAGCTGCGAGAGCAAAAGTATTGTTGCCAGATAAATTTGACGAAAGATGGGATTAAAGAGCCACCCAACAACGCTCTGCATGCTTACCTACCACCTCGGCTTGCTGTCAAATCCATGTCAACCCCAAGTAATAGTGTGTGCTCTTTTCGTTTCGCTTAACGGAAAAGCGTGCAAAGATAGTAATTATTTGCCATATATCAAGTAATTATCTGCTTTATTTTGTTGCATTCGCTGTGATTTTGAACGCAATTCGGTCAATTCTGCTCAAATGGGCTTTCAATCGATGAATTAAATGATAGGTTCGTCATTTGGCGATTTGGCAGCGATGCGACTGACTTTGCGGATAAAGTTATGAACGTTTTCAACAGAGTTTTCAACAACGGTGTTCATAAATAATAGGGTATTCTTGAGTGTTGAATGTTGAATTAGTTGTAACTTTGTGCCCTGAAAATTGATTCGACAAGTTCACAACAAGTTAGACCGATTATGCCAACAACAAATAAACGTACAACAGCGCGAAAGAAGAGTGAAGAAGTGAAGATTGTCTCTGACTTAGGACGTCAGCAGCCCCAGGCAACCGACTTTGAGGAGGTGGTCATTGGTGCCTGTCTGATTGAGCAGGAGGCATTTGGACGCATTGCGGATATACTGAAACCCCAATCGTTCTACGAATCGAAGCATCGACTGATATTCGAAGCCATCCAGAGTCTGTCGGCCGAGAACAAGCCTATCGACATCCTGACGGTTACGGAGCAGATGCGTGTGAACGGAACGTTGGAGGAGGCAGGTGGTCCTTATTACATAGCCGAACTGAGCAATAAAGTCGTTTCGTCGGCTCACATAGAGTATCACGCCAAGATTATCGCTCAGAAGTATCTGGCACGAGAGTTGATCAAGTATGCCAGTCAGATTCAGGAGGGTGCCTTCACGGAAGGACAGGATGTTGATGAGCTGATGCAGACAGCAGAGGGTAGGCTGTTTGAGTTGTCGAAGACGAATATCAAGAAGGATTTCGTACAGATTGACCCTGTGCTGAACGAGGCTTATAAGTTGATTGAGGAAGCTGCTCATAATCCCGACGGCATCTCGGGCATCAGTTCGGGCTTCTATCAGTTGGACGAAATTACGAATGGTTGGCAGAAGTCAGACCTTATTATTATTGCTGCGCGTCCGTCAATGGGAAAGACCGCCTTTGTGCTTTCGATGGCGAAGAACATAGCGGTAGATTATCGTATTCCGGTTGCGATGTTCTCGCTCGAAATGTCGAATGTGCAGTTGGTCAATCGTTTGTTAGTGAATGTATGTGAGATTACAAGTGAGAAACTTCGTAGTGGTCAGTTAGCCCCTTACGAGTGGCAGCAGTTGAGCAGTAGAATGCAAGCGCTCTACGGAGCACCGCTCTATGTCGATGATACGCCATCGTTGTCGGTCTTTGAACTCAGAACCAAAGCACGCCGATTGGTGCGCGAACATGGGGTGAAACTGATATTAATCGACTACCTGCAGTTGATGAACGCATCGGGTATGAGTTACAACAATCGCCAGGAAGAAGTGTCGACGATTTCCCGATCGTTGAAAGCTTTGGCAAAGGAACTGCAAATCCCGATTATCGCGCTGTCGCAATTGAACCGCGGTGTCGAAAACCGAATTGCAAATGCGTCAACAGAGGAGCAGAAGGACACTCACCGTCCTCAGTTGTCGGACCTGCGAGAATCGGGTGCCATCGAGCAAGATGCCGATATGGTGTGCATGATTCATCGTCCGGATTATTATGGTATCTTGAAAGATAGTCATGGAAACCCGTTGAAAGGTATCACTGAACTGATTATTGCCAAGCATCGAAATGGTAAGACCGGAGATGTGAAACTGCGTTTCATCGGCGAGTATGCTCGTTTTGCGAATAGAACGGATGATGTTCCACTACCTGGTGAGACGTCCAATAATGGACTGATACAGTCAAGGATGAACCAAGTGGCTATATCTGACGACGATCCCATAGGAACCGGAAGAGATGTGCCCCCTAGCGATGCTCCGTTTTGAAATATACATTTTTCTCACATTATCAATTGTTGTTTAGGGTGGGTGTTTGTTGTGGAAACAAGCGCCCATCTGCCTTTTTAATAAGAATTGAAGGTTGAAAGAATGGAAGTAATGAAGATTTTTAGTAACTTTGCACCCGATATTTGTACAGCAAGTATGGAAAAGAGATGGCTCGTTTGTATGATTCTGCTACCATTCTTCCTTGCCTGTTCGCATCAGGAACGGATGGACGATGAGAACGCGGTGTATTACTGGCGTACTGAGTGGCGACTCGACTCGTTGGAACGGGATTTCATTGAACAGTATCAGATTCATAAGGTGTATTGTCGGTATTTTGATGTTGTGACAGATGAGGGAGCAACAGAACTCAAACCCATCGCAACGATTGTGTTTGTTGATACGGTGCCTCAAGACTTGGAAATCATCCCTACGGTTTACATCACAGAAGCTTGTCTGCATCAGTCGCTAACAGGATTGGCAACGAAGATTGTGGAGCGAGTTGTGAAGATGAACGAAACGAATGATGTTCACAATGTGAAGGAGATTCAGATTGACTGTGATTATACCTTACGAAGTCGTCAGGGATATTACGAATTCCTTGCCGAAGTACGCGAAGAAGCTCGTAAGCACGCAATGGGACTATCGACAACCATCCGTCTGCATCAGTTGTCGATGCCTGTGCCGCCAGTCGATTATGGTGTGCTGATGATATACAACACGGGCGATCCGCAGAAATATATGGAACGTAATCCCATCCTCGATTTAAGGGACGTAGAGCCTTATCTGCGCTATCTGGGCAGTTATCAGCTGAAGTTGGCAGCCGCTTATCCGGTATTCAGCTGGCAACGTGTGTTTTACAATATGAACCTCGTACACGAAGTGTCTGCTGATGAGATACTGAAGGTGAAGGCTGCAGTAGAAAACGAGCGTGATGAGTTGCGCCACTCCATCCTGCTCTATCATTTGGATCACGATAATATTAATAGATATGACAAGAAAACATTTGAAGCGTTTTATCGCCATTAGCATGATGACGGCTGTCAGCACGACGGCTTTTCCGTGTGTTGGGTACTACACCCACAACTATTACCTTTTCCATGTGTATAACTCTAACGAGTTTAGTAATCGCATGGACGAAATCACGTTAGACAACTGGAAATCTTATCTGGGTTCGGACGAGGATTTGTATTATTTCGATGCCGATAAGATTCGCGACTTCGCAAACAGTAAGGGTGATGCGTTAATGGTGAGCTATGTGAACAACTTGGAACGCTATTTGGATTGTGCATCGAAGGTAATCTCCGATGCTTGGGATTATCCTTCGAAGGAAGATTTGGCTCAACGCAATCGTATTATCAACGAGGTACGTACCTATGCAGAAGGAAAGTTGACATCGCGTCTGCGTAGTCAACATGCATTGTTGTTCATGCGCTGTAATATGCTGCAAGGAAAGCATGCTGAGAATGTGACATTCTGGGAGCAGACAGGAGTAAAACTCATAGAGTCAGTGTATAAGGACATGATGAAGAATATCTATGCAGGTGCCTTGTTGAAGACGAATCATCCCGATGAGGCAGGTCGGTTGTTTGCTGAGATGGGCGACTGGTCGAGCCTGATGACACAATATTATAAGAAACGCTCGTATCAGGCGATACGTCAGGAGTATCAGCATAATGCCAATTCGGCTGTTCTGCCTTTCTTGTTACAGGATTTTGTGAACAACTCGCAAGAAGCAGTTGATGAAGATGGATATGGCAAAATGTTTGTCCGCACCATAACGAAACTTGAGGCTCAGCAGATGATTCTGTTGGCAGGTGAAGTCGTGAAGGAAGGCAAGAGTCGTGTTCCAGCCTTGTGGATGAGTGCCAAGGCTTGGCTTGAGTATATGTACGGTAATCGTCAGCAGGCGTTGACTGATATTGACGAAGCCGTGAAGATGGAGGGAACGGATTGGATGAAGAACAATGCACGAGTGCTCCGTTTCTATATCTCTGCAGCTCAACAGCCTATTAACGATCAATTTGATAATTACGTTGCTGGAGAGTTGGCTTGGCTCAAGTCAATGAATGACGAAGATGGGTTCTACTGGAGAGCTAATGAACGTATTGTTCATCAAGTTCTTGTTGATAAGTATGCTCAGAACAATCGAGTGGAGACTTCGCTTGCGCTTCTGAACATCATCGATCCTCACTATGAATATGTGGAAGCTTTAGATACGATAGACGTGAAGAGTGTCGAGAGTTACCTTGGTTATTTCAATCGTACGCTTTCGTCACCACTTGATCGCTATTTGAAGAATTTGCTTTCTACGCACAATTCAGACCTTCCGGATACGCATACACCAGAACTAGAACTCTACGATTTGATAGGTACGAAATATATGCGTCTGTGTCAGTGGCCAGAAGCGATGGAGTGGTTGAAGAAAGTTCCGGTTTCGTTCTATAACAATGCAGGTTATGCAGCCTATGCAGCGAATCGCAGTTACAAGGTTGAACCTTGGATTAAACGTCAATGGTTGAAAGATTCTATTGCTTATTCGGGTGAACCTCAGCACATGACTTCGAATCCGAAGATGGATTTTGTCAAGGAGATTAATTCGATGGAAGATCGCCTGAAGAAGTTGAAGGGAAAGAACCATCAGCAGGCCTGCTACGATCTTGCTGTGATGTATGCACAAGCTAACTTTACGGGTGATTGCTGGTACCTCATGCGAAACGGAAAGAGTTGGGCAGATGAGGTCCGAGTAAATGAGGCAGACTTGAATGCTAAAGCAGTGCGTTTGTTGCGTTCGGCTGCAGAAACGACAGATCCTCAGTTGAAAGAGCGTGCTTTGTTTGCTTTGTCATACATTTATCTGTATCCAGGAGAGGAATGGTTTACCTATAATTGGGGAGCATCAGGCGGGCAGCCTCGCAGAACAGTTAAGCCAGAAACCAGCCAGTATAAGGCTTTTGCTGCGCTTGCTGAGTTTGAGGCTAATAACAAGAATGTTAGCTCTTACGTATCTCGCTGTGACGAGTATATTCAGTTCTGTAAGTATTTTAAGAAATAAATAATGGTGCCCAAATCTTTGACGAGGAGCATCATCGCATTGGGTGTACCGTTAATCGTGGGTCAGCTGGGTGTCGTGTTACAGACATTTGCTGACACCATGATGGTCGGTCAGTATGGTACGATGGAGCTTTCTGCTGCCGGGTTTGTGAATAACATGTTCAACATGGTCATCTTCTTCATGTTGGGCATTTCTTATAGTACCGTTCCTATCGTAGGAGCCTTATTCGGACTTCGCAACTATGCAGGAACAGCACGCACACTGCAAGAGAGTTTGCTAGTCAATGTCTGTTGTGGAGGCATATTGTCGCTATTGCTACTTTTACTTTATTTCCATCTTGACTGTTTGGGACAGCCCGAGGAGTTACTGCCGCTGATACGTCCTTATTTTCTTGTCCAAGTAGTTTCTCTTCCGTTTCTTGGTGCGTTTAATTCTATGAAGCAGTTTTCTGATGCCATAGGTCGTACACGCACTCCTATGTGGATACTGCTAGCTTCAAACGTATTGAATGTAGTGCTCAACTATTTGCTGATATACGGAAAGTGTGGGTTGCCTGAGATGGGTTTGCTGGGAGCAGGAATTGCAACTTTCATCGCACGTCTATTCCTGCCTGTTTCTATGTTGATAATTTTATCAGGTCCTACTTACAAGCCGTATGTCCGTCCGGAAACCACTTCGTATTCAAGAGGACTCACGCGTCTGGGTATGGTGCATCTGCTGGGAGTAGGCTTCCCCATAGCTATTCAACTCTGTCTAGAAGCTTCGGCTTTCAATCTTACCGCCTTGTTCATGGGGTGGTTGGGTGCGATTCCTTTAGCAGCACATCAGGTGATGGGTACCATCTCCACGCTTTGCTTTCAGGTGATATACGGAGTAGGTGGTGCTGCTTCTATATTAGTAAGTCAGTATCGTGGTCAGAACGATCGTATGATGATTCGACGCACAGTAAAGACTGCCTATATCATAGGATTGTGCTGCGCAGGATGTATGACCTTGCTGATTGTGTTAGCTTTCCGTCCACTTGCTTCACTGTTTACGACAAGTGGCGAAGTCGTTGCTGTGTTGCAGACGATGCTTCCGTGTTTTGTTGTCTATCAGTTTGGCGACTGCACACAAATCCTTTTTGCGAATGTGCTGAGAGGATTAGAAGCAGTAAAGCGTATGATGATACATGCGTTTGTTGCTTATATCATTGTTAGTATTCCCCTCAGTTATATCTTTGCATTTCTGCTCGGATGGGGGAGCGCTGGAGTGTGGTGGGGATTTCCGTTCGGATTATCCACCGCAGGGTTGTTGTTCTGGATTGAATATCGTCGAAATATTTCTGCTAATAAATGAGTTGAGTGAGTATCGTTGCTACGATGGTGCTAACAACGACACTTACCAATCCTGGCATCATAAAAGAGTGGTTGAGCAAGTATTTGCCAATCACCGTAGTACCCGACCGGTCGAAGTTTACTGTTGCAATGTCCGACGGATAATTTGGAATGAAGAAGTAACCATATACCGATGGAAGTACGCCCAGCAATACAGGTCCTGAGATACCCAACGAATAAGCCAACGGAAGCATTGCTACGACTACCGCTCCCTGACTATTGATAAGTACGGATACGATGAAGAATACGATGGCGATGGACCATGGATAATGACTCACGATTCCTTCCAAGCCTGCCTGCATCTCGGGTAAGTAGTTGCTGAAATAGGTATCTGCCAACCATGCAATGCCGTAGATGGCTACAACTGCCACCATACCCGACTGCCATACTGAACCGGTTACAGCTTTCTTTGGACTTGCTTTGGCAAATATAATCATCAAGGCAGCAGCTGAAATCATTATTATCTGGATGACGACATTCATCTGCAACGGCTTATTAAACCATTCTGTCACGCCTGTCACATGCACCTTTGCCTGTACCAACTGGTTGGCTGTCATGGATAGGTTCTCGTCAATATACAGGTCGTTTGTCCCTTTGACCGCACGCAAGGTTTCATGCGAAGGCAATGCATTCTGGAAAACAGCGAAGAAGGTAATAATGACTAGAGCACCGATAAAGATATACACGGCATTCTTGGCCGACTGCGGAATCTTCTTGTCCAAGGTTGTGGCGGTCGTGCCATAGATGTATTTGTACTGCTCTGGATCTTTCAGTCTTTCTTGAAACTTTGGGTCTTTGTCGAGATCAAGTCCTCGACGATAGCTGGCAAATGCAGCTGCTGTCAGTCCACAAAGACAGGAAGGAATGGAAATCATCAGCACATCGGGGATGGAGATGTTGAAACCGTTTGCGTTGGATATACTCACAAACGCTACGACAGCGGCAGCAATTGGCGAACAGGTTATACCGACCTGAGAGGCGATAGATGCTACAGCGCAAGGACGCTCGGGACGTATTCCTTTCTTGAGCGCAATGTCGCAAATGATAGGCATAAGAGTATATACTACGTGTCCTGTTCCCACAAATACCGTCAGGAAGAAGGTACAGAGTGGTGCTAGAAATGTGATAGCTCCAGGCCTCTTTCGAAGTAGTTTTTCTGCCAGCTGTATTAACCAATCCATACCGCCTGATGCTTGCATGATACCAGCACATGTCACAGCTGCGATGATGATGTAAATGACATCGGTCGGTGGGGTTCCTGGTTTCATTCCGAAACCTAATACCAAAATAGCAAGTCCGATGCCTGAGATGGCACCTAAAGCCAAACTTCCATAACGTGAACCAACATATAGTGCAAGCAACACGATGATGAGTTGTAGAATCATTAAGATATCCATATAGGTTTATAATTAAAGGGTTAGTATTCTATTTGTTACCATCGGCCTCCTCCTCCTCCTCCACCTGTATAGTTGGAGAGTGAAACTGTAGAGCCTCCACTAATCGTTGCTCCGATGTTACCCATTCCACCGAAGTATTCTGTACCGCCTGTGACTGTGATGTCCGTCGTTAGAGTCGGTTTAGAGGAAGCGGAAACAACTAATGTCGTACCTCCGCTTGATGGAGTCTTAAAGGCGAATGTCTCATTGCCGTTAGTGAGTGCATACCATGTGCTCTTTTTCCAAGATGACGTCGAATAACATGATTGTGTGAGGCTTGCTCCAGATTCTAATCCTCCGATGGCTATAATTGTTCCACCACTGACGTAGAGTTTATAGCCTCCTTCTGTATTTGCGTCTATGCCCAATTCAGGTGAGGTTTTCCCGATAGCATATACAATCCCACCTTTTACATAGCAGTTGCCGTTTGAATCCAACCCATCGTTATTGGTAGCATAGCCCATCACATATCCTCCGCTAATTGTAAAGTGGCTGGCTGCATTAATAGCATCATCGTATGCTGTCATACAGACCTGTCCGCCACTGATGTCAATTGTCGACTTTGATTCCAATCCTTCGTGGTTGGCAGAGCTGACCATCAGCGTACCATCACTAATCATAATAGCTCCGTCGGCTTTAACTCCTTTTGCATATTTGTGGCTTGACGAAGAGTTTCCTCCCCATCCTCCGCCTCCTGGACGTCCTCCTCCACCGCCTCCACCTTGTGAAGAACCATAGTTGCTGCCTTTTGCTGCTGCTATTGTATTACCTCCATTGATAGTGAGGACTCCGTCGCAATTGATAGCTCGTCCGCCTTGTCCTGTATTTGTGAGATTGAGCGTACCACCGCTGATGGTGATTCCTCCATCACTCTTGATGCATGCGCCAGAAGATAGATCAGTGCTATTAGAGGTATCTGTACCACCACTTGCCGTGATAGTTATGTCGCCACCCGTGAATTTGATGTCACCCGAAGCATTGAAACCCTTAGTCGCTGTACCAGTCACTTCGGTTGTGATTGTTCCACCAATGATGTAGATGTTTCCCGAGTCTTCTCCTTCGTGGTCAGTTGTTTCGCCTGTCGAAGTAGTACCGTCGAGTTCGGTCTTAATTCCATCATCGCCTACACCTTCAATTTTTAATGTGCCGCTTTCCATCAGGAAATACTCGTTGACGTGAATGCCATCTCCTACCGCCTTTTTGATATTAACAGTACAATTCTTCATTGTCATGTATTCACCTGTCTTAATCGCATGGTTGCTCATTCCGTATATGTTCAGCGTACCTTTCCCTTTGAATTCAGCATGTCCCTTAATGACGAAACATGCCTTTTGTTCTCCGCCTGTTCCATCTGTCAGGTTGTTTTCTGTATCTTTCTGAATGCTTATGTCGATTCGCTTACCGTCTTGGATGTTGAGGGCTGCTCCGTTTGGGTTGGTGAGGGTTATTCCGTTCAATTTGACGGTAGCTTTGTACGAACCAGCCATGTAGAATTCTCCGTTGTTGGAAGCCCCAGATAGGGTATAGGTGACTTCTTCGGACACGTTACCTTGTGTAATGAAAACATGTGCTCCTTCTGTTGCAACAGAGATATATTGTGCGATGTTTCCTGCAACATCAATAGTTGCAGAATTTCCGTTATAGTTGACGCTTACTTCGTTGTCGTTTACGACTGTTTCATCAATGAAGATGCGGTCTATTTCGCTGATGCTGAATTCCTTACCCATGATGGTAAGTGTTTGCCCGTTGTTGCTGTAGGTCATATCGCCAGCTTGGTTTGCGGGAAATTGCGATGTAACGTTTCCTGTTACGACATGGAGTGTCTGTGCTTTACTTATGATGACGGACACTATGAGTATGATAAATAGAATTGTCCGTTTCATTTTACAAACACTTTTTGGGTTTTACCGTCTTTCTTGATGATGTAAATGCCACGATTCATGAGTGGCTTGTCAGTGATGCGGCGACCTTGCATGTCATAGGTTTCGTTGTTTGATGCCTTTTCATCAGTGATGTCGCTGATGGCTGCTGCTTCGTTAGTGAAGTACATGCGCTTAAGGTCGGAGAGTAGAATCTTGGTTGTCTCGTTTCCATTTTGTGCAACGAGATACCCATCCGTGTAGTTGATTGTAAGTCCTACGGCAGTCATTGTCTGTGAAGTGCCGTCAGTCTTCTCAATGGTGAAGAACTTGTAGTCTTCTGCCTTGATTGTTGCGAAACTTATCACAAGTATCGCTGTCAAAAGAATTGCTCTTAGTTTTTTCATACGATTCATGTTAATTAGTATAGTTGTTTTGTTATTGTTTGGTTACGTTTCTTCGTTTGTCTCTTCGTCCAGATTGCCTTTCCACAGATAGTAATCTGTCTCTTTGGCAATTACATTAGAAAGATAGATCAGTGCAATGAGGTTCGGGATAGCCATGAAGGCATTCATGAGGTCAGATATGTTCCATACGAACTCCAGACTTAGTACAGAACCTACCAATACGAGTAGAATCCATAGGACACGATAGCAGAACACAGCTCGGCGACCTCCCAAGTACTCAACGGCACGTTCACCGTAGTAGCTCCAACCCAGGATGGTGGAGAAAGCAAAGGTGATGATGCCGAAGGTGAGGATAGGGGTTCCTACGTATGGAATCATGCTAAATGCTTTCTTTGTGAGCATTCCTCCATCGTCCTGACTGATTTCCGGATAGGCGATGATGCTCGTGACGACTACCATTCCTGTGATGGCACAGATGACAACTGTGTCCCAAAATGTTCCTGTCGATGAAACTAATGCTTGGCGTACAGGGTTGCGTGTTTGAGCTGCAGCAGCTACGATGGGGGCTGAACCCATTCCTGACTCGTTCGAGAACAATCCGCGAGCAATACCGTATCGGGCTGCCATCATGATGACTGTTCCTGCTGTTCCGCCTCCGAATGCTTTAAGCGAGAATGCCTCGCTAACTATCAATTGGAGGGCTTGAAGGATGTATTGGTGATTCACAAAGAGAATGTATATACAACCAATCACATAGAACAAGGCCATCAGTGGAACCAGACGAGTACACCATGTGGCGATACTGTGTACTCCTCCGATGATGACGAATCCGATAATTGCTGCTACGATGAATCCGATAATCATCTTGCAGGTCATTGGGTCTATAAAGTCTTGGCATACAAGACTTACGTTTTCCGATATGGCATTTGCCTGAACCGTGTTCCCTATGCCAAAGGCTGCGATGGCTGTGAAAATGCAGAACACAACTGCCAACCATTTCATGCCCATTCCTCGCTCAAGTGCATACATCGGGCCGCCTATCATCTTCCCCTCGGCATTCTTTGTGCGGTATTTAATGGCAAGCAATCCTTCTGCGTATTTGGTAGCAATGCCGAATACGCCAGTCAGCCAGCACCACAACACGGCTCCAGGTCCGCCCAATGATATGGCTGTAGCTACTCCGATAATGTTTCCCGTTCCAATCGTAGCTGCTAACGATGTTGCTAGTGCGCCAAACTGACTCACATCGCCCTTCGAGTCTTTATCCTTCTGAACAGATAGCTTGATGGCTGTCAGTAGTTTGCGCTGTGGAATCTTCAGTCGGAAGGTGAGGAAGATATGCGTACCTAATAGCAGGATGATCATTGGCCATCCCCACATGAAATCGTTCAGTGTTGTGATGATATCGTTCATTACAGTTCTGCGTCTTTTAGTCTCTCGGCATTCTCAGCTACGATGAGGTGGTCGATACAGTCTTGGATGTCGCCATCCATGAATGCAGCGAGATTATATATGGTGTAGTTGATGCGATGGTCGGTGATTCGTCCCTGCGGATAGTTGTAGGTTCGAATCTTTGCGCTACGGTCGCCTGTCGACACCATTGTCTTGCGTCGGCTGGCTATGTCGTCGATATATTTCTGATGCTCGCGGTCGTAGATGAAGGTGCGCAGTCGAGCCAGAGCGCGTTCCTTGTTCTTGGGTTGATCGCGTGTTTCTGTACACTCTACCAGAATCTCTTCTTCAACGCCTGTGTTGGGATTCTTCCACATGTATCGTGCACGAACTCCCGACTCTACCTTGTTGACGTTCTGACCACCAGCACCCTGACTGCGGAACGTGTCCCACTTGATGGCGCCCTCATTGATTTCTACGTCAAACGGTTCGGCTTCGGGCAGTACGGCTACCGTTGCTGCACTTGTGTGGACACGTCCTTGGGTTTCTGTGGCAGGCACTCGTTGTACACGATGAACGCCCGATTCGTATTTTAGGATACCATAAACGCCTTCTCCTGTCACGTTGAAGATGATTTCTTTGTATCCACCCGATGCTCCTTCCGAGAAACTCGAGATGGTGACCTTCCATCCCTTCATTTCGCAGTATTTCGTGTACATGCGGAAAAGGTCGCCGGCAAACAGTGCTGCCTCATCGCCTCCTGTTCCACCTCGTATTTCCATCACGACATTCTTTCCATCCTCAGGGTCAGCAGGAACCAACAACAATTTTATTTCCTCTTCCAGTTCTGGTATGCGTCGTTCGGCTGTAGCCAATTCCTCGCGTGCCATCTCTTTCATTTCTGGGTCATCTTCCAGTGCTATCATCTCGCGAGCCTCATTGGCATTCTGCAGGCAGGTCATGTATTCCTTTCTTGCCTTCATGATGTCGCTGAGGTCCTTGTATTCCTTTGTCAGTTTTACGTAACGTTTCTGATCGCTGATGACGTTAGGGTCGGTGATGAGCGTCGAAATCTCCTCGAAACGACTCACCAATCCCTCTAGTTTGTCTAATATATTACTTTCTGCCATATTGTTTTATTCTATCTTCAATTTGCAAATATACGAATAATTCTGCAATCTACCATTTTCTATTCAAGTTTTTTTACCAATCTGTCCAAATATAAGCAGTTAATACGGAAAAATAGACCTCTCGATAAAACGATAATGAGGTAGATACATCTTCTGAATAAACTCCTGTTTTTGTGTTTCCCCTAAGGGAAAATTTTGCAGCCCCTAAGGGAAAAATTTGCAGCCCCTAGGGGAAAAAGTTTTTTCCCTTAAGGGTATTTTCTGTTGCACGACCTGCAATGTACGTTGCACGACCTGCAACATACGTTGCACGACTTGCAACAGAAATTTACTCTAGGGGTAAGAAAAAAAAGGATTAAGGAAAGAGCAACCAATGATTGGCTGCTCAATCTTTATGTTGACTTTTCGGGGCAACTTCTATATTCTATATCATTGCCATTATAAAAATGTAATGCTTGAGTAGGTTTTAATATTCAAACGTGCCGAACTCACTCTTGATGGTAAGACTTCGAGGACCTTCCTCGATGTGTCCCACAATCTGAGCATCGATGTTGAACGAACGAGAGATGTCGATAACCTGTTGAGCATCCTCTGGAGCAAGATATACTTCGAGACGATGACCCATGTTGAATACTTTGTACATTTCTGCCCAGTCGGTTTGACTTTCCTCATGGATAATACGGAAAAGTGGTGGAACAGGGAACATATTGTCCTTGATGACTCGACAATTCTCTCCTACGAAATGGAGCACCTTAGTTTGTGCACCACCTGTGCAGTGTACCATACCATGTATTTTGGGACGTAACTCGTCAAGCAATCGACGTACGACAGGAGCATAGGTGCGAGTAGGGGAGAGGACAAGCTGCCCAGCATTGACTGGCGAACCGTCAACAGGATCTGTCAACTTATAATGCCCGCTATACACCAAATCCTCAGGAACTGCTTTGTCATAGCTCTCTGGATAGTGCTCTGCGAGGTATTTAGCAAACACATCATGTCGGGCAGATGTAAGTCCGTTACTACCCATACCTCCGTTGTAACGATGCTCATAAGTGGCCTGACCAGTTGACGATAGTCCCACGATGACATCACCTGGTAGAATGTTCGCATTATTGATGACATCTGCGCGACGCATGCGGCATGTGACGGTTGAGTCGACGATAATGGTACGTACCAAGTCACCCACGTCGGCAGTCTCACCTCCTGTGCCATAAATTCCGATTCCCATATCACGGAGTTCGGCCATCAGTTCGTCTGTCCCGTTAATGATGGCAGAGATGACTTCACCAGGAATCAGCATCTTATTGCGACCAATGGTGCTGCTGACAAGGATATTATCGACAGCTCCAACGCAAAGCAAATCATCTGTATTCATGATTAGCGCATCTTGTGCGATGCCTTTCCACACACTTAAGTCGCCTGTCTCCTTCCAATACATGTAGGCAAGACTCGACTTGGTTCCTGCTCCATCGGCATGCATAATGTTGCAATACTCAGGATCGCCTCCCAATATATCAGGGATAATCTTACAGAAAGCCTGAGGAAAGATTCCCTTGTCAATATTCTTGATGGCATTGTGCACATCTTCTTTTGCGGCACTCACTCCGCGCATCATATAGCGTTGATTCTCCATATACACCTTATTATTTATTTATAAAAGACGAAACAAACTGCCGCAATGAGGCAGATAAATGCCGCGATGTGATTCCAATGTAGTTGTTGACCTTGAAAGCACATTAAAGCGATGACTGTGAAGACAGAGATGGATATGACCTCTTGAATCACTTTCAACTGCATGAGGGTGAACGGACCGCCATTGATGTCCGACCCAATGCTGTTGGCTGGAATTAGGAAGCAGTATTCCACACCCGCTATCAGCCAAGACAAAAGAATGACCTTTGGTAACGACCAGTTGTCAGAAATGTGATGCTGTTTCAACAGCAAATTGCCGTACCATGCAAAAGTCATAAAGCTGTTTGAGGCAATCAAAAGCAATATAGTATATAATCCTTTCATGATTTGTTATTGAGTTTTGCAAAACTACTTGCAAGTGCAAAGTTAGTATTTTTTCATGAAATACGTGGTATGAATGGTTGACAAAAGTTATAAATCAGCAATCAATGCTTCTACTTGCTCACGTTTTGTTGCCCAACTAGTCACGAAGCGTACGGTAGTATGTGTGTCACCACGTTTGCCCCACATCTCGAAGGTGTGATGTTGAGCTAAGCGGTCCATTACCTCGTTTGGTAGTGTAAAGAATTGTTGGTTCGTAGGTGAGTCAATAAATGGCTGATACCCTTTCGAAATGAATCCCTGTTTCAGCAACATCGCCTGTTCAACTGCATGACGGGCGATTCGAAAATAAAGGTTGTCTGTAAAGAGAACTTCAAATTGAATGCCTAAGAGTCTTCCTTTAGCCAATAATGCTCCATGTTGTTTCACTAATGGAGTAAAGTGTTTCAGTTGTCCAGGATGTGCAACTACACATTCGCCAAACAAGGCTCCAACTTTTGTTCCACCAATATACAGGACATCACATAGAGAAGTCAGTTCTGAGAGTGTGAGGTCAGCTGCATCACATGAAAGACCATAACCAAGACGTGCACCATCAATAAAAAAAGGAATCTGTGCTTTCTGGCAAACGGATTTCAACTGTTGAAGTTCTTGTTTGGAGTAGATGGTCCCATATTCCGTAGGGTAACTAATATAAAGCATTCCTGGGGCCACCATGTGCTCATAAGTTTCGTCTGCATAGAAGTCGCTGATAAATTGTGCTAACTCATGTGCATCTACCTTTCCTGCATGTGAGGGTAGGGTAAGCACTTTATGGCCAAAGGATTCGATAGCTCCAGACTCATGAACGTTGATATGACCTGTTTCTGCTGCTACAACTCCTTCGTGGTGAGACAATAGTGCATCAATAATCGTTGAATTAGTTTGAGTTCCTCCTACTAGGAAATAAACATCAAGTGTTTCGTCGCCACAAGCCTGACGTATGAGTCCACGGGCTTTGTCACAATAATGGTCTGTCCCATAGCCTGGTGTTTGTTCCATATTTGTTTCTACGAGTCGCTGCATCACCGCAGGATGAGCGCCTTCCATATAATCGGTGTCGAAATGAAACATGAATAAAAAATTGAGTTTTAAAATATTGTAATATGTAGTCAATAAAGAATTATTGTACACGAATGATAACACGTTGATATCCTACAAGATTGAAAGGTCCATTGTCGTGCACTTCGCAGACGATATGGATGATTTTGCCTTTTGCATCTGCAGGAATGGTAACCTTTGCAACAGGTTTGTCGGCTCCGATAATGGTAAGCATTTTGCCGATGCTGCCTGCTTCAGGTTGTTGCCACCATTGATATGTGAGCTTATCCTTATCAGCATCTTTGCTTTGTTTGGCGCTCAAACGTAAGGTCTTTCCTGCCTTGACCTTTACTACAAGAGGTCTGGACGAATGTTTCCCATTGATATATACTTCTGGATTATGATTGCCTTTACCGTCTTGTGCCCATTGCATGCGAGCACAGAAATCGTTCAGTTCGTCAGGGTAGAACCGCTTCTTATAACTTTCGGTAATGCGTTTCTGCATAGGCTCCCAACTGGTCCATGCATTGGTTTGTTCGTCAGGACTGAGACCGAACGTGTGATAGCCACCCCAGTTTGCTTGATGTGGGTCGTTCGGATCACTCAGACCATTTGGCATAACATAGAGAAAACTTGGAGTGTCTCCTTCAACACCCCATTTGTAATTCGGATAGATTCTGCCTAGTGCACTATTGTTCTGTATGTATTGTTGATGTTTGTTCCAATGCTGTTTGCCCAGTTCACATTGCAGTTGCCATGTGTTTTCATCCCAGATGAACTTAAGATCGTCTTGAAACTCACGACGCATCCACTGATGCGAACTATAGGCACGGTTCATTCGCATATCGTACTTCATATCTTGATCGGTGATGGTGTAGATGCGAAATTTGCGTAGGAAAGTCTGCATCTCATCGTCAGAATATCTCTGTTTCATACGCCAGATAGCCTGTGCTAGCGTATTTCCGCCACCCCATGCTGCCACATAAATAGGACGGGGATCGTCCTCAAGCGCCAAACTGATGAGGAATTCGCTGCCTGGAGAGTCATTCTCTTCGCCTACAACTCCGATACCACCACGGTGACTACCAGGCATGATGCGGCTCTTGATATATTCTACGCTTGGCCAGTAGCCCATAGGTTGACGCCATGACTCTTCCTCGAAAGTTAAGTAACCCTTCTGCTTTGAACGGGCTTTTAAGTTGTCAACATCCTTTCCGTATGCTTCAACTACTTGATCGAGATATTTTGACCACTCCTCTGGATAAGGGTCACAGTTCCATCCGACAGTCGTCATGATAGCCTCAATCTCAAACATGTCGGCATATGCCATCAAGCGAATAGCAGATTCCATGTCGTCTGGTTCCACATCTGCAGGTGCGATATCTGTTAGGACTACCAAACGTGGCTTCAACTCCTGTTTATAGTCTTCACTATAGTCACCTTGAGTTTCGAAAGACAGAACTGTTACCGTTGCTGCAAAAATGAGATAAGCGAGATAAGTTGCATTCATATAGGTATACTATTTAATAGAGTTTGATATATTCATAAACATTTCCAATAGCCTCAAGATACTTGTGAAAAGCTTCGTTAGAGATGACCACTGTACCGCGGCAATCGTTCGGATGGAACGAAAGGAGTGATGCACAACGAAGAGTCTCGTCAAGGAAAAGATGGACATGATGCTCTGAGTCGTTAATCAATCCAAATGGTGACACGCTCCCAGGTTCAAGTCCAAGATAACGCATCATCCGTTCTGGTGATGCAAATGACAACTTGCCGCACGAAGGAAGTCCTTGTGATACCAGAGATGCTTTCAAACGATGTTCCAGGTCGTGGATGTCTAAGTCGTGGTCGCAATGAAAGCATACCAAGTAATGTTTATTTCCTTTGTGATTGCGAAAAAACAGGTTCTTGCAATGCACCGATCCGTCATCCTTCCACCATTGTTTCGCCTCGGCAATAGTTTTGCCTTCAGGATGATGATAGATGGAATATGATATGTCGTGTTTGCTCAGGAAGTCTAGAACAGTTTCTTCGCGTGTCATAGTCATTCTGCATTATATGGCTTTTTTGCCTATCGTATTATTTCTTTGTAATCTTTGCTTTTGTAATGCGAAAGTCATGGATAGGACGGTCATGCTGGTCAGTTGTTGCACGCTCGATTTTCTCAACAACATCCATACCGCTGACTACTCGACCAAATACAGTGTAGCTCCCATCTAGATGTGCAGCACCTCCGATGGTTTTGTACGTTTCGCGCATCTCTGCGGTTAGTTTGAAGTGCCCGTTTGTCCACTCGTCGATTCGTTTTTGGCAATTGTCAAGTTTCTCATCATCATAGATCATACCTGTCACAATTGTAAATTGAGTCGATGAACTCTTTTGCTCCGGATTTACATCATCGCCTTCGCGTGCTGCATTGAGCATCCCTCGTTGATGGAAATAGAGTGGCGCACGGAATTCTGCAGGAATATGGTCAGAAGGCTTTTCATCACCTTCACCTAACATTTGACCAGGTTTTGCATTTTTGCTAAGACGGTCTCCTGTTTGAATTATAAAGTTCTTGATTACACGATGCCACAATACACCATCGAATGTCTTATTCTTCACTTGACGTAGAAAATTGTCGCGGTGTAGTGGTGTCTCGTTGAATAGTTCTATAACAATATTACCTAAGTCAGAATAGAACGTAACTTGAGGGCGATTCGCATCTTCACGTATTGCATCCCTGATGGCTTGGGCAATAATTCCTGCTCCGGTCTCGTTAGGATGGATTCCATCAGGGAATAAATTGGAGAGTGTAGAGGTCTTTTGATGCAGGTCTACCACTTGCCATTTATGGTGAGCTGCAATTTGTTGACAAGCAGGGATAATGCCTGCTGTGATGATGCTGTCGTTGATGGCCCAAGCATGACTGAAAGCAGTTGCTGGAAGGGCCATGATGATACGAGGATTAGAACTGAGTTTGCTAAAACTGACGGCAATTTTCTCTAGCCCTCGTTTGAAACGTTTCGTGTCCTTCCAATTCTGAGGTTTAGAGTCGTTCGTTCCGAGTTTGATAATTACAATATCAGGAAGAAATGCTAATGCATCTGCGTATTCTTTTGTCTTGGTATATGGGTCGTCGGCTTCGTCTTGGGCGCACTTACCATTATTACCAAAATTCCGAACATCAAATCCATCACCTAGTAGTTGTTGAAGCTGGGCAGGGTATGTATTATGACTGCGGTCCTGGATTCCATGTCCCCATGTGATGCTGTTACCAACGCAAGCTACCTTTATTTGTTGCCCTTGGGCTACTGATATGATAGAACAGAGTAGCGCAAGCAGGAAGATATATAATCTGTTCATAATTATTGAGTATTTTATTGTTGTTACTAATCATAGAAATTCCAGCTCAAACCGAAATGTAATCCTCCAGGGTTCATTGGGTAGCCAGGTAACCATAGATATCTGCCATCTGATTGATTGACATGATAATACTGTAAATAGAATCGAGTACGTTTCAAGTCAAAGTTGGCATAAATGCTGATAAGAGGATAATTTCCGACTTTTTTGCGGTTATTGGTATTCTGGAGCATGAACTGACTTGTAACTGGAGAATAGTCAGGAGCCTCGTATTCTGTAAAATACTTTAAGTCACCACCTAGTTCGCAGTTAAGCACTTTTGCAATTTTGAACTCGATATACAGATTGCTGTATAATGACAGCGTAGGTAATGGAATTAAATCCGACTTGGTTGATTTTTGGTAGGTAATATCGTTGTCAAAATGGAATATTCCGAAATTGAAATTCTGACAAAGATTAGCACTGATTATCTGTATGTTTCCTTTATGCTGAAATGGAGTGATGTTATTGCTGTATCCCACACCTGTTGAAGATGTATAAGGAGTTCCAGTATTTTGGAAATAGCAATAGTTCTTTATGTTCTCAACTCCGATGGTTAACATTGTTTTGGTCTTAGGAAAAGAAAAATGTCCTTGGATACGCGTACGCCATTCATTATTGAAATCACGATCCCACCATGCATGGCGTGAATGATAATGACGTATGTAAAATGAAGGTTTCTTGTCTTTTATGTAGGCAGACAGTACCACCTGGGCTGTATCACCCATAATAGGCAAATTGAGTTCTCCACGTCCTTCGACAAAGAAATCACCTACCCGCTCTCCTGCTACAGTGAATTCTCCATTCACGTTATAATGAATGATTTTACCTTGTGTTCGTATTAATTGACCACCTACAGCTATGTTGTTCTCTGACGTTTTGTTAGTAATCAGACGTGAGTAATTTCCTATGGCTGTTATCATGGAGTCTGGTTGCTCAAATCTTTGGTGCTCAAATGCAACATATGCATTAATACCAGCAGCAGCGTACTTGTTAAAACCTTCTCGCAGCGAAAGTCCTACTGTATTACGCATGATGAAATTCTTTGTTCGATCATTGGTTGAGTCTCCATCTATATAGTCGAATGTGTGGTAATTCGAAGGTGTATTATATGCGATATATCCACGCCTAAGGTATCGTAGGCTAAAGGTGTGGAAGATACTTGTAACAGGAACGAATACATCTTTCATGTCTGTGGAATCTCCCTCAGTACGATAGAAACCGATATTATAACGATGGTTGAAGTGGATGACATCGTGTTCCTGTTTTGACCATGTGCTCGTCAAAAAAACCGGAATATCATCAGCATCAAAACTCTGCTTCATATTCTCTGGATGTGTGATGTAGAGTTCATCGGTGATACCTCCATTTTCAGTCAATTTCATGTAGTTGTGAGAATAAAAGAAGTGGAAATCATATTTATCACCAATATAAGATGCCCATCCGTTGGCTCCCATGTGTGAAGTCGATTGGTTACTATAATAGCCTTGACCATACATGTAGTCAAATAACCCGCCTATATTAATCCGTTTACCTGCGTTTTGTGTATAAACAACTTTAATGTGTTCATCGCCTGTTGTCTTTGAACCGCATGTGTTGTATGTCGCATTGAGGAATGGCGATTTTGTGTTGTAAAATCTGAATTGGTCTGCTTGTATGTAGAATTGGTCGAAAGGACGGAGGAATATGAATTCATCGTTGTCTTTGCGTTCTAAGAAAATACGATTTATGCGAGGAGAGCCTAGGTTGCCCAAATGACTGTAATGCCCATTTATTCCTTCTGATAGGTTGGCATTCTGAAATTGATGTTGTAGAGTGTCAACATAAGTAGGGGTCCTGTTTCCGTATGTTTCATCAATAGTCCATGCATAGACATCAACAGGTACCAACTTTTTGTCTTTAGATTCTTTATTTGTTGAGTCGCCAGGAACCATTGACATATCCGTGTTTGCCTCAAGCTCTCCAATAATACGTTGAGCAGAAGCAAAGAGTGGAGTGAGGGCGGTGATGAATAAAATGGACAATCGTTTCATTTAGAACATGAATCGTAAGAAGAATTCAACGATTTTGATAAGCATAGCTCCAAATCCCAGACAGAAAAACAGAATTCTGTTCTCTGGAATCGCGAAATAGACAATGATAGCAGCCAGAAAGCCAATCATAAAGATAATGTTCAATACTTTACGAACTGTCTGGATGGAATCTTTTTTGCTTCGTCCACTTCTTCTGTACGAACGTTGCTGACGATCCTTTTCGAGTGCTTCTGAAATTATTTTGTCTACTTCGTCGGCTTTCATTTGATGACTGTCTCAATTTCTGTGAAGAGTTCGTTGGCAAGGTCAACAGTCTTCACCCTGAATTTGCGGTTCTGTTTAATGAAGTTTCCTTTTTTGTTAAACGCATTTTCGTCAGTAATGTATTCTTCTGCCGTCACATGTTCTCTTTCTGAAGTGAAAGTATATACATAGGCAATATTTGTTAATGTGGCTTTCACCAAACCATCACTGACATTGATATAGAGTTTGTACTCAATTTCTGCATAGTCGCGTTCAAGAATTTTGTTGGAGAAGACAATTTCTTCATTACCTTGACAGATGATCTGTGACTTGTTTTCGTTTGAAGTCTTTACAGAAGAATATGCCAAATTACGGAAATAATCGTTGTCTGTCCATTTCCCATTTTCAATGTTTGGCATGTAACGAGCTGATGCCCAAGAGGCAATCTTACGATAAAGATCATCTTTGTTTTTGTTTGTTGCTACTATTGTTTTGGAGAATGTGACCAAACCATTTTCTACAGGGACGGCACCTTGCATGTAAGGCGTGAAGTCTGTCACCTTAGTAGTTGAGTTCTTTTTCCCGAAAATACCTGCAGTCTGTGCATTTATGCAACATGGAAGCATAGCTACCATTAATGTCATTATCAATTTTTTCATGTCTTTATCTTTTATCAATTTTATTACGTTGCAAAATTACTTAAAAAAAACATATCAACAAAATTTTATGGCTCGAACACCTTATATTTTTAATAATTTAACGCAATAGTAAAGAAAAAAGTCATTTTGTTTGGTATGGGTTTTGTAGTTTTAAAAATAAGTATTACTTTTGTAGGGAAATTAAAATGTTGTGTTAGATATGAAAAAAAGTATTCTTTCTTTTTTAATGGTGATGGTTGTTTTGTCAATCATCTCATGGCATCCAGAGTCTGAGGACGATAAAACATTACAAGTGTATGGAGTCGCTTTTTACAATCTTGAAAATCTGTTCGATACTATTCACGACGAAGGTAAGAACGATTATGAGTATCTGCCTAATGGTACTAATCGATGGGGGGCTTTGAAGTATTCAAGCAAACTGAAGAATATGGCTCAGGTCTTAGCAAATCTTGGAACAGAGATGACGATGAAGTCAGGTTTGCAAAAAGTGTGTAAAAGTCCTGCTATCATCGGATTGTCGGAAGTGGAGAATCGTAGGGTGCTTGAAGATTTACTGAAAGAACCCGCATTGAAGGATAAGGGATGGGATATCATCCATGTTGAAGGTCCAGACATGCGTGGTGTAGATTGTGCATTTTTCTATAATCCAGCAATTTTCAAGTTGGAACACTACCATCTGACACATTATATTTACGAGAATGGTGATACAACACGTGCTACTCGAGGTTTTTTGATTGCAAGTGGTACAATTGCAGGTGATAAAATTAGCTTCATTGTTAATCACTGGCCATCACGTGCAGCTGAAAGTGAATTCCGTGAGATGGCTGGTCGTCAAGTGCGAAAAATGATTGACTCAATCTTTGCTGCTAATCCTGCGGAGAGAGTTGTTGTGATGGGTGACTTGAACGATGACCCCAAGGATAAGAGTGTGACAAAAGCACTAGGAGCAAAACATAATAAGAAAGATTGTAAACTAGGAGACATGTTCAATCCTTGGTATGAAACTCTATATAAAGTGGGGCAGGGTACATTGCTTTATGATGGCAAGTGGAACTTGTTCGACCAGATTATCATATCAGAGAATCTTCTCAATCCTGATGGCGTGACGGACTATTCTACGTTAAAGTTCCGCAAGCACGAGATTTATTTGCGTGATTTTCTAATCACACAAGAAGGAAAAACGAAAGGTGCACCAAAGCGTACCAATGCAAGTGGAGTATGGCTCAACGGCTATAGTGACCACCTGCCTACACAGATTTTCCTTGTAAAGGAAGTACAGAATTAAATTAAAAAGTAAATTATAAATTATTGTTATGAAGAAATTATTACTATCAATCTTGGCACTCTTCATGAGTGTGTGTATGTTTGCAGGTGAAGTGGTCTTTGATTTTGATAATGACATCAAAACTTTATTCCCTGCCTTAGGAGAATCGTCTAACGATAGTCATGATGGAGACTTTACAGAGGTAACTACTGCAAAGATAGGCGACATCAGTTTTACGGTTATGCCTGCACAAGGTGGTACGGCCAATCGTATTTGGGGTAGCTCTCCACGTTTGAGACTTTATTCTGAATCGTTTATTATTGAATCTAGTGGTGCCCCAATTACTTATATAAAGTTTACAGGCAACACAAATTGGAATGTTTCTGTTGATATAGGCGAATTGTCCGGCAAGGAATGGACAGGTAACGCTAATAAGATTACCTTTGCTGTTTCCAAGAATACTCAAATCAGTAAAGTGGAAGTGTCTACTGAAGCTGGACATGTGGTTAAGTCTACCCTTTATTCTATTGCCTTCACCTCATCACAAGATGGATGGAGCATTGACGATAAGAAGTTGACTGGCGATTTGTCATACGTTTGGAAACCCAGCACATCATATGGTTATGTTGCAACCGCTTATACGAATGCAAGCAATGAGTCTGAATCGTGGTTGTTGTCTCCTGTCTTTGACATGTCGAAGGCTTCAGAGCTTGAAATGACAATCAACCATGCGGGTAATAAGTTTGCTGGTGCTGTGTCCGATCAAGTTTCGTTCTGTGCAACTATAGATGGAGGACAGACGTGGAAGAAGGTGGAAGTATTGCAATGGCCTGCAGGTAACAATTGGAACTTCAACGAGTCTGCAGTTGACATCTCTGAGTATGCAGGAAAGGATGCTGTTCAGTTGGCAATTGTCTATACGAGTACGACTTCATCTGCTGGTTCTTATGAGATTAAGAGCGTGGATATTAAGGGAGGCGGTTCTATTTCGGTAAAAAAAGAAGAAAAGGCTGGACCTACCATCACCCCTGCTACAGGAACCTACGATACAGACCAGATGGTAACGATTGTAGATCCCACAGGCAACAACTATACTATTTATTATACGGTTGATGGAAGCGAACCAACTGAGTCGTCAAATGTATATGAGGCTCCATTCACGGTGTCAAAGACAACAACGGTGAAGGCTGTATACGTTGACGATGATGATAATATGAGTGTGGTATCTACTTCTGTAATAACCATCAACAAGCAAGTTGTATATACCACAATTGCCGAACTCCTTAAGAATTGTACAGCTACAAGTTCGAACAATGCTCCTGTTGTTATGTTTAAGACTACAAATCTGCTTGTGACAGGTGTTAATGGCTCTAATGTATTTGTGAGCGATGAAACAGGTGCATTCCTTCTTTATGGCTCAAATTCGGGATTTGTTAAAGGAGAAATTATTAGTGGTAGTATTGAGGGCAAACTCTATTCATACAATGGTCTGCCTGAAATTTCTGTAAGCAATAAGTGGGAAGGTGTAAAAGTTGAGAGTCAAGGCAATGCCGTAACAGCAACAAAAGTTGCTGCTGCTGATGTTACAGCTACTGATGCTAGCAAGTACATCCGTTTTGAGGGGCTATCATATAAGTCAGAAGAGGTTGTTTCAAACAAGACTAATTATACTTTAACTGATGGCACAACAGACGTGGTGATTCGTGACAACTTCTCTAATTTGCAGGATGTCTTCAAGGAAGGTGGTATATATAATGTTAATGTATTTGTTATTCCTTTCAGGGATGCCATCCAATACTATGTTGTGAATACAGACGATGTTGAGACTGCTTCAGGACAGGCTGAGGATGTCAATGGGGATGGTATTGTAGATACTCAGGATGTGCTTGCCGTATACGGAGTGATACAGGCTAGTACTTTCGATTATCGTGCTGATGTCAATGGTGATAAAGTCATAGATACCCAAGACGTATTGATGATTTATGAAACGATAAGCAACCAATAAAAATAATAAAGTAATCATTATATATGGTAAAGCATATCATTCTTTGGAAACTTAATCCGGATTTGACAGACAGTGAAAAGCTGTCTGTCAAAGCAGGAATCAAGCAGGGATTGGAAGGCCTTAAAGGTGTCGTTCCTGGATTAATAGATGTAAAAGTGAATATTGACGGTCGTCTTGATTCGTCTAATGTTGATGTGATGCTCGATAGCACCCTTGAGTCAGAAGAGGCATTAAAAAAATATGCCACACATCCTGCTCATGTGGAGGTGGCAAATACAAAAGTACGTCCTTATACTGTCCAGCGTTCGTGTCTGGACTACGTAATCTAAGCTTTTGCTTTCTTGATAATCTCAAGACATTCGTGGCATTTGTCTGTGACATATTGCCAGTCTTGAGATTCAACTTTGTCTTTGGGAAAGAGTTTGCTACCCATACCTACGCAGTAAACTCCTGCTTTGAACCATGATGTGAGGTTTTCTTCGGTTGGAGCGACTCCACCTGTCACCATGATTTTTGACCATGGCATCGGAGCTTTCATGCCTTTTACAAATGCTGGTCCATACACATCACCTGGGAACACCTTGCAGAGATCGCATCCCAGTTCTTGTGCTTTACCGACTTCGCTCACACTACCGCATCCTGGGCAGTAGGGGATAAGTCGGCGATTGCATACAGGTGCGATTTCCGGATTGAACAAAGGACCAACAATGAAGCAAGCACCGAGTTGAATGTAAAGGGCTGCTGTTGGTGCATCAACCACACTTCCTACTCCTATTGCTAATTCTGGACATTCCTTTGCTGCATACTTCACGCATTCTGCAAATACCTCGTGGGCAAAGTCACCACGATTCGTGAATTCGAAGGCACGAACGCCTCCATCATAGCACGCCTTGATAACATGCTTTGCTACTTCTGCGTCTTTGTGGTAGAACACAGGAACCATGCCTGTCTTGCCAATCTTTGCCATAACGGCGAGTTTATCGAATTTTGCCATAAATATCTGATAGTTCTAAAATTCTGATTATTCTAATTATATTTTATCCAATACTATCTTTATCAAGTCGCCAATTTGGTTCTTATAGTTTGTGTTGGCTTCGTGTGCTATGCGGTTAGCAACGACCAAGCAGACGGTGAGGGCACGATGTCCGAGGTGTTTGCTTAGGCCTGCTAATGCTGCACTTTCCATCTCGAAATTGGTGATTCGGTAACCATTCCACTCGAAACTGCATATCTTCTCATTACGTTGTGGGTCGGAAAGAGGAATGCGGATGGCTCGTCCTTGGGGACCATAGAATCCGCCGCATGAGATGGTCACTCCACGTATCATTCCCACACCTTCTGTATAAATCTGCTCCAATAGCGAATGGTCGTTATCGACTACGTAGGGCGAAGGCAGATTGTGATAGTCCCATCCGAGATGTTCCGTAAAGGCCTTCTCGAATTCCAAGTCACATATCTCATCGCGTCCTGCGTAGTAGTTGAGCAGTCCTTCGAATCCTATGGATTTCTCGCTGCATACGAAGGTCCCTACAGTTGTGTAGGCTTGCAGTCCGCCACATGTGCCGATACGCACCAAATCCATCTGTGTCAGCTCCTCTTTCTGTTGGCGTGTCTTGAAATCGATGTTTTTCAGAGCATCGAGTTCTGTAGTTACGATATCGATGTTGTCGCATCCGATACCATGTGAAATGGCTGTGATACGCTTGCCTTTGTAGGTTCCTGTAATTGTGTGGAACTCACGGCTTTGCACGTCGCATTCCTTTGTGTCGAAGAAAGAGGCGATGATGTTCACTCTGTCGGGATCGCCACACATCACTACCTTATCTGCCAGTTGTTCTGGCTTGATGTGAAGGTGGAATGCACTTCCATCTTCATTGATTATCAGTTCAGAAGGTGCGAAATACTTCATGCGGTTTGGGAATTATTTTGGAATGGGACCTATGGGGCTTATGTGACTTATGTGACCAATGAGACCTATGAGGCTTATGCGGCCTATTGGGCTAATGACCTATTAACTTAATGAGCCATTAACTTCTCGTCCATTGCTTTGGCTGCACGGCGTCCGTCACCCATTGCGAGGATGACTGTTGCTCCACCTCGTACGATGTCGCCACCTGCGAAGATGGTTGGTATGCTTGATTGCATATCGTCGTTTACTGCGATGGTATTCTTGCGTCCCAGCTCGAGACCTTCGATTGATTTCGGTACGAGTGGGTTTGGTGATACACCTACAGCTACGATCGCCATATCGATGTCGAGGGTTTCTATGGCTCCTTCGATTGGTACAGGGCTGCGGCGTCCTGATGCGTCGGGCTCACCCAGTTCCATCTTTTGTAAACGTACTTGGCATACGTTTCCTTTTTCATCTGCGATATATTCGATTGGGTTGTGGAGGGTGAGGAATTCGATGCCTTCTTCTTTGGCGTGCTTCACCTCCTCGAGTCGTGCTGGCATCTCTGCCTCACTACGACGGTATGCGATGAATACGCGTTCTGCTCCGAGTCGCTTTGCTGTACGGCATGAGTCCATTGCGGTGTTCCCACCACCTACTACCATCACGTTCTTTGCTTTGTTGATTGGGGTATCGCTCTCTGGGTTTGATGCGTCCATGAGGTTCACACGTGTCAGGTATTCGTTCGATGACATGATGCCTGTGCTGTTCTCGCCAGGGATGCCCATAAAGTTTGGCAGACCTGCACCTGATGCTACGAAGATTCCCTTGAATCCTTGGGCTTCGAGTTCGGCTACGGTGATCGTCTTACCGATGATGCAGTCTTTAACGAACTTCACGCCAATCTTCTCTAGATTGTTGATTTCAACGTCGACAATGGCGTTAGGCAGACGGAACTCTGGAATACCATACTTGAGCACACCGCCTATTTCGTGGAGGGCTTCGAATACAGTCACCTCATATCCGTTCTTTGCCATATCGCCTGCGAAACTTAATCCTGCAGGACCTGAACCTACGACTGCTATCTTGATGCCGTTTGCGGGTTTGCATTCAGGCAAAGCCATCTTGCCCGACTCGCGCTCGTAGTCAGCTGCAAAGCGTTCCAAGTAACCAATGGCAACAGGCTTGTGACCCATCTTCATGTGGATACACTTGCTTTCGCATTGCTTCTCTTGTGGGCATACACGTCCGCATACTGCTGGGAGCGATGAAGTGTTCTTCAGCACCTTTGCTGCATCGAGGAAGTGTCCGCGTTCGATGCTTTTGATGAACGATGGAATATTGATGTTGACAGGACAGCCTTCCATACATGATGGTGTCGGGCAGTCGAGACAACGCTTGGCTTCTGTCAGCGCCTGCTCTTCAGTCAGTCCTTGGTTTACTTCTTCCGTACGTGTTGTGGCACGATACACAGGGTCGAGTTCGCTCATCACACAACGCTCGATCAGCGTGCGGTCTTTGGGTTTCATCGTTGCCTGCAGCTCCTTACGCCAGTTGGTGTTGCGGTCGAGAAGCTCGTCGATGGAGGCGATACCATCCTCAGGGTTAATCATGCTAGTCTGACTAGTCTTGCTAGTATCACTAGTCTTATTTGTAGCGCTTGCTTCGGAAATGCTCTGCTCCAGCTTCTTCATCTCTTCCAACTCGGCAGCCTTGAAGGCACCCATACGCTTGAACATCTCGTCGAAGTCCACCTCGTGACCGTCGAACTCAGGACCGTCGACGCATACGAACTTCGTCTTACCGCCTACGGTGATACGACATGCACCACACATACCTGTTCCATCCACCATGATGGTGTTGAGCGAAACATCGGTTGGTACGTTATATTTCTTCGTCAGCAAACAGCAGAACTTCATCATGATAGCAGGTCCGATGGCGAAACACTTGTCCACCTTCTCGCGCTGAATCACCTGCTCAATACCTACAGTCACAACGCCCTTCTGTCCATACGAACCGTCATCGGTCATGATGATGACCTCATCGGAGTGCTTGCGTACTTCGTCTTCGAGGATGATGAGTTCCTTCGTACGTCCTGCCAACACACTGATGACACGGTTGCCAGCTTCCTTCAGGGCCTTGATGATAGGCAACATAGGAGCTACACCTACACCACCTCCGGCACATACAACGGTACCGAACTTCTCGATGTGAGTAGCCTGTCCCAATGGGCCTACTACGTCTGTGATATAATCGCCTACATTTAGGCGGCAAAGCTTTGTGGAGCTGTATCCTACGGTTTGAACCACCAATGTGATGGTGCCGCGTTCCACATCGCTGTCGGCAATGGTGAGAGGAATACGCTCACCCTTCTCGCCTGTACGTACAATTACGAAATGGCCTGCACGGCGTGACTTGGCTATAAGTGGTGCTTCAACCTCAAGTTTGAACACCTTTTCACTGAATTGCTGTTTACTAACAATCTTGTTCATTGTCGGAATCTTTTATTGTTGTGTTTAACTTATACCTTATTATTTATTCACGCGCCCGAGCGTGCGAATTGGCTGCAAAGTTAGTAAATTTATTTGAATCTCGATACTTTTCTCCTCGTTTATGTGTGGTTTTTTGCGAAAAGCGGGCAGAGATGCATCGCTTTTGTCATCCATGCCCTGTTATGAATTCCGTTTTTTTTCTGCCGAGTGTGACAGATGCTCAAGACCGTTTCTTCTTTCGGAGGATATTGACAACGCTCAGCGTGATGGCGATGAGGAGGAATACGGTGAAGGTGATGTGGCGGACGAGTGGGGTAGCATACATGAAATGGTAGAGCTGGGGCATACCGAAGATGCGGAACAGCAGGCAGAAAAGGTATAGCGCGATTTGCCCAAGGGTCTCAATGAGGAAGAAATTGATGAGAAACTGTATGATTTCATTATCTGTTTTGAACCATCTCATGTTAACACAACTTAAGATTTTGCCTACAAATGTAAGGAAAAATACGGAAAAAGCGTAAATTTCGTGTAAAATATTTGGAGTTAATAACAATTTGTTATAACTTTGTGGCCGAAATTGTGATTTACCACAACAAATATTAAGTATTAACCAATAAAAATTTTAGCGTTATGACATTTGGTCAGTCAATTAAGACTTGTTTCAGCAAGTTCGTAACTTATGAGGGACGTGCTTCACGTTCAGAGTATTGGTGGTTCCAACTCTTCAACCTTCTCACTTGTGGATGTGCAGGTGTTTGTTCTCTTCCTGTAACAGCAGTGCTTATCCGTCGTATGCACGACACTGGTCACTCAGGATGGTGGATTCTTTGTCCAATCATGAATTGCATCTTCCCATTCTACAAATCTCAGGAAGGTGACAACAAGTGGGGTCCTCAGCCAGAAGATTAAGTTTACGGCTAATATTAAAAAAGAATGGTGTTGCACGCTCGGTGCAGCACCATTTTCTTTTGTCTTTACGGATTTTGCATATTTGCAATTTTATCTTAAGTTTGCAAAAGCTCTTGCAAACACTGCGAACTGAATAAAACACATGCAAAAGCTCTTGCAAACGCTGCGAACATATTTTTATAAATGCAAAAGTTCTTGCAGACGCTGAAAACGGTTTTTAATAAATGCCCAGCCTTTGGCAAACGTTGAAAACTGATTTTGATAAGTGCCCAAGCTAATTATAAAAAAGAATGGTGTTGCACACGGGTGCAGCACCATTTTCTTTTTTCCCTGATGGTGATGGCTATTTTACCATCACCTTTTTACCGTTCCGGATATAAATGCCTTTACTCTTCGGTGCTGCGACAGCACGTCCGTTGATATCATACCACTGATTGTCGTTGTTGCTGCCAAGCTCGATGTCGTTGATAGCTTCTGCATCGTCTGGTGTAACTGTGATTCCGTAGATGACCAAAGCATCATCGCCTACTTCTGGTGCGCGGTTGTCTTGTGCACGTAAGAGTGAACCAGGACCTACTGCGTAGATGTAGACATAGGTTTCTTCTGTGACATTGTAGGTGACGTAGGTCTGCCAACGACTGTTTTCAGATGCGTAGGTTGGAGTTCCGTCTCCAATTCGGACTGCCAGACGTATCTTGGATCCAAATACGCGTGAGTCGATGGTGATGGTTCCCTTTCCATTGACTTTCAGGATGATGCCGTTGAAGTTGTCGCGAACTTCTTCGCTGCCTGGTTCGCCATTTCCTATCTTCGACATGTCGGTAACCTGTCCGATGATGAGGCTGTTGTCGATGTATCCGCATCCCTTGCTTTCGTCGAGGTTGTAGTAGATGTTTTCGATAGTGTTGTCGGTGAGGTCTTCGCCCTTGAGCGTTTCTGCATTGACGGTCGTTTCGTTGGTGATTGGAACGATTGCCTGGCCCAAATCGCCTACGAACGTTACGTTGAGGACGCTGAATTTCGCTTTCCACTTATCGAGGTCTGCTTCGCGAACGTGCATCTTAGTCATCTGGTCGGGCATGAAGCTACGCGTCTCAAAACTGCTTGATTCCCATTCCAATTGATCTGGGTTGGCATAGCAATAAACGTCGAGGATGTTGTTGCTATAATCGAATGCTCCTTTCTTTATACTTATCACATCTTTTCCGATTGTAACGCTCAGCAGTTGCTTGCAGCTTCCGAATGCATTTTGTCCGATTTTCTTAACAGAGTCGGTGATGGTTATTTCTTTGAGCTGTGAATAGTAGAATGCGTAGTTTCCTATCTCTTTCAGGCTTTTTGGTAACTTGACCGTTTCTTTGCGGGTATTTGAGAATGCATTATGTCCGATGGATGTAATTCCCTCAGGAATCTCTGTGAATTTGCCTCCGGCGATGAGTGTATTCGTGCTCCTTTCGATGATGCCATATCCATCGCCGCGATAGGTTGGGTTTTTCTCGTCAACGAAGTAGTATTGCACACTATATAATCCATTGAGACCTTGATTGGCTATGGATTGGAGTTTGGGTCCTACGTATACCTTTTTTGCTCCGTTCAGGGCGTTGAAACCGCTGTAGTCGATTGTCTCCAAGCCTTCGGGCAGACGCAATTCCTCGAGGAAGAAGTCGTTGTAGAATGCCATCGCTCCGACTGACTTCAAACCTGATGGGAGTTCTTTGAAATTATTGTTCCATAATCTTGAGAATGCATAACTGCCGGCATGGGTCATCTGGTCAGTTAATTCCACACTGGTGATATTATACCTATAATTAGCCCAAGGAGTGGAGTTTGGTTCATCAGGCCAGTCTGAATCGTAGTCGTACATGTCGCCCGAACCTGTTATCACAAGTTTCATGGCAGGTATTTCAGTATTGGTGTCGTGGTTATACGTAGTTTCTCCTTCTATGTAAACTAATTCGTATTGGAGGTTGTCGCCACACTTTCCCTTTGGCAATGCCTCCTGATGTTCTTCCTTCACAATCGTTACGCTATGGATGAAGATTGGTGAGGAACCGAAAATTTGCAACTGTATGTCGGCTGATTCATAAGAAGGTGTTTCTTGGAAATGCAGTACATAGTCATAGAAATCATCAGTCGTTGATGCGTCGATATGTGCAACCGCTTGTCCTGAACCGCCGTTCTTTTCTTTGATCGTTGCAGCGATTTGATTGACGTTTCCTGATGCGCGTACTATGATTTTCTGAACCGGTCCACTATAATCGAATTGGCTAATCATGTTAAGTGTAAACTCGCTGTTTTGTCCCCAAGCAACCAGACAACTCGTGCCGTCTTCATTGTTGACGCCACCAATTCTTGTGTACTCCATTTGTACATCTGGTTTGTTGATGATGCCGTCCCAGTCATTTTGTTCCTCGGTTAACATTCTTCCCGTTTTTCCTGATTCCGACGACGTCAGTTCTATCCAATTCGAGAACGTAGAGGTGACACCGTCGGTCAGAGGAGCATCGGTGACAAGTGTAATGCTTTGAATGTAAAATACAGACTTTGCAAAGATGGCGAACTGGAAGTTGCCGGATAAATCGATGCCTCCTTCTCCAAAGTCGAGAATCCAGTCCTTGAACGTATCGTTGCCGACAGGAATTCTTTCCATGATGTCATATCTTTCATTCGCAAAGTATATCATGTCGATTTCGCCTCCAGCATGTACCACGATTTTCTTCACCTTGCTTGTTATGGGGAATTTAGGGGTAAAATCTAACCTCTTATAAGTGCTTGTGCCGCCGTTTATACGTACATAGACAGCATTTTCGCCCGCCATTGTGACGGAGGTGGCTTCGATTGTCGTTCCGTCGGTTGGCCAATCCATTGTCCAGTCGAACGCTGACGCTGTCGCTTTCATTGTGTGGCTGTCGCTGTCGAAACTTGTGAATGTCGATGTGATTCCCTCATACGAAATCTCTGGTATTTCTTCGAACTCAACGGTGATGCTCTGAATATAGATGGGTTTTTCTTGGGTTTGTTCTTCCAATCGGAATTCTACCGTCAGATTTTTGTCGGGTAAGGTCAGGTGTTCGTCACCATAGTCCAACACATATTCTTCAATCCCACTCGTTGGCTTTGTAACTCGAACCATAGGGTATTCGTTGAAGACGACCCCGATTCCTCCCAAATTACCTCCTGCGCGGACGATGATTCTCTTGACGTAACCGTCTATTATAAAGTTCGACGTTAATTTGAAACTATACGAAGGGTCTAAACTGACAGCCATACATGCCTCACCTTCGATGGTTTCGTTCTTGAATCGTGCCCAACTCAGTCTGTTGGGACCCACAAATCCATAGTCGTGACCTTCCACGGTCGAAAAGGTTCCTGCAGTATAAAGTTCACTATCGTAGTAACCCGATAGGTGAGTGAACGTGGACGTTACGATTTTGCGCTCATTCGCTCCGTCTTGTGCCCACAATGCTGTTGATGTCAGCGTCAGCAGCAATACACATAGAAATCTAAAATGATTCATAAGCAGTTTGTTTTGTTTTTAATATGTTATGATTGTAACAATTCCTGTACTTTTTCTTTAGCAAAGATACGAATCATTTTTTGAAACTGCTTTATCTTTAGACCGAAATTTGCAAATAAATGTAAAAATACATTCATGAATGGTATAAAGCGATGTCTCATTTGACAATGATACCTTCGTTCGGGTGGCAATGAGTAAGATAATCATTAAGCGCTCCCGTTGCGGGGGTGCAACGGCTTAGAAAATCGTCCAGCGACCTCATAGCAGGGGTGCAACGGCTTAGAAAATCGTCCGGCGACCTCATTGCGGGGGTGCAACGGCTTAGAAAATCGTCCGGCGACCTCATTGCGGGGGTGCAACGGCTTTTCAAATACGATTTGAACTCTTCGCCGACCCCCGAACGACACTTCAAATACGATTTGAACTCTTCGCCGACCCCCGAACGACACTTCAAATACGATTTGAACTCTTCGCCGACCCCCGAACGACATTTCAAATTCGATTTGAACTCTTCGCCGACGTCGTTTTTTATTACATATTTTTTCAACTAATTAGATTACCCCCCTTGGCGGACTTCCCCGAGCCGGGGAAACAATAAACGGACCCCTGAGGCGGTCCGTTTACTCACTTTTAGACGTTGTTTTGACGTTGGCACAACCACTTCACCACTGAAGTGGTAACTTTTTTGTCGAGTAATCTAGTAATCTGAGTGTTCCGAGTATTCCGAGTAATCCGAGTATTCCGAGTATTCCGAGTGAGCCGACCATCCCTGTCACGGGCGGGGGCGTATGAATCTACTTGTTGCGATTGCAGAGGGTGGTGAAGGGGCAGTATTGGCAGTTCTTGGTGTCGGTGGTTGGGGTGAAGGTGGTGTCGGTGTCGAATATTTCGGCGATGAGGTTGGTGAGTTGGCTGTGGAACGTGTCGTGGCATTGCTGCTGATAGTCGGTGATGGGGTCTTTGCCCAGATGTATGGCGGGCATGTCGGTGTTGGTGTCGAGCTTGATGTAGTTGAGGGTTGGCATGATGGCGGGTAGGGTGGTGCCTGCCTTCTGGCTGACGCCAAGTCGTACTTCGCCGTAGTAGAATGCTTGGAAGATGTAGGCTGAGCGTTTGGGCGATGGTGTGAATAGTTCTTCGATGGTCTGTGCGGTTTTCTTTTTTGATGAGGTTTTGTAGTCGACGATGCGATAGTGGCGCCTGCCGTCGATGGTGACGATGTCTTCGCGGTCGATGATTCCGCCGATCCTGACGGTGCGTTTGCTGCCGTTGCTGTCGATGGTGATGGTGTGGTAGTAGTCTTGCTCGGTTGTGAGGATGGTGAGGGGTGCAAGGCGGTAGTCGTTCTTGATTTGCTTCTCTATGTATCGGGCAATGACTTCGTGGTTGAGCAGTTGGGTGCCGTTGAGGTCGAGGGTGTATTGGTCGTTGGCTACGAGCTGTTTGTCGATGTGGAACATTTCGCTTGCAAATCCTTTATCGACGCATCGTCGTATGTAGTCGTGGCCTTGACGGGTGATGGTGAGTTTGTCGCCCGATTCGTGGACGAACTGCTGGAAGTATTGTCGGTCGAGTTCCACACCTTTTTTATTATTATAGAACCATTCCATGGCTTTGTGGAAGATGCTGCCGAATACATTGTCGGCGACGTCCTCGGTGATTTCCTCTTCCTGACGATAGCCGCAGAGGTGCTGGAGGTAGAACCGGAGCGGGCATTCGAGATAGTTGTTGAGGGCTGTTGGGCTGAGGAACTTGATGTTGTCGAGTGCTTTCTGCACGGCTTTGCTCGACTTGGCTACCGCGATGGCGTCGGAGGGTGCGAGGGGGGCGGCGACCGAACTGTCGGTGGGGTTGGTGATGGCGTATTCCTCCAGCGTGGAGTCGGCCGAAAGGATTCGGTCTTTCTCGTATTTCAATTGCATCATGAATCGGCTCATCTCGCCGCGATGGAGTCCATCGGTCGATTGGTTGTAAACGAGCGTGATGTGCTTAGCTCGTTGGAGGAGCCGATAGAAGTAGTAGGCGTAGAGGCTCAGCTGGCGCTTGGAGGTGGTCATCTCGTTGGCCTCGCGTAGGAAATGGAGTATGAACGAGGTGTGCGATGTGTTCTTGGGTAGCGTCCCTTCGTTGACGGAGAGCATGATGACGTTTTCGAAGTCGAGGTTGCGGGTTTCGAGGATGCCCATGAGCTGAATGCCGACCGCGGGTTCGCCATGAAAGGCGATGCTCTTGCTGCTGACGGCTTGGCGGATGAGGTGGATGAGGGTGTCGGGCGAATTGAATGCCAGCCCGTGGTTCTCCATCAGGTCGTAGAAGTTGTTGAGCATGGTCCATGCCACGTACATCGACTCGGCGTAGAGGGCGTCTGCCGGTTGCTGCGTCTGGTTCTTCGACAATCGGACGGCAACCCTCTGGATGATGTCGGCGGTATGCTTGAGGATGGAGATCTGCGTGGTAGGCGGCGTTGCGAACACCTCGTCGATGAAGTCGCCCGTGAAGTCGCTGACGTTGGGGTAGGTGGTGTTGTGGCGCTTGAATTGTTTCAGCAGCTCGAGCGCATCCTCTTTGTTCATCAGCATCATGTAGGGATGCCGCAACACTTTCTCCACATAGATGAATCGCCATTTCCCCTCCGAAGCCCTTTTCGAAACGCCCATCCATCCTCGGAAATAGAGTTCGAGCAGCGCCACGAGGAAACTCGCCACTGGCGTGCTCTGCATCGGATAGCCCATGGTGATGTTGAGCGTCGTAGGCTTGTGGTCGTCGCCATAGGTTGACGGAATGGCACGAAGCGTGGGCATCAGCAGGTGCTCGTCGCATAGCACGATGGCGGTCTTGTTGAGCGCCTCGCCTTGCTTCAACGTCTGCTGCAGCCATTGCTCGACGTATTGGCATTGCGCATTGTCGGTCGCAGCGGCGACGAACCGAATGTCCTTCTTCTCGCTGAACCCCCGATAGATGTCGGGGCAGTCGGCGAGGCTGTTGCCGAACATGCTGACGTTCTGGTTTATGAACATGCCCGCCTCGAATGTCTTTTCGTCTTTATACACCTCGTCGTAGTCCCAATAGAAACGTACGTCGCAGTTCTGACGCAAGAATCGGAACAGCATCTTGTCGGTGGTGTTAAGCACGTTGAAGCCCACGATGGAGACATGAGCGTACTGCACGCCGACCAGCTCGCGAAGCCCATCGTCCTTGCCGTCCCTCAAGCGTTCGGCAATCTCGCGTTTCATCATGCCTTCGTATGCCATTCCGCATCGCTCCAGGCTCGCGCGGAAAGTGGCGTAGATGGCAGGCATGGCTTGCCACATGTGGAGGTAACGCTTGTGAAGCTCGGTGATGGCCTCGGTGCTGAAGTTGTTGAACAGCCTGCGGATGATTTGCTCCTGCTCGGCGTCGATGAAGTTGAAGTCGGTGAGCTGTTCGATGTCGGTGATGTTGATGAAGAGCGCCTGCGCATCGACCATGTTGTTGTCGATGTCCTCGAAGTCGTTGAGCAGAATCTCTCCCCACGAATAGAATTGGTCGAACGTCTCCTCGCTCTTGGTCACCTCGACGTAAGCGTTGTAAAGGTAGAACACCAACAGCGACTTGTCGGCCATGGTGAGCCGGCTCAACGTCTGATAGATTTCGCTGATTGTCGTATAGCGCGGCGCCCAGAAGGGTGGGGTGAGGTAGTTCGTCAGATACTGATTGAAGAACAGGCTGGCACGCTTGTTGGGAAAGACCACCGTGTGGTCGGTCATCATAACGCCTGGCTGCTGATTCACCCGTTCCACCAAATCACGGGCGACACGATTCAAGAATACTTCCATCTTTTTACTGCTCGATTTAACGCTTAGTTGTCAACAATTCTCTCTCTTCATTATCCCTCTTCACTGTACCTCCTCGATTTCATTGTCCTTCAGATACCAAAGAAATCCGTGCACATTCTTCATTCCCATCTTCCTCAGCATATTCATATACTGACGGACCTGCCACTTGTAATCGTCGCGCTTCCGACCGGTCTTGTAATCAATGACGATGGTTTCGGTGTCGTTGAAGATGACACGGTCGGGACGTTTCGACACCGCAATGCCATTCTCCACGGCGACGATGCTGCATTCGTTCAGCACCTTCCACGACGGATCGAACCAACTGCGAACCTGCCGATTGCTCATGAGCTGCTCGATCGTCTGCTCCATCTCGTCCGCAAACGCTTTGTCCTTCAAGACGCCCTCCTGGCGTAGCTCGTTCATCGCCTTGGGAATGTCGTTCAAGTCGCGAACCGACTCAAATATCTTATGAACCACCAATCCTTTACTGATGTACGTCGCCTCCTCGCCATCCTCGTTTTCAGCCACAAACTCCTTCGAACGGTTCGATTGACGGAACTCCACCTTCATGTCGCTATCCTCGTAGTTGATTTCGATGCTGTTCCCACTCTCCTTCTTTCCAAGATGCGGCACGATGCTGCCCACAGGAAGCGTCAGCTCCTTGATGGCGCTGTCGATGACGTCGTAGGCGGTGTAGCCGCTATCTTTGTCCGTAATGACGAAGAGATTGTGACAAGCACGTGTGAATGCCACATACAACAGGTTGAGATTGTCCACATAGTTCTTCATCTCCTCCTGCTCGTAATGATGGCTGAAGTCCGATTCGTAGAGTTCGTTACTGAACTGCACGGGAATGACGGGAAGATGTTGGCCGTCGTCGTGCTCGCACCAAATCACATTGCTCTTCCCGCTCATGCTCCAGTTGCAATAGGGAATGATGACCGTATGGAACTCCAATCCCTTCGACTTGTGGATCGTCATCAGCTGAATGCCACTGATGCTCGCCGCCGGAATGGTTTTCTTATGCAAACTCTCATCCCAATAGCCAATCAATCCATGAAGGTCGGCTCCCTTATCCTCGACGAAAGCAGCGACTTCGTCCATGAAGCAGAACAGATAGGGCGACTGGCCTTTCAGCCTGTCCAATCCGAAGAGCCGATGCAGCTCGACACACAGTTCGTAAAGGGGCAACACCTGCAACTCTTCTATACGATCGATGAAACCATTCGGTAGCAAGTCCGCCCATTCCGCCTCTGTCGCTTGCAACACATCTTCCGCCTTTGTCGCTTGCAGCACCTCTTCCGCCTTTGTGCCCGCCATCTCGTTTCCGCAAACGAGCATCTGATACTTCACCGTCAGCGTCATTAATAAAAAGAGGTGGAACGGACGCCGCCCGTTTTCATCTCCCTTTTCCTTCCCCGTATAACTGGCAATCACCTGCATGGCTAGCATCATGATTTGAAGCGCATCCGAGGAGTCGAGTTGATAGGCCTCGTTGCTCACTACACTCACTTCGGGCATCTCGTTCTTCAAATGTTTCGTTATTAGCTTGAGGTCATCGTTGCTACGGGTCAGTATGGCAATATCATCCGCTTTCACATGCTGGTTGTCGATAAGGTCGCGTACGATTCGTACCACTTCGTCCAACATGGGAGTGCCGCCTCCGCTTCCGCCTTCGTTATCGCTTTCGCCTTCGTTCTTGGTTCCGTTTTCGTTCTTGCTTTCGCCTTCGTTCTTGGTTCCGTTTCCGTTTTCGTTTTCGTTCTCGCTTGCCTTGCCGACATCAACCACCTCCACATATCCGCATCCCGCATGTCTTGGGTCTTGATGCTGTTCCACCTCGTTGTAGGCAGTCTCAATGTCAATATAGTCAGTAGATGAAGGGAAACGATTGCGAAAGTTCGCAGCAACATCCGAGCTAGCTTTGCGGAAGAAGCGATTGTTGAAGTCGACGATATGTTCGTCACTTCGGCGGTTTGTGTCAAGGGCATTCTTCAGACTTTCCTCGTCGATGATGTCCTTGAACAACACATTCTTCCCGATGTTGTTCAGGATGCTCCAATCACTGTTGCGCCAACGATAGATGCTTTGCTTCACATCACCGACAATCAGACACATGCATCCTCGGTCGATACATTCCTTGATGAGAGGAATGAAATTCTTCCATTGTAGTTCGCTTGTGTCTTGGAACTCATCAATCATGATGTACTTGAAAGAGGAGGCAGCCTTCTCGTAGATGAACGGGATGTCGTTCCCGTTGATCATCTCGTGAAGCTTGTACGCCGTGTCGCCAAGGATGAAGCGATTCGTCTCGTTGTTGATGCTGCGAAGCGTTGTGTCCACCATCTTCAGCAGACTCATCTGGTTCAAGTGTTTGAGAATCGCTTTGCAGGTGTTCTCCTTTCTTCGCAACTCCATTTCGCGATCATACATCTGCTTGAACCTTGGCTGGTGACGGCTGTTCTGTTCAGCGTCTTTCAGCCAATCTGCATTCGGATTTTTCACCAATGCGGCCGGCGTTTTAGGCGTTGCCCTGTCGGCAATCTTAGGCAAGAAACTGTAAACACCTGTTTTCCCCTTTATGAACATCGAAGATTCCAGACCGTTTGCATCGCAGTAGGTCAGAAAAGATTGCGCATTCTCCAAGTGGCTTTGGCGAATTGATTCCAATTCTTGGAACAGATGCCGCTTGTAATCGACAAAGAATCCAGAATCGCTGGTGCGCTCGTTGATGAGCTTCTCGTTCTGCAGATACTTCTCATTGAAGATGTTGCTGCAGAACTTGGTCACCTCAGCCTCTATCTTCCAATTCTTATCCTGGCTATCAAGGTTGTCCTGTACGTATGCCAACACCGCATTGTAAACCCTGTCGCCTTGATGCATCCGCTCTATCATCTTGTGCACAGCATCAGCAAGAGCTTCATCCTGATTCAAGTCGATACGCAAGTTGGCTGTGAGGTTCAGTTCGCGAGCCAGGTCGCGTATGATGCTTTGGAAGAAGGAGTCGATTGTCTCAATACGGAAGTGGTTGTAATCATGTAGAATAAGATTGAGCGCCGTTTGGCATGTATGACGGATAGCCAATTCCGTCATGCGATTCTGATAACGGCTTTGCAGCACTTGGAAGTACGTGTTCGCATTTGGATCGTTGGTAGCTATACCATGGAGGGTGTCCACGATACGCGTCTTCATCTCGTTTGTGGCCTTGTTGGTGAAAGTCACAGCGAGTATGTGTTTGTAGTTCTCTGTATTGTCTAAGAGCAGGCTGATATATTCAATCGTGAGCGTGAATGTCTTACCGCTTCCAGCAGAAGCTCGTCCCACTTTCAGTTTTCCGATGCTATTCATTGCAGTCGATGTTTAAGAGGTACAAAAGTTTGTAGAGGTCGAAGACATGGAGGTTGGGATGCGAACCGCAAAGGTTCTCACGCATTTTCTCCTTAGTCAGGGAAAAGATACAGCATAGGATGGGTGCAAAATGCCAACGCTTGATTCGTTGAGCGATCGACCGCAACCGTGAATAATCTCCAATCCTTTCCCCGATGAAGTGAAGCGTCTCAATACTGTCTTCAGTCTTTTTCACGAAAGCCTCGTTCGACTCGAAATGAGAGAACCCGACAGGATTGTCAATCTCTGTAATATGTATTCCGATTTCGTTGAGCTGTTTCCCATATAGCACATCTTCGTAACCATATCTGTTGATGGTCTCGTCGAGAGGGTGGTCGAGAAACAATTGACGTTTCACAAGAAAATTAGAGGTATGGAAGTCGCGGTTGCCATTTGAGCCGTTTGGCTGCTTCTTGTTGAGATGCCGTGCACGATATTCGTAGATGTATCGTAAGTTCTCCTTCATGCTGTCGTTCCTCGCAACTACATATCCTCCCTGACAGATATCTGCATCAGCATCAGTGTCTAAATAACGTTGAATGTAATCATCCGCAATGATGTCCATGTGACAATCGATAAATAACAGTCGGTCGCCTTGGGCATGCTTGGCCAAAAGATTTCTGATGCGACTCCTACCAATATTTTCATCCATACGAATAAAAGAGCAGTGGCTAAGTTCTTGGATTGTAGCTTGAACATTTTGCCAGATGTATGATTGGGACCTATCATCAGCAACGATGATTTCGTAGTCGAACGCTTTTGTTTTGACTACTTCCTCGCATTGCTGGTGTAAACAACATACCAACTCGCTGCAATCATATTCATAAGTCGGAATCAGAATCGACAACATAGTGTTGTATAATATAATTCGTAGTGGTTTATGGATTTCCTACAACTATAACGATGTAATGTGTAAGTGAATTATTGTATTGGGTTGTACTGCAAAGTTACAACTTTTTTTTAGAAGTTGCGAAAAAAATGTAAAAAAAACACAAAAAATGATTGTTGCTTAAAATAATTATATTAACTTTGCAACGAACTCAATAAGTATTCAACGAGTTAGGTAATTAATCATAGTTATAACCCTTAAAAAACAATTTAAAACGATGATTCACATTGGACAAGCAATTGAGGCAGAATTGAGAGAGCAAGAACGCACCGTTTCTTGGCTTTCACGCCGTTTGGATTGTGATAGAACAAAAATCTATCAGATCTTCCATAAGCCTGCTATAAAGACAGACATCCTTATGAAGATTAGCCTTGTTTTGAACAAAGATTTCTTCAAGATGTTGGAGGATGAGTATAAAGCTGAATTGAAGGCGAAGAAATAAGTACCCTTTTGTTTCGGAAGAATAACCTACTGATGTTCTGGCTATGGCTTGGACTTGGTAGGTTTTTATTTGATAGTCTTTAAGGATAAGATAAGTAGATATGCTGCAGCCGTTAGCAGAGAGGATGCGTCCACAGACCTTGGACGATTACATAGGACAAAAACACCTCGTTGGTGAGGGAGCCGTGATACGCCGCATGATAGAACAGAAGCGTGTCGCGTCGTTCATCTTGTGGGGACCTCCAGGAGTGGGAAAGACCACCTTGGCCAATATCATCGCCAAGACACTCGAAGTTCCGTTCTATACCCTCAGCGCAGTAACTAGCGGTGTAAAAGATGTGCGAGATGTCATCGATAAAGCAAAGTCGTCCCGATTCTTTTCGTCTGGCAATCCCATTCTTTTCATCGATGAGATTCATCGTTTCTCCAAAAGCCAACAGGATTCCTTGTTAGGTGCTGTTGAACAGGGAATCGTCACATTGATAGGTGCTACGACGGAGAATCCTTCTTTTGAAGTGATTCGGCCTTTGCTGAGTCGTTGTCAGGTATATGTGCTGAATCCATTAGAGAAAAACGATCTGCTCCAGTTGGCTGATCTTGCATTACATAAAGATGTCGTATTGAAAGATAAGCATATCGATGTGAAGGAGACAGAAGCACTTCTTCGCTATTCTGGAGGTGATGCACGAAAACTGTTGAACATATTGGAACTGACAATTCAGGAGTCTGATGTGATAACTGATGATGTGGTGACCAAATGTTTGCAACAAAACCCACTTGCATACGATAAAGATGGAGAGATGCACTACGACCTCATCTCGGCTTTCATTAAGAGTATTCGTGGTAGCAATCCTGATGCGGCCATTTACTATCTTGCACGCATGATTGAGGGTGGGGAAGCTCCGGAGTTTATCGCTCGTCGATTGGTTATCTCTGCGAGTGAGGATATAGGTCTTGCAAATCCGAATGCACTCCTGCTTGCAAATGCTGCATTTGATGCCGTCCATAAACTGGGGTGGCCAGAGGGACGTATCCCTTTAGCGGAGGCAACAGTTTATTTGGCCACAAGCCCTAAGAGCAATTCTGCCTATATGGCAATCAATAATGCTTTGCAGTATGTTCAGCAAAGCGGCAATCTTCCTGTTCCTCTGCATCTGCGAAATGCTCCTACCAAGTTGATGGAGCAATTGGGCTATGGAAAAGACTATAAATACGCACACGATTACGAAGGTAATTTCGTCCGTCAACAGTTTTTGCCAGATGATGCTCAAGGTCAGAAGTTTTGGATTGCTCAGGATAATCCCCAAGAAGCCAAACTAAAGGAACGGATGGATCGATTGTGGAAGGACTAAATTAAAAAAAGTAAATTGTCAAATTCTGAAAGAAAGTGATATATCCAGAGAACTTTGAAGCGAAGATAGGGTTCGATGTAATCAGGACGATGCTGAAAGAGGCTTGTTTATGTCCTTTAGGTGTGGAACGTGTAGAAGCGATGCAGTTCTCTGCCCAATTTGAGACGATTCAGCAAGCTTTATTACAAACAGCCGAATTTGTTCGTGTATTACGTGAGGAGGAGTTTCCCGATCAGCATTTTTTTGATGTGCGTCCTGCTTTGCGGCGCATCAAGATTCCCAACACATATCTGCTGGTTGACGAATTGTTTGACTTGCAACGTTCACTTTCTTCTATTGATCTGATTGTTCATTTCTTTTCCCGTCAGGTGGAAGGTGACGAACAGCCCGTCTATCCTCAACTACTTGAGCTGTCAAAGAACATCAAGACCTTTCCGAATATTGTACGGCGCATAAGTCAGATACTCGACAAGTATGGCGAAGTAAAAGACTCGGCTACCGTAGAACTCATGCGTATTCGTCAGGAGAAGATGAATACATCGAACAGCATCTCAGGCATGCTTCATCGCATTCTGCGCGAGGCAAAGGTAGAGGGTGTGGTCGACAAGGATGCCGCTCCTACCATACGTGATGGGCGCTTGGTCATACCAGTAGCTCCAGCGATGAAGCGTAAAATTAACGGAATCGTGCACGATGAGTCTGATTCTGGACGTACCGTATATATAGAACCGACAGTCGTTGTCGAGGCAAACAACCGCATCCGTGAACTTGAAAGCGAAGAACGTCGTGAAATTGTGCGTATTCTTACGGTCTTTTCTGATTCTATACGTCCTTTGGTGCTCGACATGATACAGTCGTATGAGTTCTTGGGCGATATCGACTTCATTCGTGCGAAGGCTAAGTTTGCCATCAATATCGATGCAATTTTGCCTACCATTGAGGCGCGACAGAAAATAGATCTTGTAGATGCAATTCATCCTTTATTAAAGATGTCATTAGCGAAACACGGTCGTCAGGTTGTTCCACTCAACATCCGATTAGATGGTAAACAGCGCATTTTGCTCATCTCTGGACCTAATGCTGGAGGTAAGTCCGTCTGCCTGAAGACAGTTGGACTGTTGCAGTATATGCTCCAATGTGGTTTGCTGCTGCCTGTTTCCGAGAGTTCATCTGTGGGTGTCTTTAACAATATCTTCATTGATATCGGTGATGAGCAGAGTCTGGAAAACGACCTTTCTACTTATTCTTCCCATTTGATGAATATGAAGGTCATGATGAAGAATGCCAACTATTCCACATTGATTCTTATCGATGAGTTTGGTGGAGGAACTGAACCGCAGATCGGTGGAGCTATAGCGCAATCTGTTCTGAAGCGTTTCAACGACAAGAAGGCATTTGGTGTCATCACTACTCATTATCAAAACTTGAAGGAATATGCGCAGGATACACCTGGCATCATCAATGGAGCGATGCTTTATGACCGTCAGCAGATGCAGCCTCTCTTTCAGTTGCGTATCGGCAATCCTGGTAGCTCGTTTGCCATCGAGATTGCCCGAAAGATAGGAATCCCTGAAGATGTAATTGCTGAAGCGTCAGAACTAGTCGGACAGAATTATATTTCAGCCGATAAGTATCTGCAGGATATATCACGTGATAAGCGTTATTGGGAAACCAAACGTCAAGAGATTCATCATAAGGAGAAAAAACTCGAATCGACCATTCAACGCTACGAGGATGAGTTCGATCGTATTCATGCACAGAAGCATGAGATAATCGCCAAGGCAAAAGCCGAAGCTCAACAGTTGTTGGATAGCTCCAACGCTAAGATTGAGCGTACCATTCGCGACATCAAGGAGGCTCAAGCTGAGCGCGAACGTACCAAACAGGTTCGTGAAAAACTCACCCGCTTTAAGGACCACGTTGATACCTTCCATTCTGCGACAGCAAGGCGTGAGCAACGTCAGGAGATGAAACCGCAAAACCAATCTGTTTCTTCGGCTAAAGCGCCACAGCAGACAATTGAACTTGTGGTAGGTAGTTATGTCAAGATGAAAGGACAATCTATTACTGGTAGAATACTCAAACTTAGTGGTAACGAAGCATTAGTTGCTTTCGGTTCCATACAAACGAATGTGAAATTGAATCGTTTGGAACCCTCACAGGCTCCAAAAGCTGCGTCGAGAGAAGTGACATTTGTCACCTCCAGTACACAAGATCAGATACGCGAAACGACACTCAATTTCACGGGCGAAATCGATGTGCGTGGATTGCGAGGTGATGAATGTATGCAGACCATCAGTCTTTATATCGATGATGCTTTGGTGGCAAATGCTTCTCGTATTCGAATTCTTCATGGTACAGGTAATGGCATTCTCCGAAAGCTTATTCGCCAATATCTCGACACGATTCCTGAAGTTATCAGTTATCATGATGAACATCCGCAATTCGGAGGTGCAGGTATTACGGTTGTCGATATAGGTTCATAATGGAAGCCATTCCGTTAATAGCAAACTCTTTTTCGCTCAACTATCTTCTTACAGAACGTGATAAACACGGATTCCCAGCATAGACGACTGACGTTGTCCGTAGTCATAGAAGGTATTAGTGTCGAGGACGACCTTTGTGTAAAGAGATGATGCATGCATTAAGTGCAATTTGTCGTTTTGCCAAACAGCTATACCTACGTGACTGGTGTCGAGACCTGCCTTCTTCGTAATCAGAGACACGATGTCTCCTGTTTGTATGCACGAAAGTTCTTTCTTCGTCCGATTCAAAAGCGACTTTGGTATGTATCGGTAGGTCTTACCGTTCGAAGCCTTCTCTTGTTGACCAATGATAGTTACGAACTTCGGATTGGCTTTGAGGTGTTTGTATAGGGTAGGGTGAGTCGACATGTAATTGATGTTCAGTCGCTGTGTGGCTGTGAATGGATAACTGTTTGTCCCAACCGACTTCACAAACCCCATCTTCTCGTTATCTTCGCCCCACCAAGTGAAGTAGTGCAGTCGTGAGGTGTAATCCTTCAGTTCTCCACCTCGATAGCGAATCTTTCGCAAGTTGTCGCAATACGAGCGAAACGAAGTGCTTTTGGTCTTGTGGCAAAGGTAGAGTGCCAGAACGGTTTCGACGAAGGTCGTACAATCTAACTCGCGCGTATTAATAATAAGGTGTTCCTTGTCACCCTCTTCTAACGTATGCCCGACATAGGGGATTCCGATAAATTGTTTGCCAAAATACAGCATCACATTCTCTGGCTTTTCCGATTGGGCTTTCATCAGCAACCGTTCAATCCGTATACTGTCTTCAGACGTAAACTCCACCTCTTGTGCATCAGTCGATAGGCACAACCACCACAATCCTATGAGAAGTAACTGTTTCATGCTTTTAACTCCAACTATCAACTATTTATACATAATCTCCCCAATCGTATGCCTTCCCACAAACCGGCTTAGATCCACATCGCCACGAATGCCGTTGATGCTACCTTTGCTTGAATACTGCCAGATTACGTAGTCGTTACCATTCGACAGATAGGGTTGTTCTGTGGTGTTGTACATCGCAATCATAAAGTGGTATGGTTTGTAGAATGAATAGCCGGCAAAGTATTTGTTGTAGAAGTTACGGCCAGTATAGATGACAGGACGTCTGCCATATTCTTCTGTCACAAGTCTTAGGAATTCTTGCAGACGGGCATGCATCGTTTCGACCGACACTCCGCCTGTCACTTCAACATCGATGAGTGGCAGCAGGTCTTGTTTCTTCTTGTCGATGACACGCTTGAACAGGGCAAACTGCCCAGCTGCAGATACTCCTGGACGGAAGAAGTGATAGCTGCCTGCCTTGATGCCGTTCCTGCGAGCCTCGCTTATGTTGTATTCGTAGGTGTCGTCAACCATGTAGTTCGACTCGGTTGCCTTGATATACACATACCCCACATTCTTGTCTTTTGCTACCGAACGCCAGTCGATGCGGCCCTGATAGTGACTCACATCAATACCGTGAAGATGGTCGCCTTCTGCTTCTACAACACTGATTACAGGCTGTTTCTTTGGCTGCGCGGGTATGTCTGGCGTTGCTTGGTAGGTGTTGGCTGGAGCGTCAGGTTCAGGTGCAGCAATCGACACAACCTCTCCTTTCTTTATTTTCTTTTTCTTAATGGCAAAGACAGGAGAGGCGATACAAAGCGCCATCAGTATGACAATCATTTGAGTTATCTGTTTCATGCTTACAGTTCTTGTTTACCGTTTACCGTTCTTACCTCTTACCTCTAAACTCCTCGTCCTCCCCCTTCTCTCCCCTTGGGGGGAGTGCGAAGGGGGAAAAATCCGTTCCTGTCCCCCTCAGTCCCCCAAAGGGGGATGACGGGGGGACTTAGAGGGGGTCTTCTCACCTGTCACATCTCATCATCTCTTCTTCACAGGATCGCATGTCAGTCCAACCCCCAGTTTCTTGAAAATCTTACGGTCCACCTCGCTTAGCATCACCGTACAATGAGCTTGGCATCCACGTAGTTCGGGAAGACTTTCAAGCGCTTTGCGGCAGTTCTCGTCGTGCGTACTTAACACCGACAGGGCCACCAACACTTCGTCTGTGTGCAGACGTGGGTTATTACCTCCAAGATATTCTGTCTTTGTTTTCTGAATGGGTTCGATGAGGTCTTGTGGGATGAGTTTGATGCTGTGGTCGATACCTGCCAACACCTTGGTGGCATTTAGTATCAGGGCGGCACTCGGTCCAAGCAGCGTACTCTCCTCCGACGTGATGATGGTGCCGTCCGACAGTTCTATTGCCGCACATGCTTTGCTGCCCAGCGACTGCTCCTTGCGCTCCTTGGCTGCAACAGTTGTCTTGCGATATGCGCTGTTGATGTTCGCCTGCTTGAAAAGAAGCGCAATCTTGCTCACCTCGTTGTCATTTCCGTCACCATTTGCCAGATGGTTCAATGCAGTATAGTAGCGACGGATTATCTCGTTCTTCGAAGCATCCTGACACACCTCGTCGTCGCTGATGCAGAATCCCACCATGTTCACACCCATATCCGTGGGCGACTTGTAAGGATTCTTGCCGTAGATACCCTCAAACAAAGCGTTCAGCACAGGGAAAATCTCGATGTCACGATTGTAGTTGATGGCAATCTTGCCGTAAGCCTCATAGTGGAAAGGGTCGATCATGTTCACATCGTTCAGGTCGGCAGTTGCAGCCTCGTAGGCAATGTTTACGGGATGCTTCAGCGGTAGGTTCCACACGGGGAACGTCTCGAACTTCGCATACCCGGCCTCGATGCCACGCTGGTGTTCCTGATAGAGCTGGCTCAGACACACAGCCATCTTGCCACTCCCAGGACCTGGAGCCGTCACGATGACAAGCGGACGAGTCGTCTTCACATAGTCGTTCTTGCCAAAACCCTCCTCTGAGTCAATCAGCGCCACGTTCGACGGATAACCCTCGATCGTGTAGTGAAAATACGACTGAATGCCCATCCGTGCCAGGCGCTGACTGTAAGCGTCGGCCGAACTCTGACCGTTATAGTGAGTAATTACCACGCTACTCACTACGAACCCCCTGCGTTGGAACTCCTCGCGCAAACGCAACACATCCATGTCGTACGTAATACCCAAGTCGCCTCTTACTTTCTGCTTCTCAATGTCAACGGCGCTGATCACAATCACAATCTCAGCACTATCTTTCAGTTGCTGCAACATCTTCAGTTTGCTGTCGGGTTGGAACCCAGGCAACACACGGCTCGCATGATGGTCGTCGAACAACTTACCGCCAAGTTCCAAGTACAATTTATTACCGAACTGAGCAATGCGCTCCTTGATATGTTCCGACTGAATCCTAACATATTTATCGTTGTCAAAACCGTATTTCATACCTTTTTATCCTTTAACTCTAAACACTAAACTCTAAACTTCTCGTCCTCCCCCCCTAGAGGGGGAGTTAGAGGGGGTCTTCTCACCTCTCCATTTGTGGTGAGCCTGTCGAACCACAAAGTTACGAAATAAAAATGGATTACACACCAAAAAAACGATGAATGTCGCTTTTTTTCATATATTTTCTGCTTTCAGCTTTGAACTTTGAACTCTTTTCCATATCTTTGCAAAGAAAAAACAACCCTTTCATCATTCTCATAAAGAAGAGCAAGGGAAACAACGTACGGAATTATGGACGAAAGATGGACAATCGGACAAAATGGCGAGGAGCTGGCAGGTGACTATCTGACGAAACAGGGTTACAGAATCCTCCATCGAAACTGGAACCTTCACAAAGGTTGCGAGCTCGACATCGTGGCCACCAAAGACAATGAACTTCATTTCATCGAAGTAAAGACACGCAGCACAACATCCAACCTGATGGAAAATCCTGTGCAAGCCATCACAGACGCTAAGCTCCGAAATATAGTTCGAGCCATTTATCGCTATCAAAACATGTACCACATCGATATGGAAATGCATATCGATGCGATAGGAGTCATCTATCGTTCGGAAAGCGACTACACCATCACTTTTATGCCCGACATTGCTTACATGCCCTTTTGTAGCACAGGTCCCTCGTATGGCTATGGCTACAAGAAAAAACGTAAGTGCTAATTGCTATTTTATTTATTCGTAACAAGTTAGCGTTTGCCTGCCAAGTGCATGCGGGTTGCTACAGGGGTTTGGGGAGCTGTGATGTCGGCTGTGTGTACTTCTTGCTGAGTACCATCGATATTGAACTGCAGAGTGGCTCCATCGTTGCGTACATCAATGGTGACTGGTGCTCCCATCACGAGGGGCAGGTTTACATCGCCATGACCTGCAGGGAATCCGCAGAGAAGTGGGATGTTATAGGGTTTCAGCATCTGATGGAGCATCGCTTCGACATTCTCATAGGTGAACTCCGTACCGCAGTCGGTGAATTCTCCAAGTATAACACCACGACAGCGGTCAAGAACTCCGTTCATCTGCAGGATGCGCATCTGACGGTCGATGTTATGCATGGATTCTTCTACTTCTTCCACAAATAGAATCAGGTCGCGACCCTTGGTTGCATCAGCTTGTGAACCGAGGTTAGGGACAAAGGTGCATAGATTTCCTCCAACGAGTACACCCTTGGCTTGTCCTGTGATGTTCTGGTTGTGGGCTGGTAGTTCATATCGAGGAACATTTCCGAGTAGCAGGTCGCGCATCAGGGTGCTGGTCGTATCGTTGCCACCCTTAGCAAGGAACGAACTCATGGTTCCATGGATGCTCATCACTCCCGCTCGATTCCAAAGTCCATGCAGGGTAGAGATGTCGCTAAACCCTACAATCCACTTTGCCGAAGCTTTCAATTCGGAGAGTGTCATCTGGTCAATCAGTTGGATGGTTCCATATCCGCCACGATTGCAGATGATGGCTTTGATGGTTGGGTCGGTAAGTGCCCAACGTATGTCGCTGATGCGTTGAGCTACGGTTCCTGCATAGCGTCCATCGATTACTTTTCCTACATTAGGTCCGATAACAGGCTCAAGTCCCCAGCTGCGTAGTACGTCGGCTGTTTTCTCCACATTCTCATTGGGTGTGTAATAGGATGGTGATAGGAGTGCCACTTTGTCGCCTTTCTTCAGATATTCTGGTTTCGAACATTTAATATCAACGGTCTTTTGGTACTCAGGTGTTACGTCGTCATCTTCTTCGCTACACGAAGTCATCATTGTCAGGCAGCAAAACAGTAGGGTAGCTGTCCACATCCATAATTTCATTTGTTTCATTTTCGTTTTTTTCATTATTAGGTTTGTTTTGACAATGCAAAAGTACATAATATATTTGAAAAGCCTACATATCCTTCTCTTTTTTCGTGTTCTTACGACCTGAGTTTGTTTGGTTTTTGTGTGTTTTTATAGGTTTAAGAGTAAAAAAATCAGCATTAACGATTTGGCGTTTCTGATTTATTTGCTATCTTTGCAGGCAGAACTAATTTTTGAATCATAGCTATGAAGAAGATTGTGATTATCGACGGAGGCCCAAGAAAGAATTTCAATACGGCCTCAATTCTACAGAAATTTGCTGATGGTGCAAGCTCAGTAAGTGACCAAATAGAAGTAAAGGCCGTGCGCCTTTATGGAATCGACTATAAAGGTTGCATGTCGTGTATGGCATGTAAGATAAAGGGAAAAGCCTCGAACATCTGCAAATATAAGGATGCTTTGACACCTGTGTTGGAGGAGATAGCTGAGGCTGACGGATTGGTGCTTGGGTCGCCCGTTTACTTTGGTGACGTTACTGGTCAGATGCGTACCTTCTTGGAGCGTTTGGCATTCCCTTGGCTCTCCTACAACGACTACAGCATGACGGCTCCGAAACGCATGCCTGTTGTGCTGATAGAAACGATGAACGGAACGCCAGAACGGAACAACAGTCATGGATACGGCTCGATGGAGTACTGCATCACGGCTGCTCTTGGTGAACCTGAGCGCCTGATGGCTTACAACACGTATCAGGTGAAGAACTACGATCGTTATGAGTTAGCAGGGTTCTCGGAAGAGGACAAACGTAAGTATCGTGAGGAACATTGGGAGCAGGATTTACAAAAAGCGTTCGATGCAGGTCGACGTATGGCAGAACAGTTGAAGAATTAAAACATGAATATAACAATGAAGAATCTTACAGTATTATTCGCAACGCTTGCTGTCGGAATGCTAATGGGTTGCGTGGACAAAAAACAAACTACAGAGAAGGAAATGGAACAGAAAGGTAACAATGAAGCAACGGTGTATCTGACTCGAGAGATAACTCCGGAGTCGTTAGTAAGAATCTATAAGGCGCTGGGAGTTCCTGCTCAGGGTAGGGTAGCAGTTAAGATGAGTACAGGTGAAGGCAGCAATCCCAACTATCTGAAGCCCGAACTCATCAAGGATTTGGTATATGAGGTAAATGGTACCATCGTGGAGTGTAATACAGCATACGGAAACGGTCCTGGTGACGAGCAAGACGACCGCAACTCTTCGGAGAACCATTGGAGGGTAATCGAGCGTCATGGATTCAAGGCTCTTTTCCCTGTGGATATCATGGACGAATACGACGAGATTCGTATCCCTGTGGAGGACCAATCGCACATCAAGTACGACATCGTAGGAGGACATATGGCAAACTACGACTTCATGATTGCCTTAAATCACTTTAAAGGTCATCCAATGGGCGGCTATGGAGGTGCATTAAAGAATCTGTCTATCGGTTGTGCCAGCCAGAACGGTAAAGCCTACATCCACTCGGCAGGCAAGATGGAGAAACTTGATATGGATAAACTTTGGACGCCAGAGTTTATTGGCGACCAAGACGGGTTTCTTGAAAGTATGGCTGCAGCAGCACAGGCTGTGGTGAACTATTTCACGAAACAAAAGGGTATTATCTACATCAGCGTGATGAACAACATGTCGATTGATTGTGATTGTGTAGATCATCCGGAACCTGTGAAGCTCGAAGACTACGGCATTCTTGCCTCTACTGATCCTGTTGCGCTCGACCAAGCTTGTATCGACATCATCAATCAGCAGAAAGTAACAGCCACCAACGACCCAACGGATTTGCTCAGCCGTATTGACCAACAGCATGGTGTACACACGATTGAACATGCTGAGAAAATAGGGCTTGGGAGTCGTCAATATACAATAAAGAGTATAGATGAATAACCAAGGGTTATCCGTAAATAACCAAGGGTTATTGCTTCATAATGATGGGTTATTGATGAAAGGATAAGGGTTATAGAATGAAACTGAAGAAACGTAAAATAAAGTATGCAGCCATATTCTTCATCTGCTGGTTTGCTTTCTTAGTCTTGCTGGTCGATGGAGTGCTGAAGTTCCAGACATTGGTTGATTATTTCGGGTCGTATGCACTTGTGGAAGTTACATTGCTGCTTTTGGTTATTATTCCAACACTGCTTGTTTATTTCTTAACAAAAGAATAAATCATGACGTATGGAAAAGACTTTTTACTCAAGGACAGAAATAGACGATGATATACGGATGCTGATGGCTAAAGTGTCTGCTTTGACAAAACATCTGAATAGCCTTACGTTGGCTGAGCAAACTGAAAAGCAGAAGATTATCATGGAACTGTTCGGCTCTGTAGGCAGTAATCCATTCGTTGGTGATAATTTCCATTGTGACTTTGGACAGCATATTCATGTAGGCGACAACTTCCATGCCGACTATAACTGTACGATGCTCGATTTGGCAGAGATTCGTATAGGCAACAATTGCCTGATAGGGCCAGACGTTGGCATCTACACGGCAGGTCATCGATTAGAGCCAGAAGGCCGCACGCTTGATGTATATGGTATGCCTATCACCATAGGTAACGATGTGTGGATTGGTGGGCATTCCACCATTTTGCCGGGTGTGACTATAGGCGATGGAGCAGTCATTGCGGCAGGTGCTGTAGTTACACATGATGTTGAGCCGAATACGATTGTTGGAGGTGTTCCTGCGAAGGTGATTAAAAAGATAGAGATAATAGACAGGTAAACCAGAATTTATATTAAATTAAACTGAAAGAAAACACATGGAGAAAGGAGTAAATTACCGCGAAGAGGCAATAGCATGCGTTAAGGATAATGTCCTCCCCATTCATCAGCAGATATATGCCAAATATAACGGAGATTTTGATAGAATCTATACAGAAGCATACAATAGCAACTCATATACAGGTAAAGTTCTCGTTCCTGGTAAAGTATATGAACTGAGTTATTTAGAATGCTCTTGCACTAAGGTTAAGTGTGGGACGAGAAGTTGTCCTGAACAATGTGAGTGTTCGCGCCAAAGCATTTTGTATATTCTATCACAACTTGAGCCTAATAGCAACTTTGATGTTCAGATCGTCAACACGATTCTCAGAGGTGGCGACCGTTGTACATTCCGTATCACTCGAGGTGCCGAAATGAAAAGACAGATAGCCATCTGTGGACTTGATTGTGAGAAGTGTGATGCCTACATTGCCACAAAGAATAATGATCAATCTCTTCGGGAAAAAACTGCCAAGCTCTGGTCTGAATTGAATCATGCTTCGATTCTTCCAGAACATATCAATTGCGAAGGATGTCGTATGAATGGCGCCAAAACCCTGTTTTGCAGCTCGTTGTGTGAGATTCGAAAATGTGCAGTAGTCAAAGGGATTGAGACTTGCGGCTATTGTCCAGAGAAAGACATCTGTCCTAAAGTCAACGCGATTTGGCAGAACAACCCTCAGGCAAGAGAGAATCTGCAGAAGTAAATCCCAAGTTAGCGAATAGATTTTAGGATGAACGAAGGTGATTATTTAGTTTATTGTTGATATTCTATTCAAACGAACGATGAGAAATTTCAGACCAATGAGGCGTTTTCGCCAACAACTTCCTGATGCTGAAAGCATCGAACTACTGAAGAAAGCCACTTCGGGCACTTTGGCTTTGTTGGGTGATGGGGGCTATCCCTATGCAGTTCCAATCAGTTACGTCTATTCGGACGGAAAACTCTATTTCCATAGTGCTTTAGAAGGGCATAAGGTGGACGCAATTAGAAACTGCGACAAGGCTTCGTTTTGCGTAATCTGTCAGGATGAAGTTCAGCCTGAGAAATACACTACCTTCTTTCGTAGTGTAATTGCATTCGGCAGGATTCACATCATTGAGGACCCAGCGGAGAAACTCGAAATTGCCCGTCTGCTTGGCAACAGATACAATCCGAATCAAGACGAGGCTCTTCAGCAGGAAATCAATAGTGGCCTTTCGCGTATGCTTGCTATCCGTTTCGATATTGAGCACCTTACTGGTAAGGAGTCAGTTGAGTTGATGAAACAGCACTCGCCCCAAAAGTAGTCAAGAGTCTTTTCTATAAATATCGCAAACGATAGAATGTTAAACTTACTTAAAGTTTTAGATAAATCGCTTGCGACATAATTTTTTCTTCTTACCTTTGCAACGCGAATCCGATGAGGCACAAAGAGTGTTCTCCCTAGGGGAAAAATTTGCAGCCCCTAGGGGTAACAAAATTTTCCCTTAAGGGGAACAATAATTCTCATTAGGCGAAACAAGATGTCAGCCGACATTAAGAATCGTTCTTTAACGTAGCACATTATTATTAAAAGATATAGAATATGACAACGATTTATGATTTCAAGGCTCTCACGAGCAAAGGAAAGGAGATTGATTTCTCTGAGTTTAAAGGTAAAGTATTGCTGATTGTAAACACAGCTAGCAAGTGTGGTTTTACTCCTCAGTTTGCAGGATTGGAGGAGTTGTACCAGAAGTATAAGGACAAGGGGCTGGTCATCATCGGATTCCCATGCAATCAGTTCAAGGAGCAAGATCCTGGTACGGATAGCGAGATTGAGGAGTTCTGCCAGCTCAACTATGGTGTGACCTTCCAAATTATGAAGAAGACGGATGTGAACGGTCCTGCTGCTGAGCCTGTTTTCGAGTATCTGAAGACTCAGGCTCCTACTGAGGACTATAGCGGTTTGAAGGCAAAAGCTACGCATGCTTTGCTCAAGTCGCTCAGCACAAGTGTGGAGAAGGATAGTGACATTCTTTGGAACTTCACTAAGTTCCTGATTTCGAAGGATGGGCAGACCATCAAGCGCTATGCACCAACAACTGCGCCAAAAGACTTCGAGAAGGACGTAGAAGCCATGCTGGCTTAGTTTAGAGTTAAGAGTTAAGTGTTAAGTGTTAAGAGTTAAGAAATAAGATGCACGCAGAATTACAACTCGATAATCAAATCTGTTTTCGTCTCTATACGGCTGCACGATTGGTTACTCAAGCTTATACACCGATGCTGACGGAGTTGGGAATTACCTATCCGCAGTATCTGGTGTTGATGGTATTGTGGGAAAAAGACAACCAACCTGTGAACGATATTGCTCATCGGTTACTGCTTGAGACCAACACCGTAACTCCTTTGCTGCAGCGTATGGAGAAACTAGGTGTGGTTAGCCGTAAGAAGGGAGAACACGACAAACGTCAGCAGATAGTCAGTTTGACCGAAAAGGGTAGGGATTTGGAGCAAAAAGCCTTTCAACTCATTCCCGAAGGCATGCAAAAGCAAATGTCTGCCTGTCCCCTGAAACTTGAGGACTATCAGAACCTTGCTCACGAACTCGATACGATTATTCACACAATAAATAAACAGCCATAACAAAACACAAAAAAAGTATGAAGAAACTAATGCTAATCTGCCTCATGGCAATGATGGGTGTGCTGACCCTTTCGGCACAGAGTATATATGATTTCAAGGTGAAGGACGACCTCGGAAAGGATGTCTCGATGGCCGACTACAAAGGGAAGGTGCTGCTGATTGTCAACACTGCTACCCGGTGTGGTTTCACACCTCAGTATAAAGACCTCGAGCCCCTCTATCAGAAGTATCACAATCAGGGTTTCGAGATTCTCGATTTCCCTTGCAACCAATTTGGACAGCAGGCTCCAGGTACTATCGAGGAGATACACCAGTTCTGTACAACCAACTACGACATCCACTTTCCGCAGTTCGACAAAATCGACGTGAACGGCGAGAAGGCGCATCCGCTCTACACTTGGCTGAAAGCTCAGGCAGGTGGAGGCGATATCAAGTGGAACTTCACCAAGTTCCTTATCGGACGTGACGGCAAAGTCATCAAACGCTATGAGTCGCGCGACCAGGTATCGACCATCGAGGCTGATATGCAGTTCGAGGTGAATCCGGTCCTGAGCAACATCTTCTCGCGTCGCTCCATCCGCAAATATCTTGCCAAGCCTGTCGAGCACGAGAAGCTCGAGGTGGTTGTCCGTGCAGGCATTAATGCGCCAAGCGGCATGAATGCGCAGCCTTGGATCGTACGAGTTGTGGAAGACCAGAAACTCATTGCCGATGTGAATAAAGTGTGTCGTGGACTGTATAATGCTCCAAACCTTATCTGTGTATGCACGCCTACGAATGGGGGTGATCTCGATGCAGGATTGCTGGGCGAGAACATGATGCTGGCTGCTCAGGCTATCGGACTTGGAACATGCTGCCTTGGAGGGCCTGTTCGTTGGCTCAACTCGAATGCTGACGGGAAGTTCTTCCTCGACCGTCTCGATATCCCCGAAGGCTATAAGCTCAACTACATCATTGCTATCGGCTATCCCGACGAGCAGCCCGATGCTAAACCACGTGATGCTTCGAAAGTGAAATTTCTCTAGGTAACGATATCCTAAAACTAAGACGGACCCTCCCCCTTGCCCCAAGCCCCCCTCTAACTCCCCCTCTAGGGGGAGGAAGGAGGGAAAGACCCTCCCCCTTGCCCCTCCCTCTAGGGCGGGGAGTGGTCACCTAGAAACCCCATTGGGGTGACAGAACAAAGGATAGGGTGTCAACCCTATCGGAAAGACACCCCACCACCCCATAGCGCTGAAAGTGCGACATAATATTTCGCCCCTACAGGGCGATGGGTGGGGTGTTTAAAACGAAATAGGGCTTACGCCCTATCCTGCAATATTCCGCCCCGTTGGGGCTAAGAAATTTGTCAATAAATCAATTAAAATAAATCGTAAATTAACTAGGATCGTCAATAAATCGATGGGCTTTCTGTCCTCATAGCATCTTTTGATAGGCTAGCCGTTCGTCGCCCGACAGCAGATAGATGATGCCACAATATGTAAAGCCGTGTTTCTGAATGACGTGCTGCATGATATGGTTGTCGCGATGAGTGTCGATTCGGATGTTCGTGGAGTGAGAAAAGCAAAAGTCCATGATGCAGCTGAATATGCCGTGTATGTGCGGATAGCTGGCTATTCGGTGGATGACATGATAGGGCTGTGAGTTGTCAAGCCACTCTCCTTCGTAAATCTTATCGTAGGTCGGTTCGGGGTGGGGGAGAAAAGCAAAATAGGCTACCACCTTGTCATCCTCTTCGATGACATAACCTCCTTGATGTTCTATATCTGTCATGATGACTGCTTCCGAAGGATATCCATCTTCCCATTGATGCATGTTGCCTGATGCCCGCATGATGGCTCTTGCGGCATCCATAACTTGCATAATCGCAGCGATATCATTCGTACTTGCTAATCGGATATTCATGTTGTTATTGCTACGAATTGTAGAGCTAATACAGACTCCTTCACCGCAAGCGGTCCCCCTCCTTTTTATTGGAGAAAGTAAGAATGGAGAACAAAATCGAAAAAAACTACAATCGTAAATTGTAAATTGCTAAATCGTAAATATCTTCGGTCTTAGCCTATCAGTTTCTTGATTTGCATATCGGTCGCATCAGGCAGAATAGTGTGTAGATGTGCCTCCATTCGCTGATAGGATGCTTGTGGGGTGAGGGAACAATTGAAGTTGTCTCGTCCCAACAGTTGTTCGGGCGTAGTGAGTAATGCCCAGCCCCAACCATATTCGTTGTTGTGCTTGTCACGAGGATAGACGAAATCTTCTGTGACGATTCGGCAAGCCATCTGCAGACGAGTGACGTAGTTGTCGAAACGGCTACGCATATGTGGTCCGGTAAACCCACAAGCTGCACGAAGATCGCGTGTGATCAGACTTCCGTGCTCCATCAAGGTCATAACGATTATTTCCTCAATGCTCCCTTCTGATGGGGTGGGGTGTATGCTCCTGCGATAATTGCAGAAGTCGGGCCACCACTCACGGCTGATAAATCCTGCCTTGCCGGCAAAGAACTTGCCATACACGCAGTTACCTTCCTGCACGATAGGGCCTTTCCATTTCCACAGAGGCCAGTCCCAACCTCCGTCGGTATATACCACATAGCGATTGTCCTCATCCACCACATCCTCGGCTGAGTAACCCGTGATGCCGCTATCCAACAATGGCAGAAACCCTACCTCTTGGATATACGCCATCAGTTCCGGACAACTGTGAATCGTTCTTCGAAGCTTCATACCCATACACCTCCTCAGCTTGATGCTATTCGCAGTAATTATGATCAATCACGATGATGATTTGCATATCGGGCGCAAGAGGCTGTATCTCATTGGTGAGCTTGTCGACGAGGGCTGCATCATCGTGTACGGAGATATCGGGCACGACATCTACGGACAACATCCGTTCATTCTCCAAATAGAGGAATCCATGCACCTGCACGATTTCCTTATGGGCTGCGAGCGTCTGCATCACTTGCGACTGTAACTCTGCATGGCGGTTTTCACCTGTAGCAATGGCATAGACGCCAACCGTCATGATGATCCCATGCTGCTCGAACATAAAGGTAGATATCTTACGAGTCAGACCATGAATCGCATGTGCCGACATGGTGTCATAAACGTTGATGTGAAGCGAACCGATCTTGACGTCCGGACCATAGTTGTGCAGAATCAGGTCGAACACACCATGCACACCTTCGAACTCCGACACCTCTTTCATAATCTCCTTACTTAGCTCTGCAGGAATGCTGGTACCCAACAACTCGTTGATGGGCGAAGCCAGCATCTCGATACCTGCTTTGATAATGACGAGGGAAATCAAGGCACCTAGTATGCCGTCGAGGGACACATTCCACAGCAACATGACTCCAGCTGAGATGAGTGTAGCCAGCGTGATGATGGCATCGAACAACGCATCAGCTCCCGAGGCAATCAGGGCATCGCTCTTCAGCTGTTCACCCTTGCGTTTGACATATTGACCAAGCACCAGCTTCACCACGATAGCCACGACGATGATAATCAGGGTGGTTGTCGTATATTCGGGTTCGGTTGGGTCAAAAATCTTCTTCACCGACTCGATGAGCGAGGTGATACCAGCCGACAACACGATGACGGCAATGATGATGGCGCTGAAATATTCGATGCGACCGAAACCGAACGGATGTTTCCTATCCGCAGGTCGTTGTGAGAGTTTGGTGCCAACAATGGTAATGACGCTCGACAGAGCATCGCTCAGATTATTGACGGCATCCATCACGATGGCAACCGAACTCGACACGATGCCTACAGCTGCCTTGAAACCGGCAAGCAACAAATTGGTCGCTATGCCTATCCAACTGGTACGAATGATTTCCTGACTACGATTCATCTTTAACCTCTAACCTCTAACCTCGTATGACAACTTGAACTTTACTTCAACATTCCTGCCAATGTAACCACTTTCTGCTTTGTTTCCTCCGTCTTCTGTTCGTCAATTTTGGCAGTTACCGCGCCCATGTTCTCAGCGCCCCAATAGTTGCAGATGTCGCGGAACTCAGCCTTTGCACCGTCATACACCCCAGGAGAGTACGAAGAAACCAACAATGCCATTTTCGTTACCTTGGCAGGCTTGTTCACACAATACATACGCTGAATAGGAGCCTGAATCTGCGCATTCAACGTGAAATAATAGATGGGAGCAGCCAACACGAGAGCCTCTGCCTCAGCCATCAGAGGATAAAGCTCCTGCATATCATCCTTCTGGATACAAGCCCCGTTACCCTTGTTGTGACAATACTCGCAAGCCAGACAGCCGGCGATCTTCATCTTCGACACATTTACCAATGTCACTTCATGACCAGCTGCCTCGGCAGCCTTCTTATACTCTTCCGCCATCCAAGCGGTGTTTCCGTTCGCACGAGGCGAAGCCTGTAAAATCAATACTTTCATAATCGGATAAGTTTTTGAATAGTAAAAAACGTTTTTTAATTTGCAAATATACGAATTAAATCTCAAAGTGCAACACATTTACCCATATCTTATTGTTTATTGTTTCATTTAATGCTGTTTTCTCGTTAGTATCGAACTACTGAAAAGTCACAAAGAAACAAAGAGGGTTGCATCGTGTGAGTGCAACCCAATTCTTCAGAGGTCTGCCACGATGGGCGTAGTTAGCAACACGACTGCAGAGCTGATGAGCCTAGCAAAGCTCCCAATACTGTGATGATGAAGCGGATTACTTCCACGATCACTTTCTTCTTTCCTTCTTCCATACATTTTTTAATTTATTGAACATTGAACATTGATTATTGACCATTGATTATTGACTATTGTTGTCATACTCCTCAGTCACTCTGTGACAGCTCCCCTATCTTAGGGGAGCAGCTTATTTCGCTATCCCACCCACAGCTCCC
>CACZXN010000008.1 GCA_902785075.1 uncultured Bacteroidales bacterium | reverse complement strand
CTTCCTTTTTGGTGACTACCATTAGGCGGTCGTCCAACTGTAGTTGGGTTGTCGACTTGGGCACGATGACTTCGTCACCGCGCCAGATACGCGAGATGAACATGTCACAGGGACAGGTGAATGGCATCCATAACCTGTAACGCTATATTTGTTCTCAGCTGCAAATATAATAGATATAAATCAAACGACAATGGAAAATTCGAGAAAAAATGAAGAAGTGAGTTAACCAGTAGTTAACCAGAAATTCAAGAAATTTGCAAATAAATCATGCTTGTAAGGTGCTACAGGCATGATTTTTGCACGTTTAAAATTTGAATATTTTTTTCTGTTTTTGGGATTCTTCTGTTTTGTTCACCGATTATTCACCGAAAACAGCTCTGTGGCTATCTGTGGATGCGTTTTTGTGAGTTATTCTTTGATTTCGAAAGATTTTAACTGTCAACTGTCAATTGTCAATATGTTGGTGTTATGTTGGTGTTATGTTGGTGTTATGTTGGTGTTATGTTGACCTTATGTTGGTGTTATGTCGACCTTATGTTGGTGTTATGTTGACCTTATGTCGGTGTTATGTTGACCTTATGTCGACCTTATGTCGGTCTTATGTCGGGCTCTATTCAATCGCTCATTTCTACAATTAGAGACATAGTAGAGATGAAGTAGAGTAGAACATAGCATAAATTTAAGAATCATATAGCAAAACAATGGGAGGAACAAGAGTTTACTCACACAGATGACACAGATCGCACAGATTTATGGATTGCGAAAAAGTGCGAAAATACGAAACCAATGCGAAAATAAATAGGTAGGTTCTTACTGATGATATGTTTTTTTCTAAATCTACACACAGTGTTATGCAAGTGATCCCTAAAGTCTCTTTATATTCTATTAAGTTATTTCAATACAACTCCTTACTTTTTACACATCATATCTCTAGTTCTTCTCTAGTTCATCTCTAGTTCTTCTCTAGTTCTTCTCTAATTCAGTAATTAGAGATATAGTAGAGATTAACTAGAGTAGAACCTAGCATAAATATAAGAATCACTATGGCAAAACAAAAGGGGGACATAGGGTGTTATGTACTGAAGCCCGTTTGTTGTTTGATATACCATTGCAGCCATAAGGGGTATTGCCCTTAGGTACGTGTTAGATACATGGGTGCGGAGATTGGTACGCCCTAGGGCGCACTGCAGTACTCCTTAGGGCGCACTCGAGTGCGCCTTAAGGAGTACTATAGTATTTTAGCAGACGTACAAAGTCAATATACGGAGATGTGATGGGTGCAAAGGAGGATGTAGTTCGCTGATTTGTGTTGTCTGTTATCTGTCTGGCTACGGTTTCAGGTTGACGGGGTGCACCGCTGCGACTTAACGCTATCCGATATTACCAATTCTGCGTATAAATCGTTGGGTTTCGTGAAATAATGGTGTATCTGTGCCAATAATTGTAAAAAAAAGATGTGGCATTCATTTTTATTTGCTATATTTGCAGCAAATAACTTGACTCATGAAGTATCTGGTATTGATTCTTTTCGCTACACTCGGGTGTCTGAGCATGAGGGCACAGGAGTTGAATTGCACGGTTCGTATCAACCATTCTCAGGTTCAGGGTACGAACAACGGTATCTTTGAAACGCTGGAGAAGGAAATTGCAGCTTTCATGAACAATCGTGCGTGGACTGACTTGCAATATAGCAAAGAGGAGCGTGTGAACTGTACGATGAACTTCACGATTAAGCAATACAAGCCTGAGAACAACCATTTTACGGGCGAACTGCAGTTCCAGCTGACACGACCTGTGTTTAACGCTACCTACAACACCACAGTGTTCTCACGACGTGATACGGAAATCAGCTTCGACTACGTGGAGCACGAACCGCTGGAGTTCAATGAGACGAATATGGATAACAACCTCACAACTCTGTTGGCTTACTATGCTTATCTGTTCATCGGCTTGGATCTCGATACTTTCTCTCCCAAGGGCGGTACAGAGGTGCTCCACATGGTCGAAAGCATCGTAAACAATGCGCAGTCGATTTCAGAGCCTGGTTGGAAAGCTTTCAGCAACAATAAAAATCGTCATGCTATCATCAACGATTATATGGAGACCTCGATGGAACCTTTCAGACAGATGATGTACAAGTATCATCGTGAAGGGCTTGACGAGATGTCGAGCAATGTGGATCGTGGACGTACGGCTATTACTGAATCTATCGAGATGCTCAAAGCGGCATACGACAACAAACCGCTCAGCATGCTGCCACAGACTTTTACGGACTTCAAACGCGATGAATTGGTGAATATTTATCGTGGGCATGGGAATCAGAAAGAGAAGGATGCCGTCTATGAAACCCTTCTGAAAATCAATGCTTCCCAAAATATGGAGTGGAAGAAAATACAGAAATGACGAGTTCGGCCCCTATAGCTGGTAGGTTTGCCTGATGCGCTTTGGGTCGAAGACCATCATGCCTCGATAGCCCATCTCGAATACGGCTGTTGCCCGCGGGTTCTGCAACAGTTGTTCCCACAACGTTTGATTGCTACGGCTGATGTCGTCTATGACTACCACAGCATCATCAGGTATGGATGTGGGAATAGTTTCCTTCGATGATTCAGGTCCGAAATAATAGAGCAATACAGTTCCCTCAGTTCCTTTTTGTTGAAGATAATCGAGCGTAGCAGGAGGACAATTGCCTGCTGTGATGATGTCTGAAGGCTTGAAATGATTGACAATCCGGAATAGTTGCTCATTGCGCTTCCGCTCCTTACGGCTGAGATGGGGATGTTTATGGCGCAAGTCGTCGAAGGCGTAATAGCGAAGTGACTCGAACAGCACATCGCGTACGAGCGAATAGGCCCAAGGTGACTGGATGCCAAAGCCATATCGATGGAGGAACCGCCGTATCATACTTACTATTTTTTATCGCTTAGCTCTTACCTTTCGATTGCAGTACTTCACGGGCTTGCTTCTCGTCCTCAGCCAATTGACAGACAAGGGCTTCGGGCGAATCGAATCGTTGTTCAGGACGGATGAAGTCGATGAAATGGATGCGAAGCTGTTCGCTATAGATATCAGAGTGGAAGTCGAAGAGATGTACCTCAATGGTGCGACGACTACCGTTGAATGTAGGTCGCCAGCCAATGTTCAGCATGCCGTCGATTTCGCCTCCAGCCTCAAACGCCTCGTCTCTCAACTCTACTTTCACCGCATACACCCCATCGCAAGGGATGAGCTTTTCTGCCGGCACTTCGATATTGGCAGTAGGATACCCAATTCGTCTGCCTACCTGATAGCCGTTCACTACAACCCCTTCGATGAAATAATTATATCCCAGCAACTGACGGCAGTCGGCAACCCTTCCCTGCAGTAAAGTCTCGCGAATCAAGGACGAACTGACGGTGATATGGTCCTCAGCATACGCCTGAGCTTGCACAATTCGGATGCCCAACTCTTCGCCATATCGCACATAATCGTTGAATCCTTCCGAACGGTTATGCCCAAAACGATGATCGTAGCCAATCACCAACACACCCACATCCATTTGACGTTTCAACACCTGAGCCATAAAGTCGTAGGCACTCATCATCGCCATCTCGGGAGTAAACTCAAGCAGCATCACCTCTTGAATGCCCATTCGCTTCAACAGCATCACCTTTTCGTCTTGGGTTGTGAGCAACTGAATGGAGAACTCACGTCCTTTCATCTGCTCTACCACACAACGGGGAGGGATGTCGAACGTGACGCAAACAGAAGTGCCACCAACTCGTTCTGCCTCTTCTACTACTTGACGGATGAGGAACTGATGACCTTTGTGTACTCCATCAAAAAAACCTATCGTTGCTACTTTCATGATGCAAAATTAGTAAAAAAATAGTAATTGGTTATTGGTATTTGGTAATTATTTTGTATTTTTGCACCAAATCTAAACCATAAGGACAATGAACAGAACGAAAGCATTCATCATCATGCTGTGTTTAGCAAGCATGGCCTTCGCAAAGAAAGGCGATTGGGTAACCATTAAGAATGGCGACCTTTGGTACGATACAGAGGGAAAAGTGGTACAAGCACATGGTGCAGGATTCCTGCAGGTGGGCGACACATGGTATATGATAGGTGAGGACAGAAGCCGATCGTGGAATCCGGATGTGAACATGTATTCCTCGAAGGATTTGCAAACTTGGAAGTTCGAGGGTAAGATTATCCAAAACGGAGTGACGCACAGCGACTTAGGACGCAGTCGATTCATTGAGCGCCCCAAGTTGATGTATTGCAAGAAAACGAAACAGTTTGTAGTGTGGTGTCACTGGGAAGGAAGCAACTACGGAGCCAGCGAAGCGGGTGTGTTCTATGCCGATAAGGTAACAGGACCTTATAAGTTTCATGCAGGCGAACGTCCTTTGGGCATCAAGAGTCGCGACTGCAATGTGTTCGTAGATGATGATGGTACCGCTTGGTTTATCTCAACCATTGAGGAAAACCAACACTTGGGTTTCTTCCGTCTGGCAGACGACTATCTGAGTGCCGTAGAATGTACCCAGCTGTTCAAACGTCAAGCTCGCGAAGCACCTGCTATCGTGAAGGTGGACGGCATCTACTACATGCTATCGAGTGCTTGCACAGGATGGGAGCCTAATCAGTGTAAACTATCGTGGACACGCAATCTGACTGAAGGATGGAGCCAACTGGAGAATATTGGTGACCGTATTGCCTTCGACACGCAAGCAGCGTCAATCCTTACTATCAAAGGAACAAAAACGACCACCTACCTCTATGTAGGTGATCGTTGGATGGACCCCGACCTTCCTCGCTCCAAGACCATCATCTTCCCCATCTCGTTCAAGGATGGCAAGTGTGACTTTACCTATCGTGAACAGTTCGAAATCAACTTCAAGACAGGCGAATGGCGTGAGGTGAAACCTTAATCGGCATTCAATCGTCGTCTGACGGTACGTCAATCATGCCTTTCACATCGTCAAGACTGAACTTACCTGTGAAAGCGATGATGGTCACCTCTTTTTCTGCTTCTGTGAGCATGATGATGGCCGACTGCGTCTTGCCTTCATGGAGGTAAATTCGTACTTTCTCTCCATCATCGTCAACCTGCATCAAGACCTCGTACTTCTCCTTCTTAATAATGTCTGCCACTTCGGCTTTCAGCTTGGCATTTGCAGACTTATTATCAGACGAGATGATTTGTATGCCAGTCAGTTTCGGCATCACTTTCTTCATTTCCATTCCTGGTACGGATGGGGCAGACATTTTTTGTGCCATTCCTATCATTGCTTTCGAAATGTAGACATAGGTCACATTCTTCATGTCGGCGTATTTCTCTAACGACTTGACCTGTGCGTTTGCAGCAAAGGAAGTGAGCGTCATGATGAGCGCAAGTGTCAGTATTCGTGAAATAATCTTTCTCATATTATTACTTTAGTTTCGTTAGCTGTTTATTTAATATCTCTTCTGCCTGACGACCCTTCACATTTACGGCTTCATATTGTGCCATCCCCTTGTTGAGGTTGGTAGCTAGTAGCTGTAGGGCCTTCTGTGCTTCCATGCAGGCAATCTCTGGATCATCGTATGTATCAATGGTTCCTTTGTTCGATGGTGAGAGCGCGAAGTACAATCCGATACCACAGACGAGGATGAAGGAGGCAGCGAGTGCCAAGGCCCTCCAAGACCCCCTCCCCGCTCCCCCTCTATGGGGAGTATTTGGGATAGCAATGGTGCGAGACGTAGCATCCCACTCGTCAATCTTAGCAGAGAGTCGCTCTTCCAGTCCTTCAGGGATTGGAATGTTTTCCAGCTCTTTGATGTTCAGTTCGTCCATGATTTTGTCAGTTGATTAAATTGTTCTTGCAATAGTTTCTTCGTTCTCGATATGATAACCCGAATGTTTCCTGGCGAAAGCCCTGTGGCTTGCTGTATCTCTTGGTAGTTGCGATCTTCCTCCACATGCATCTGCATCACTTGGCGTTGCTTGTCGGGTAGGCGCTCAATGAGCCCTTTCATCTGTGCTGCATCATCGTGTGTTTCGTAGGAGAGGTGAGCCTCATCGGGCTGATTAGCCTCATCGATCTCCAGAGGAACGGTCTCAATATGCTTCAGTCGCCTTTGGTCGCGATAGAGATTACGCATCAGGGTGATGAGATAAGCCTCGGATTGAGCTTCAGGAGGCAGGTCGTCGCGCTTCGTCCATAGCTTCAGATAGGTATCTTGAAGCAAGTCCTCCGCGTCCTGCTGGTTGCCCGTCGTGTGATAAGCCACCCGATAGAGTAGCCGATGAAAGGGCATGAACCGTTGCTTAAACTCCTGAGCGTCCATTCTAATTAATTGACAATTGATAATTGATAATTGACAATTATTTACTTCTCCTTATCTGAACGAGAGAATTCAATGACCACTTTCTTGTCCGTATTGGGATATTTCTCCTTTACAGCACCACCTACAATCCAACTTTCTACATTAAAATGAATGTCATTTGCTTCCATGTACTTGGCAGCGTCTTCTGTTGAATGGAGGTCTGGATATTCCTTACCATTGATGACGATAAGTGCATTCTCTGACTCTTTCAGAATATCCTTCATATCAACCACTTCACCGTCTTCGTCATCGTATTCGGTGACAAGAGCACCATCAGCCATCAGAGCCTTTGTCATAAGCGCCTTGTCTATCTTTGTATCGACATGTGATAATGCCACCGTATTCAACCATTCAAGTCGCACTAACAGGTCACTTACGGTTTTTCCTTTCACTTTGCCATAGCATCGTACTTTGACTGAGGGAGGATTCATCACTTCTGCAAGCATATTCTTTAAAATATTCTTGTCTTCATCATAACTTGTGTTTTTGTTTGCCGTAAACAAGAGTTCGTACCCTTTGAGTGCCTTGATGTCTTGTTCTATTTGAGCCAACTGCTCCTCATTCAGATTCTTCATCTGTACTTGCTCACTCTTCTTGAAGTGCTTCTTCATTCTGGCATTTTCTTCAGCAGTTAGGTCAGAATCATGTTGTTTCAGACTCTCCTCCGTCGTATTCTCGTATTCCGCTCCTGGGAATGCCCTATATTTCTCTATCAACTTGGCTGCTGTCTGTGCCTGCAAAGGCAAAAGACAAACTGTGAAAGCCAAAAGGCTAAAAATAATCTGTTTCATACTCATTCAATCTTTTAATTTTACATAACATTTGAAATCATTCCTTCACTCAACTTGCTCATATCGATAGTGCCCTTCAGGATAATAAATACCGTTTCGTCATCATCGCTGTTTACAAGTATCGCTAAAACTTTCTTTCCATTTTCTTCTGCTGTACAGATTTGCACACGCCCACCTTCATCACCACCTAAATTCAGCATAGAAGTAAACTCTTTACCTTTGAGAATCTTACGAGCCCCTTTGCTCAATTTCTTACCGGCACTCTTTTCTTCTGTTGTCAGCACATATATCTCATCTAATTTTTTCAGGATATCACCTTTCTTACCCTCAGGAATAAGCGAAAAGTCTCCTAATTCGAGATCAAAATCATTGTCCATCGCTTGTTGCATGGCATTCTTGTCAAAATGCTGATACTGCACGCCTTTTATCTCTGACAATTTCTCCAGTTGTGCCTTTTGTGCATTGAGAGAATAGCAAAACATAGAAGAAAGGGCTATCAACGCCACTCTCATACAAAAATTGATTGTTGTACACATAATTACATTTGTTTTAATAATAATAATTTCGTTTGTTTTAGAAGTCCTTCTAATTGTACAAACGAGATTTAAGAAGGAATTGTTACAAAGAAAGGCGAATTTTTTTTCGCCTTTCTTTTTTATCCTTTTGCCTTGAATGCCATTGCGTATAACTTCATCTGCTTCAACATTGCGAGAAGTCCATTTGAACGTGTTGGCGACAGATGCTCTGTGAGTCCAATGTCGCTAATGAAATGCAGGTCGGCATTGAGTATCTCGTCAGGTGTATGATCGGATAATACGCGTATTAATAAGGTAACAATGCCTTTCACGATGAGGGCATCGCTCTCTGCCTGGAAATGTATCTTCCCATCACTGTAGTCAGCCTGTAACCATACACGACTCTGACAGCCGTCAATGAGGTTTTGCTCTGTTTTATACTGCTCGGGGAGCGGCTCTTGGTCGCTGCCTATGTCAATCAGCAACTGATACTTGTCCATCCAGTCGTCGAATCCGCTGAATTCGTCAATAATCTCTTGCTGTATGTCTTCTATGTTCATGGTGCCTCTGTATATAATACCTCAAGCACGGTTTGCCCCACTGCCTTGAGTGTTTGTTTGTTAATATTGCCTATGTTGTCATTCATCGTGTGCCATGTTTTGCAGAAAGTGTTTTCGTTAGCGTCACGAGCGATGATGTCGATACAAGGAATGCCTGACTGATTCACCTGAACGTGATCGTCTGTAACTCCGCCACCTTTCTCGTTCTTAAACAAGTCACCATATCCCAATCGGATGGCCTTCGACCACACCTTGTCTACCACACTTGGCGCATAGAGCAAGGAATAGGCTTCCTTCTCGAACACACAATTGCTGCCTCCGACCATATCGAGTAGGATACCATAGATGGCTCTGTAGCCATCAACATGATGACGACCTGCCCAGTATTGCGAACCCAGACACCACGTAGAAGAATGGTCGCCACCTTGATCATCCCATTCGGGTGTGCCACAGTCCTCTGCATCGAAGCAGATGAAGTCGATACCTACGTCAGGCATTTTCTGTTGCATTAGACGCGCCATTTCCAACATTACTCCTACGCCACTAGCACCGTCATTTGCTCCATCGATGGGTGCACGGTGATTGTCGGCATTCGCATCATGATCGGCCCAAGGGCGCGAGTCCCAATGCGAACAAATGATGATACGCACAGGATTGTCCAAGTCATAGGAGGCAATGATGTTACGCATCTGCACCTTCGTACCATCATAAAGCACACCCTCTGCATCTTGGTTAATGACCGTTGCGCCAAACTGCTGGAACTTTTCTGCGATATAAATAGCACAAGAATCGTGTGCTGCAGAATTCATGACACGAGGACCGAAGGCACACTGGTCGGCCACATATTGATATGCACTGTCAACACAGAAGTCGGGCGACTGCTGCTCGTACACTGTTTCAGGAACATTGCTACCACCGCCGCATGAGGCAAGCAAGATAGCACTAATGATTGGAATAATTCTTGATTTCATTGAAATTGTATAAGCTTAATGGGTCTGAACTAACTTCATAACTCGGAGGAAGTTTGCTCCCCATATCAATTCTATATCATTTGCAGAATAACGCTCTGCAAGGAGTCGACGTGTGAAGTTGATCAATTCGCTGGCTGATGCAACACCTGGTACACCACCATCTCCATCAAAGTCCGTCCCGATGCCCACATGCTCTACACCCATGATGTCGACCATGTGGTTGAGATGCTTCACGGCATCGATGATGGTAGCACCGCCTTCTTTGCGAAGGAAACCATCGTAAAATGTCACCTGAGCCACACCTCCACACTGAGCCAGACGACGCAATTGATCGTCTGTCAAGTCGCGTGGATGGTCACACAAAGCACGAGCCGACGAATGGCTGCACACAATGGGTGTGTTACTGATGTCGGCAGCATCATAGAAACTCTTTTCGCTAGCATGAGAGAGGTCGACCATCATACCCACACGGTTCATCTCACGGATGACTTGCTCACCAAAAGCACTCACACCACCATGTTCATTATTGCCTTTCGCAGAATCGCAGATGTCATTATCGCCATTATGACATAGGGTCATATAGACTACACCACGCTTTCGGAAGCGCTCCACATTATCGAGGCACTTCCCAATAGCATATCCATTCTCAATACCCAACATAATAGATTTGCGCCCCTCACGCTTGTTGCGATAGAGATCGTCGGGCGTATAAGCAATCGCAGACAAGGCGGGCGACTTAGCCACCATAGCCTCAATTTCATCGAGGATACGATCTGCCTTCTTTGTAGCAGCAACTAATGATGCATCGTCGCGTGCCTCCTGTTTAAGGTATGCCACCATGATACTTGCATCAAGATGGCCTTCTGTCATCTTGTGCAAGTCAACAAGAATCTTTGGATCGCGGCTCTGAAAATTGATTCCCTGATCGAAGAACATCGGTGTGTCGCAATGAGAATCAAGCGACAGAATTTGCGAATGGAGCAGTTTCGCTTGACGGAAAGATGTAGCCTCAGCTACGAGCCAGTTGAACAGCGGCATCATACACTCATCTCCGTTCAAACAGAAACACTCGGGATGCCACTGTACACCTATGATGGACTTGAACTCCGTAGATTCTATTGCCTCAATCACTCCGTCGGGGCTTATTGCGGTCACCTTGAAGCCCTGTGGCACTTCACGCACCGCCTGATGATGAAACGAGTTGACTGCCAACTCCGCTCCGAACATATTATATAATAAGGAGTCTTGCTCGATACTTATTGTATGCGAGGCTGTCCCACGATCCAAGTCTTGGCTATGCTTAATTTGCACTGTCGGTAGCTGGGTGTTTATATCCTGATAGAGCGTTCCTCCCATTGCTGCAGCAATAACCTGAATACCTTTACAGATACCCAACATCGGAATCTGACGATCGGAAGCCAGACGAGCCAACAACAATTCCTGCTGGTCACGTACAGGTGTCACGCTATGAAGTTCGCGTACTGGCTGTTCGTTCAAATAGAGAGGGTTGATATCACCACCCCCACTGAAGATGATGGCATCAAGCCCTTCCAACTGATCTGCAAGCAACTCTGTCTGTTCGTATGGTGGAATCACAACGGGAACTCCACCAGCTAACAGCACAGAACGGTAATAACCCTCTGCCAACGTACATGTCTGCTCACGCAGGTTACCCGTAATACCTATAATGGGACGGTGAGAAAGTGACGGTCTTACAGAATTGATGCCGTCATAAATTCCTCGCCAATCGAAGCCTCCACTGATTTTCATTTCACTTTAGCATTTTTTTGAATTGTCCAGTCTTTGCGCTGGAGTATGGCAGGATTATCGCCGACAAACATCTTTGATGCATCCTTATCGCCCTTCAACTGCCAATCGAGCCAAGCACGAGCTACAATAGCGAACTCACCACCGTTTGGTTGGTTGTATGTACCACCATGACCTACAGGCAGGTTGACTGCGATTGCTGGTTGTTTCTCGATACGCTTGAAGTCGTCCATACCATTTGCATATGCGATATCTGATTCGCCTCCAAGAATGTAGATAATAGGGCAGTGAATGTCCTGCAACTTCTCCTTCGGAACGCTTGGCATACCACCCATCATAGAACCGCCACCATTGTTGAGCAGACCGCTATTGCAGATCATGATAGAGGTGACACGCTGATCGAAGCAATTGACGAGAGCTTGCAAACCACCACATGACATACCTGATACGCAAATATTCTTTGTGTCGATTTTCTGATAATAAGGACTGTTCTTATCTGCATTCTGTGCAAAGGCCCAATCCATCGATTCTACCTGCTGCTCAGCACGTGATTGGCTTCCGCCCATACCACCCATACCACGAGGCGCTCCCTCTTTTGGCATAGTACCAGTAGCGAGGACAAGATATCCGTACGATGCTATCTCGTTCAAGAATTTCTCATGTCCGCGTGGTGAGTTGGCACAACCTCCGTTACCCCATACCAGGACAGGAAGTGGATTCTTTGCACTAAACTTAGAAAGGTCTTGAGGTGCAAACACAGTGTGCTCAGCAAAACCTGCAACCTCAGTCATGATTGCTTTGTAAGGACCCGAACCTCCGTCTTCAAGAACAGTTCCATTTGATTGTGCAGACATTGTGCCAGCCTTCAATATGAAGACAAGTAAAAAGGCAAGAAAAAGCTTCGTTTTCATAAGTTTAATAATTTTTAGTTGTTAATAATGAAAGTTCAATTTGTGCAAAGATACAAAAGATTTATGATTCAAAGCCGATGATATGACAAAAAAGTGTGAATTTTCATGATTCATGGCGTATTATTCGTGAAAAAGAACTAACTTTGCCCTAAGTTTATAATTGCAGAATATGAAAAAAGCATTAATGACATACCTGTTGATGTTTATGGCAGTTGCCATAAACCTCTCAGCCCAACAGAATCATACGTTCGATGTTGTGAAAAACCTCGACGTGTTTCATAATATTTATAGAAATCTCGATGCTTTCTATGTTGACACCCTCGATGCCGATAAAGTTATCAAAGTGGGCATAGATGCTATGCTTCACTCGCTCGATCCTTATACCGAGTATTATCCGGAAGAGGACGAGAACGACCTAAAGATGCTTACCCAAGCAAAATATGGTGGAATAGGTAGTCTTATCCGTATGATGAAAGACTCTACGATAATCATTGCAGAACCCTACGAAGGGATGCCTGCCGCTACTGTTGGACTGAAGGCTGGCGACATTTTGCTACAGATTGACGATCACGACCTAACTGGGATGGGCACTCCCGAAGTGAGCAATTTGCTCCGAGGAGAGCCAGGTACCACTTTCGTGCTGAAGTTCCAACGTCCAAACGAGAGCAAACCTCGTGAAGTGAAGATTACCCGTCAAAGCATCAAACTTCCAGCTGTACCTTATTATGGAATGATTGGGAATAGTGGCTACATCAACCTCAGTCAGTTCACAAACGACTGCTATGGGTATGTACGTAAAGCTGTCATTTCGCTGAAGGAACAAGGGGCACAAAACCTTATCTTCGACCTGAGAGGCAATCCTGGAGGAGCACTCGATCAAGCAGTAAAGATTGTGAACCTCTTTGTGCCGAAAGGGCTGACTATTGTGGAAACACGCGGAAAAGTTCAGGGTGGTAATCAGACCTACAAGACAGACGACCAACCTCTTGATGAGGAGATACCAATCGTAGTATTGGTCAGCAACAATTCTGCTTCAGCTTCTGAAATCGTCGCAGGTAGCTTGCAGGACCTTGACCGTGCTGTTATCGTAGGCTCACGCACCTATGGAAAAGGGTTGGTACAATCCATTCGCGAGTTGCCTTACAACGGGAATTTGAAGCTAACAACAGCCAAGTATTACATTCCGAGCGGACGCTGCATACAGGAAATAGACTACAAGCAGCGACGTGAGAAGACCACCAATGCGAACACTACGAGCGATGAGGAATTCAAGACTCGCAATGGACGAATCGTGAAAAGCGGTAAGGGCATTATGCCTGATGTGGAAGTGAAGCACGACACAATGCAAAACATTGTTTATTATCTCGCTAATGATGATGTACTCATCCGCTATGGAACGAAATACTGTCAGACACACCCAGCTCCTGCATCCGTTGCAGAGTTCAAACTGACGGATACCGACTTCGAAGACTTTAAGAAAATGGTCATTGATAGCGATTTCAAATATGATCGCCTTAGCGAAAAGCGTCTGGAAGACTTGAAGAAAGTAGCTGAGTTCGAAGGTTACTTTGAGGATGCAAAAGCAGAGTTCGAGGCGCTTGAAAAGAAACTTACGCATAATCTTGCAAAAGAAATGGATCATCATGCGAAAGACATACGCCAACTTATCGCTCTCGAAATTATCAAGCGTTATTTCTATGAATCTGGGTCTGTACAGGAAGCGCTCAAGGATGATATCGATTTGCAGAAAGCTCAAGAGATTCTGGCCGACAAAGCCAAATATGACAGCATCTTAAAAGGCAAAGAACCTGAATCATTAAACCCTTAAACACTTAAACCTTTTCACTATGCGCAACAGTAAGTTATACCGTCAAAACCGCTCATTCATGTGGTTGAACGTCATTCTCGCCATTGTGGTTATAGGTGTGGTTGCCGCTTTTATGTATTTCTGCGGCTTCAACATCTTTTAAAACCTTAGTACTCGAGCATTAGAACTTTAACTCTACTGCAAACCTTACACCGTTTTTCTTGATTTTATCTCCACCAGGTACGGCAGGAAGGTCAAGGTAATTGAGTCGGCGAACGTATTGTACCTTCAGGATTTTGAAAATATTGCTGATACCCACAGAAAACTCCATATAAGGTGTATTGCCCATCACAAAAGAAGTTGGCTGCCCATCGCGAGAGGGGAAGCGGAACAATACATCATCGTTAGGATTCAGATATGGGTTGTTTTTATCTGATAGTTTTCCATACAACATCTTGAAACCAAGACTCTCGCGCCATTTAAGTTTCTTCAGCAGCGGAATGCGGTTGAATATTTTTCCATCAAGATTCCAATTAAGGGTGAGCGTAACATAGCGGTCATTGAGGAACTCCATATTGCGAAGCAGGTTAAATGACCAACGGTCAAACTGAATGAAGTACGACATGTTTGACGATGGTATGAAAAGCATAGGGAACGGTACTTTGTTCCATTGGATACCTCCTCTTAGATAAGCCTCAACATATCCACAAGCTCCTGGCAGCCAGAATTTCTTGAATATTGTCGCTTCGGTAGTGTTGTAGCGATATTGTCCACCGAGAAAACCATCGAAGCCGATGGTATGTTCAAGAGTTGTTTCAAGAGCATCACGATTGATTCTAAGACGCTGTTGCTTGGTTAAGATAAATTTTTCACGTGGGGCATATCGAAGACCTATTTTGATATCTGTTGTCTTCAAGTTTGGAAGGATAGCACCATCGCTGTTGCGCTGATAAATAAGTTTTCCAGCTGGTGTAAACTTAGAATGGTCGAGCGAGACAGTCCATGTCAGGAAATTCTTTGTCTCATATCTGAATGTCGTCGTAAAGTCATTGACATACATCATTTGGTCCACCTTGTTGGTATTGAATGAACTAAAGACGTTATTTTTACCAGTTCCAGAAAACTTATCGACGGGCGACATATCGTCGTACAAATATGATACGGTCAATGAACGATGCGGGAACTCGTGAACCATGTATTTCTTACGATTGAACGAGTACTCCAACTCTGCCCTATATTTAGCCTTCTTATCCTTCAAACCATAAGCAAAGTATCCGCGGGCAAAGAGATGTGAATTGAGATTTCCTGTTGTCTGTAAACTCCCCTGAAAACGCAAACCGTCGATATCGTTGTGGGATACTATAGCGTTCAATGGAATAAAGTCAAGTTTGTTTGGCTGAGGCGTCAGCTCTATAGAGTTTTCTACGACAGCAGTTAGAAGATACTTCCAGAAACTACCCAAATCGTCGTTGATTTTTTCTACTGAACGACCTAGATTGCTCTCAGTGTTCGTCAATTGTATAGGTCGTACAGCCGCCCAATATGTAGAATCCCGAAACTCTGCATCAGATTGTATGTCTTTCACCTGTGAATAGCGGAACGCTTTCTTGTCGGTAATCGGCTCAAAGCTATAATTGCTATAATGAGTGTAACGCTGACAAGCCATGTTCAGCATGCCATACAAACCGCTCATTTCCACGATCATGTTGTCGTTCTCAAGCACACGTTCACCGGTAGGAAGGGTCATGTAGTCCTGAATAATCAATAGATTATCCACGAAGTTCACACCTCCGTTTTCTGGGATATTCAACACGGAACGCTTCACCTGATTTTCTGCATCGTCTGTGATAAACAGATGGCCTGAAAAACCGAAGTCCTGCTTATTGTTCGGCAAGAATACGACATCGATACAACGTTCACCATTCACTTCAATCGTGTCTTGGATGTAATAGTGATAGAACCCAATAGCCTCTGATGTTGATATAGGGCTGATGAATGGGTGTTGAAGCAAGCGTACGTTGTCCTTATAGATGTCTACTTCAGTAAAGATATCCTTGACCCACTCGGTAACCATATCTCCTGAAGTCAACATGGAGTTGAAGCCATCACTACGTTTACCTGTGATGGTAGTCTTGGTTGCCTTAGGACTCTTGCGATAGTTCTCCATCGAAGTAGTCTCGTCCACCATGATAGGAATAATGAGTTTACCTGTCTCAGGACAGACTTCAGCCAGCGAACTCTTTTCTACGTCGTTGTACGAAAACGTATGTTTCTCGTATTTATCAAAGTGATAGTAGTCTTTCTCTTTGATGTCACTCCTATATTTGTTAGCAATTACCTTTCTCATCAGTTCCACAGCAGGGTTGTTTTTCCTGCTGTAGCGCTTTTTCGTACTCTTCACAACTACTTCATTGAGTAGTATTTCGTTTGAATACAACTTAATGGTACTGTGTATCTCTTTTTGCGAAGCATTGATGGTGACAATAACAGGCTTATATCCAAGGCTCGAAACCTCTAGCTTGTTATGATCGCTATAGATACTCACCTGGAAATTACCATCAATATCCGATTGCTGTCCAATGGATGTTCCTACATATTTCGCGATTGCAAAAGGCACAGGTTCACCCGTACCGGCATCGATCACCTTTCCATAGAACTGAGCATGTAGCGGACAGGCGAACAAAACGAACAGTATCGATAATGTAATAAATAAGGAGTGTTTCATAACATGGTAACCACTCCCCACCCTAAAATGGGCAGGGGGTGGGTTTGGTTTCTTAATCTGTAATCAAGTCCTTACCTGTCATCTCTGCAGGCTGAGGGAGTCCCATGATATGCAGAATGGAAGGAGCCACATCTGCCAATACGCCATTCTCCACTTTTGCATTCTTGTTCTCTGTCACATAGATGAAAGGAACAGGGTTGAGCGAGTGAGCGGTATTTGGTGTTCCATCGCTGTTGATTTCATTGTCGGCATTTCCGTGATCGGCAATGATGATTGTTTCGTAACCAACTGCCTTAGCAGTCTCAACTACTTCCTTCACACATTGGTCAACAGCTACGACTGCCTTCTCTACAGCCTCATAGATACCTGTGTGGCCAACCATATCACCATTTGCGAAGTTCACAACCACGAAGTCGTACTTGTCTTCCTTCAGAGCTGCCACGAGTTTGTCTTTAACTTCGTAGGCACTCATCTCTGGTTTCAGGTCATAGGTGGCTACTTTTGGTGATGCTACGAGGATGCGCTCTTCGCCCTCATATGGAGCTTCACGTCCACCGTTGAAGAAGAAGGTGACGTGAGCATACTTCTCTGTCTCTGCTGTGTGGAGTTGCTTCAAGCCTTTCGATGCGATGTATTCGCCCAGTGTGTTTTCTACGTTCTCTTTTGGGAAGAGAATGTGTACACCAGTGAACGATGCATCGTAAGGAGTCATACAGTAGTACTGAAGTCCTGGGATGGTGTTCATTCCCTGCTCTGGCATATCCTGCTGAGTGAGCACGATGGTCAATTCCTTTGCGCGGTCGTTGCGGTAGTTGTAGAAGATGATGACATCGCCTTCCTTGATTGTTCCGTCGATATTTGCATTGTTGATAGGCAGGATGAACTCATCAGTTACATTGTCGTCATAGCTTTCCTGCATAGCCTGCACCATATCTGTGGCTTGCTTGCCTTCGCCCTTTATGAGCAAGTCATAAGCAATCTTGATGCGCTCCCAACGCTTGTCACGATCCATTGCATAGAATCGTCCGATGATGCTGGCTATCTCGCATCCTGTCTCCTTGCCTTTTGCAGTAAGTTGCTCGATGAAGCCTTTACCGCTCTTTGGATCGGTATCACGTCCGTCCATGAAACAATGGATGTAGGTATTCTTGATGCCGTATGCCTTGCTGATGTCGCAAAGTGTAAACACGTGCTCAAGTGAGCTGTGGACACCTCCGTTAGAGGTTAAGCCCATCAGGTGAATGCTCTTACCGGTTTTCTGTGCATACTCGTATGCGCTGATGATTTCAGGGTTCTTCATGATTGAACCGTCCTTGCAGGCACGATTTATCTTCACAAGATCCTGATACACGATGCGACCTGCTCCGATGTTAAGGTGACCCACTTCTGAGTTGCCCATCTGGCCGTCAGGCAGACCTACGTTCTCGCCCGATGCCTGGAGCTGAGAATGAGGGTATGTTGCATTGAGATAATCCATGTAAGGGGTTGGTGTAGAGTAAATTACATCACCCTTTGATTTGTCGCCGATTCCCCATCCGTCGAGAATCATTAATAATGCTTTCTTTGCCATCTTTCTTTCTTATTCTGCAATTAGTAGATAATAGTTCTTCTTTCCTTTCTGCACCAGCAGATACTTGCCGTCAATCAGGTCAGCGGTTGTCAGCACTTGGTCGAACTGTGCAAGCTTCTCTTTGTTGATGCTCACACCGCCACCTTGCGTCATCTTTCTCATCTCGCCTTTCGAAGGGAAGATGTCTGTCTTGTCTGTACAGATGTCCACAGCCTTGATGCCCGCAGCTAGTTCGTCTTTCGAGATGTTGTAGTGAGGCACTCCGTCGAATACGTCGAGCAACGTCTGCTCATCAAGTTTCAGCAACGCATCCTTTGTAGCCTTTCCGAACAAGATGTTCGATGCTTCGACAGCCATATTATAATCCTCCTCAGAGTGAACCATGATGGTCAGTTCTTTGGCCAGTCGTTTCTGCAGCACACGCATACCTGGATCTTGATCCTGCTCTGCGATGAGCGCATCGATTTCATCCTTCTCCAACGACGTGAAGATTTTGATGTAGCGCTTTGCATCCTCATCGCTGGTGTTCATCCAGAACTGATAGAAGATATAAGGTGAGGTGTAGTTGCGATTGAGCCATATATTGCCCTTTTCCGTCTTACCGAACTTTGTGCCGTCAGCCTTCGTCACAAGTGGGCAAGTGAGTGCGAAACACTCGTTGCCGTTGATGCGGCGAATCAGCTCCGAACCCGTCGTGATGTTACCCCATTGGTCGGCACCACCCAACTGAAGCTTACAGTTCTTGTGCTCGTTCAGGTAGAGGAAATCATAACCCTGCAACAACTGGTAGGTGAACTCTGTGAACGAAAGTCCGTCGCGAGCCTCACCATTTAGACGCTTCTGCACACTCTCCTTCGCCATCATGTAGTTGACAGTGATGTGCTTGCCAATATCACGCGCAAAATCAAGGAACGTGAAGTCCTTCATCCAGTCGTAGTTATTCACCAATTCTGCCTTATTTGGTGCATCGCTTTCAAAGTCGAGGAACTTGCTCAACTGAGCCTTGATACACTCTACGTTGTGACGCAGTGTAGCTTCGTCCAGCAAATTACGCTCCTGGCTCTTGCCCGATGGATCGCCAATCATACCTGTAGCACCACCGATCAGCGCCAGAGGCTTGTGTCCACAACGCTGGAAATGACGCAACATCATCACACCACACAAGTGGCCTATATGCAATGAGTCGGCCGTTGGGTCAATACCCAGATAAGCCGTTACCTGCTCCTTCTCGAGCAGTTCTTCTGTGCCTGGCATCATCTGATGAATCATGCCACGCCACTCAAGTTCTTTTACAAAGTTTTTTGTCATCTATGATAAATTTTTAATGTATAACCCTTCAATCATTCATTCTTTAAGATTCTGCCTGATAAAACCGCCATTAAGCAAGAGCAATCAAGTGGCTTGATTGCCGAGCAGTAGCAGTTCGGCACCCATTTAGGGTGCAAAGTTACGAAAAAATGGTCAATGACCAATGCTCATTGTATCAAAAAAACACTAAAACGCTCAATGGTCAATGGTCAATGGTCGTTTTTCAATGGTAAACTTACACCTTATTTATAATAAGGCCCAATGATCACCATAAGATTCTATTTCTTTAAAGTTTCGATTATCACTTATTCACCAGATGGTTCAGATCAGTCTTGCCAAAGGACTGGAAACAGATGGCCCAGATTTACTTTTTCTTTAGATCATCATCCGATTTGGTATAGTAAGTCACATGGTTATATTCCTGACCATCATCGTCTATATACGTCTTTACTAATTCAAACTTCGTGCCGCTCTTGTCGATCGACGCTGCATAAGCCGTGCTCTTATCATTTTTGTTCAACCGTTCCGTCGTTTCATCGTAGAGTCGCTTTTCGTTGACCACAAACTCATCGCGCCATTTCTCCTTGCCCGGCTTGGCGAGGAAGTTAGTGTCATCGATCTTGGTGGTGTAGTCAGAATTGATGGTTTCAATCAATGAGTCTCCGCGCAACTCCCACGTGCCAGTACAGGTTAGATGAACAACAAGTGTGCCTTTGCAGTCCTTGTCTTTAACGTACGAATCGAAATAGTACTTATAGGAGTGGTCGGCCAAATACTCAACACTTTCGAAAACATTTTGCGTATTGCGCATAATCCACTTCCCAACCAAGTCTTTGTCTTCCATTTTGCGTCCCTTTGTTTCTTGTGACTTAACGTACTCATACAAGTCCTGGTCGGTGATGCCCATAGCGAACTTACATGCGTTGGCGAGTTTCTCGCATGAGTAGGCGTAGTTGTCAAGATAGGTCTGACGTTCCGAGGTGTTGTCGATATACAACATGACGGGCTTGCTCTGTAAGAACTCCTTCATCCAGACCTTATAATTTATCTCGTCCTTTTCGTCTCCCAGCATCATCTCTCTGTACTCGGCCCTACTGATTGGTTTCTCGAACTCTAACATACCGTTCAAGTTATTGAAAATGCGATGCCGCTCTACATAGAACTTTTGAACTGCATCAATGAACGAAGCGTTGTTGATGGTCTTCCAGGAATCCTGGCTGCTGAGAAACACTTTCTCGCTCGACTCGTCGAGCGGGTAGTTTTCGTCCGATTTGCTCGTTGCTATTAAATATCTTTGTAACTCACTCAGCGTGTAATAATCCATCACGTCCACAGTATCGATATTTTTAATGATGCTACGGATAATATCCGAGTTTTCGTATTCTTCCGATTGCCATTTCCGCAACTGTTCCACCGTGTTATCCATATCGTGAATTGCCATCATGGCCAGCAGTCGCGCGTCGGCCTTCTGTTTCTGAGCCTCGAAGTATTGCGCTGTGCCGAAGGTAAGGACGATAGAGAATGTGGTTCCAAGGAAGGAGAGGAGCAATTCCTTCGTCCAACCCTTTCCACACTTTTCTTTGATGTATTTCGATATGTCGACTTTCTCTTTCATTGCTTGGTTGTTTTCTGAAATTCTTACCAAATCCCCACGTATCGCTCAGGAGCGTGGGCTTGTCGGCAACTTTCGACAGGCGGAAGTACTTGTCCGACACGTTTCACACACTTACATTTTGTAATCAACGGCAAAGTTACGAAAAAAAATGAAATGCAGCCCATTGCCTCCTTGTTTAATCGTTTTCTTGATAACATTTTGCACTTGATTCCCTTGTTTTATACTGCTGAATGACTCACCCCTTGACGATAATCGCTCGTTTTTGAAGATTTTGGCTTCGTCCCAAATGCATAACGACCTCTATGCTTCGATTACCAACAATCACATCCCGCCAACCCTATTATACAGTTAAAATTTTCTAGCCCCTAGGGCAATTTTTTATTTCTCCCAAAGGAAATCTCTGTTGCAGGTCGTGCAACCTATGTTGCAGGTCGTGCAACGACGTTGCACGACCTGCAACAGAAAATACCCCTAGGGGAAAAAACATTTACCCTTAGGGGCTGCAAAATTTTCCCTTAGGGGAAACAAAAAAAGTGTGTCGCACTCATGGTGTGCAACACACTTGCTTTCAAGCCTCGTACCCAGAGCCGGGGTCGAACCGGCACGGGTTGCCCCACTGGTGTTTGAGACCAGCGCGTCTACCGATTCCGCCATCTGGGCTTGGCAATTATGACTATCTTCCTGAATGTGTGAAGAATGTCGCGCTTCAGGATGGGCTTGAACCAACGACCCCATGATTAACAGTCATGTGCTCTAACCAACTGAGCTACTGAAGCAGAGTGCTAATTTCTGTAGGTTGCGGCTCTCCGTCCTGTTTAGCGGCTGCAAAGGTACGAAAAATTTACGATTTGACAATTTACTATTTACTATTTTTTTGTAAAAACCGTCGTTTTTTTGCTATTCATGCTTTACTTTTTCATAAAAAACTGTGTTTCGAGAGAAAAACACGGGCTGTTGTTTTAAATTTTTGTACCTTTGCAGCCAATATGCGAGTACTGATTATCAACACATCGGAACGTGTGGGTGGTGCGGCAATTGCTGCGAACCGCCTGATGGAGGCTCTGAAGAAGAATGGAGTGAAGGCAAAGATGCTGGTGCGCGACAAGCAAACAGACCAGATGACCGTCTCAGCCATACCTTCTTCGTGGCTGTTGCCTGTGAAATTTGTGTGGGAGCGTGTGTGTATTTTCGTGGCAAACGGCTTCAAGAAACGTAATGTGTTCCAGATGGATATTGCAAACACAGGAACGGACATCACACACTTGTTCGAGTTTGAGCAGGCCGATGTGATTCACCTGCATTGGGTGAATCAAGGTTATTTGTCGCTGAACGATCTCGACAAGATTCTGCACGCGGGCAAGCCTGTTGTGATTACGATGCATGATATGTGGTACTTCACAGGCATCTGTCACTATGCGGGTGAATGTAAGCGTTATGAGTCAGCTTGCTACAAGTGTCCGCAGCTGACGAATGGCGGATGGGGTAAGGATTGGGCGAAGTCGGTATTTGAACGAAAACGTCAGATGTATGGCGATGTGAAGATTTCGTTCGTGGGTTGCAGCCAGTGGATTGCTAACTTGGCACGCAACAGCCGCCTGACTCAAGGACAGTTCGTGATAAACATACCCAATACCATCAACACGAGCGTGTTTCATCCTACTGATAGAGATAAGGTACGCACAAAGTGGAATCTGCCGCAGGACAAGACCTTGATTCTGTTTGGTTCGCAAAGAATTATTGACGAGCGAAAAGGCTTCCGCTATCTGGCTGAGGCTTGTAACATCATCAAGCAGGAAGACGGAGCTTTGGCCGACAAACTGGGCATCGTGGTGCTTGGCAGCCATTCGGACAAGGTGGAGAGCCTGATTCCGTTCGATGTATACCCTGTGAACTACCTGAGCAACGAACACGAAGTGATGGAAATGTACAACGCTGTAAATCTGTTCGTAACCCCTTCGCTGCAAGACAACCTTCCCAACACAATCGTGGAAGCGATGGCGTGCGGCACACCCTGTGTGGGATTCAATGTGGGAGGTATTCCTGAGATGATCGACCACAAGGAGAACGGATATGTGGCTAACTATATGGACGCAGCCGATTTTGCCAAAGGAATCCGCTGGTGTCTCGATGAGGCAAACTATGACACCTTGTGTACGAATGCCCACAAGAAAGCCTTAACCACCTATAGCGAAGACCGTATTGCTCGACGCTATACGGACGTCTATGAAATGTTGCTTGAACAATGAACACACCTTATTTATCTATTATAACTGTCACTTATAATGCTGAGTCGACGCTGGGACGCACCCTTGAGAGTGTGGCCTCGCAAACTTATAGGGGTTTCGTAGAGCACATCATTGTGGATGGGGCCTCGAAGGATCGTACTGTCGAAATGGCCAATAGCTACAAGCAGCAGCATGAGGAGTATAGTGTGACGGTGGTGAGCGAGCCCGATAAGGGGCTTTATGATGCGATGAATAAAGGGTTGAAGATGGCGAAGGGCGAGTTTGTCTGTTTCATGAATGCAGGCGATAAATTCCACGATAGCGAAACGCTGGAGGGCGTATTTGACAATATAGAACATCCAGAACAGATAGGAGTGATATTCGGAGACACCATTGTGGTGGACAACGAAGGTAACTATTTGCGCCAGAGGCATCTCAACGCACCAGAAGAGCTGCGATGGACGTCCTTCAAACAAGGTATGCTGGTTTGTCACCAGTCGTTCTACGCACGTCGCTCGCTTTGCCCCATGTATGACACTAACTACCGATTCTCAGCTGATGTTGATTGGTGTATCAAAGTGATGAGGGCTGGATATGAGCAGAACCTGCAGAACCACAACACACGCATGGTGCTCACAGACTTCCTTGATGGGGGTATGACACGCAAGAATCATCGTGCCTCGCTACTGGAGCGTTTCCGCATCATGAAGCATCACTATGGATTGCTGTCGACATTGGGCCATCATTTCATGTTTTTGTTTAGATAGGAGGTGTGGTTTTATAGGAGAGTTATGACAGCCTTTGCAATTTGAGGTGCGCAAATCAGCATGTTTTGTGAAAAAATGAAGATTGAAATGACGAGTTTCGGCAGTTAGTATGAGATGAAACAAGAAAAAAGTTGTAATTTTGCGCCCGATTTCACAATTAAAAAACAAAAGTAAAGATTATATGACGACTAATCTGATGGAAACGCCAATGATGGGTTTCATCAACGAGATGTTTAAACGTGAGTGGAACTCATTGGCTTTCGCAGACTATGGGACAGAAATCGCCTATTCTCACAAAGAGGTATTTGAACATATTCAGCGCTTACATTTCGTTTACGAGATATACGGCATCAAGCCAGGTGACAAGATTGCACTATGTGACAAGAACAGTTCGAACTGGGCCGTTTCATTCCTGAGTATCTTCACTTATGGTACAGTAGCTGTGCCCTTGTTGGCCGATTTCCACATTGACCAGATTGAGAACCTCACCAAACACTCGGAATCGAAATTGCTGATTACCAGCCAAAAAGTTTACGACAGCGCTTCTACGCTTGATAAAGATTGCCTGATTAACATTGCTACATTCCGCCCTTTTGCTGAAGCTGAAGGTAGAGAAACTGTGCTTACAAAAGTGTTCAAGCAGGCTGACGAGATGTTTGCTAGTCGCTATCCTGAAGGCGTAAAAGCTGATGATATCAACTTCGCAGATGTAGACCTTGAGCAATTGGCGCTGATTAGCTATACATCGGGTTCTACAGGCAATCCGAAAGGTGTGATGTTGCCCTATCGTACCTTCTGGTCGAACGTAGTATTCTGTCACGAATATCTGCCACATCCAACAGCTGACGACCAATTCATGTCAATACTTCCTATGGCGCACATGTATGGCTTCTCTATCGAGTTCCTATACCCGATGACCACAGGACGTCCAATCTATCTGTTGACACGAATCCCAAGCCCACAAGTGCTGCTGAAAGCCTTCGCTGATGTGCGTCCGTTCCTCGTAGTGACAGTACCGCTCATCGTTGAGAAGATCATTCAGAACAAGGTGTTCCCTGTACTGAAAACACCAAAGATGAAATTCCTGTTGGCTATTCCTGGTATTCGTCAGATGGTCCGCAACAAGATTCGCAAACAACTCATTGATGTCTTTGGCGGACGATTCATCGAAGTAATCTTTGGTGGAGCAGCTGTAAACAGAGAAGTCGATAAGTTCCTCCATCAGATTAATTTCCCATGTACCACAGGTTATGGCATGACTGAATGTGCTCCACTTATCAGCTATGTAGATTATACGAAGAGTAAGGTAGGTTCATGTGGACGCATTGTGACCCGTATGGAATTGAAGGTCGATAGTGACGACCCAGAGAACAAACCAGGCGAATTACTGGTACGTGGTACCAATATGATGACTGGCTACTATAAGAACCCAGAAGCAACAGCTGAAGCTATTACCGAAGACGGATGGTTGCATACAGGCGACTTGGTGACTGTCGACAAAGATGGCGATATCTTCATCCGCGGACGTAAGAAGAATATGTTGCTTGGAGCAAACGGACAGAATGTTTACCCTGAAGAGGTAGAGGATGTCATCCTCAGCAACTCATTGGCTGATGAGTGTGTGCTCGTTCAGCGTAATCAGAAATTCGTGGCGCTCGTCTATGTGAACGAAACCACCCTTGAGAAGGTGAAGCTGCAACGCGAGCAACTTGCCTACGTGTTTGAGAGTTCACGACCAAACATCAACGAACTGCTTCCTAAGTTCGTACAGATTACTGCCTTCGAAGTCCGAGAGGAAGAATTCCAGAAGACACCAAAGAAAAATATCAAGAGGTTCTTGTATAAGTAGAACTAAGAAGAGTAGAGCTAAAGAACTAAGCTCTGTTAGTAGTTTAGTAAACACAAAAAAGAGGGTTCATATCCAAATGAGCCCTCTTTATTGTGATATATGCAAACGCCTCTTACTGCTTGTAGTTCTCAAGCACCTCTGCATTCATGCAGCTAATGTAGTTCTTATGACGAGCTACTTCACTTTCTGCATGATTGACAAAGATAGCAAGACTCTTTGCAAACATGTCAGCATTACGCATTGTGTCCTGAAGCACAAGGAGTGACATGATGGTGTAAGCAGTCATTTCGTAAAGCTTACGAGCGCAGAAGTCAAGTACATCCTGATTCTCTTGAGCCTTAACATACTCTATAGCCTGATCGAGCTGCTGAGCCATCGCTTCGATGCGAGTGATAAAAGCACTATATTCACCAGCAGCAGGGTTAGCCTTCACCTCAGCTATCATATCATTGATAACAGATGTGTATGTACCATTTGTGACATAACGGATAGCAGCAACCGTTTGAAGCTGAGTGGTTCCTTCGTAGATGCTGGTGATACGTGCGTCACGATAGATACGCTGACACTTATACTCGAGCATGAAACCTGAACCGCCGTGTACCTGAATAGCATCGTATGAACTCTGATTAGCAAACTCGCTATTCATACCCTTTGCGAGAGGAGTGAAAGCATCTGCCAAACGGCTGTATTGCTTGAGTTCCTTGCGCTCCTCTGGAGTGAGCTGACGGTCGCGTGCGATATCCTCGAGAGCCTTATAGATGTCCACATAACGAGCTGTCTGATAAAGCAAGCTACGTCCTGCATCCAACTTAGCCTTGATGGTAGAAATCATGTCATATACAGCAGGGAAGTTAATTATCTCCTTACCAAACTGCTTACGATCCTGTGCGTATGCAAGTGCTTCTTCGTAGGCAGCCTGTTCAATACCTACTGACTGTGCAGCAATACCGAGACGAGCACCATTCATGAGCGACATCACATATTTGATAAGACCTAACTTGCGATCGCCGCAGAGTTCAGCCTTTGCGTTCTTATAGGTAAGCTCACAAGTTGGGCTTCCATGAATACCCATCTTGTTTTCAATACGACGTACGTTCACGCCACCATTGCGTTTGTCATAGATGAACATAGACAAACCGCGTCCGTCGCGCGTACCTTCTTCACTACGTGCAAGTACGAGGTGAATGTCAGAGTCGCCATTGGTGATGAATCGCTTCACTCCATTCAGACGCCAGCAGTCTTCCTTCTCGTCGTAAGTTGCCTTGAGCATTACTGACTGGAGGTCGGAACCCGCATCAGGCTCAGTGAGGTCCATAGACATCGTTTCACCAGCACAAACGCGTGGAATGTATTTCTTGCGCTGCTCTTCGTTTCCGAAGCAATAGAGTGTTTCAATACAATCCTGCAATGACCAGATGTTCTCAAATCCAGCATCACCTGCACTGACAATTTCGTTTGCAGCTGTATAAACCGTTACAGGAAGGTTTAGACCTTCATAGCGACGAGGCATTGTCATTCCGTTCAAACCAGCCTTACGCGTAGCGTCGAGGTTCTCATAAGTCTTCGATGCATAGCGTACACGTCCGTTCTCGCAATGAGGGCCTTCAGCATCTACGTCTTCAGCATTAGGAGCGATGATGTTCGCGTTGATGTCACCAACTACCTCAAGCACCTTATCGTAGCTGTCCATAGCATCCTCGAAGTCTTCAGGAGCATAGTCGTACTTGCCCTTATCCTCGAAGTTACGTTCTTTGAGCTCCACGATGCGCTGCATCAGCGGATGTTCCATGTGGAACTTAATCTCAGGTATATCAGTATATGAATTAGCCATTTCTGTTACTTGTTATTTTGTTTGTAATACTTGATGAGTTTTGGCAACACGTCCTCGAGGTTGCCGTTGATGTTATAGTCAGCAATCTGGTTGATTGGTGCGTTCGGGTCGTTATTGATAGAGATGATGATACCCGACTCCTTCATTCCTGCAATATGCTGGATGGCACCACTGATGCCACATGCGATATACACCTTTGGACGAACGGTTACACCTGTCTGACCAATCTGACGATCATGGTCAATCCAACCTGCGTCAACAGCTGCACGACTGGCACCTACCTCTGCGTGGATTTCCTTTGCCAGTTTGAACAGCAGGTCGAATCCTTCCTTGCTTCCCACTCCGTAACCACCTGCTACGATAATGCTAGCACCCTTGAGGTTGTGCTTAGCTGCCTCCACATGACGGTCGAGCACTTTCACAATGTAATCGCTCTCAGGAACATATTTACCTACCTCGTGGTTGACAACTTCACCCTTGTAGTTCGCATCGAGAATCTCACGCTTCATCACACCGTCACGAACGGTTGCCATCTGTGGACGATGCTCTGGGTTCACGATAGTAGCGATGATGCTTCCTCCGAAAGCAGGACGAATCTGCATCAACTGCTTCTCGTAGTGCTTGTCAACGAAGTCATCACCCACCTTCACCTTCATATCGAAGTCGTCAATCTCCAACTGTGTACAGTCGGCAGTCAAACCTGAATGGAGTGCAGAAGAAACACGAGGACCGAGGTCGCGACCGATTACCGTAGCACCCAGCAGACAAATCTGAGGCTGTTCCTCCTTGAAGAGGTTTACAACTGCATCCTGATGAGGCAGTGAGGTGTAAGGGAAAAGACGAGCGTCATCGAACACATGAACACGGTCAACACCGTATGGATACAACTCCTTCTCGATTCCCTTGAGACCACTTCCGATGCAAACACATTCGAGTTTCACTCCGAGTTCGTTTGCGAGCTTACGACCCTTTGTACAGAGTTCCAGGCTCACGTCGGCTATTTTGTTCTGTTCACCGATTTCTATATATACAAATACGCTGTTCATACTATCCGATTGTGTTGCTTTCAATTAGTTCCTTCATTAAGTTATTGATATCCTCATCGCTGCTCGTCAAAGTCTTGGTTTCCTTCGCCTTGAACACGATGCTCTTCACAGCCTTTACATTGGTCGGACTTCCTGCCTTACCAATCTGAGTAGGATCGGCATCGATATCGGCAGCACCCCATGTGGTGAACTCAACCTTCTTGTTAGCCATGATACGCTTTACGTTACGGCTGCGGCAAGGAGCTGCACTGCCGTTCACAGTTACAACGATAGGCAGGGGAGCCTCTACAGTCTCAACACCTCCGTCGATATGGCGACGGGCAACAATCTTGTCCTTCGTACATTCCAGAATCTCTTCAGTGTAGGTAATCTGAGTCAATCCCAGTTTCTCAGCCACCTGAGGACCCACCTGAGCAGTATCACCGTCGATAGCCTGACGGCCACAAAGGATGATGTCGTACTCGCCCACCTTCTTGATGGCCTGAGCCAAAGTGTAGCTAGTTGCCAAAGTGTCAGCACCTCCAAGTGCACGATCAGTCAGCAATATGCCGTTATCGGCACCACGATACAAACCCTCACGAAGCACATCAGCAGCCTTCGGAAGACCCATTGTCAGCATCGTGATGGTAGAACCAGGATTCTGCTCCTTCAGGCGGATAGCCTGTTCCAGAGCATTCAAATCCTCTGGGTTAAACACAGCAGGAAGAGCTGCACGATTCACAGTTCCCTCTGGTGTCATAGCTTCAGGACCTACATTGCGTGTGTCAGGAACCTGCTTTGCTAATACAATAATCTTAAGCATCTTCTAATTTACTATTTAATAATATACTATTTACTATTTATTGACTATTTGGTTTATTTACGATTTCTCCCCCTAAAGGGGATCGGAGGAGCCAGCTTTTGCGTTTTCGCTTGCAAAGATACAAAAAAAAGTGGGCAAGAACCCATTATTTTGCACATGTAGCGTCATAAGGTGTAGCAATTGTCACCTTCATGCACACTTTGCGAGCTAAAAAATGCACACTTGCACCCTCGAATGAGTTATCCCACCTTTCAGAGACTCGGTTAAAGAGTTCAATAACAATAAACAGAAAACAGAATTGTAATTCTACTCAATCTTACCTCCTACTTACTTCTTCTTTACCTCTTGTTGACTATATATAGACATTAAGGTGACTAACTATAGAGGTCAACATAACACCAACATAAGGTCAACATAACACCAACATATTGACAATTGACAGTTGATAGTTGATAGTTGACAGTTGATAATCGGTGAACTCACTTTTTCATTTTTTGCAATTTTTCCAAGACCTTCTACCGATTTATTTATATATGTTATATTTGCAGCCGAGAACAAATATAGGGTTACAAGTTATAGATGCCATTCACCTGTCCCTTAGCGATGCGATTTACCGCAAAACCTACCTCAACCTCTTCTATCGTGATGGTAAATTGGAATATAAGAGTCCTAAATTCTATCCTGACCCTTTCTTCCCTGAGGAAATCGCAGATGGCATTCCAGAAAACATAATGACTGAAACCGTAAAGAATGGAAGTATCTTCAACCTCCAAGGGCAATGCATCAATGCACCCCAGAAGGGATTGAACATTGTGGATGGAAAGAAGGTATGGGTGAAGTAAGTTAAGGTTAAGGGGTTAGGGTTCAAGAAATGTAGGAGAAAGACAGGAGGGCATCAGCTCTCCTGTCTTTAATGTATCATATTATATTTGGGGAGTAAACAAGCTTCGCTGAGAAATTAAGGGACGGTTTACTACAAGCAAGCGTGGGTTATGCTCGGATAATGCTGGGTTATTGGAAGGGGGAAAGCTGAGAGCTAAAAGACCCACCCCCTTACCCCTCCCTCTATGGAGGGGAGATGGCCCCCCGACCCCCTTTAGGGAGAGATATCGTAAATTCATGTTAGGTTTATGTTAGGTTTTAGTTAGGTCTTTTTAGGTCTTTGGAGAACCAAAAACACGACCACAAGTATCCACAAAGCCATTTTCGAGGCTTTTTATGTTAGGTCTTTGCGAATTTCATATTTTTCTGCATTTTTAATTCAGAATCGAAAGCCGAAAACAACTTACCTTTGCGGGGCATACACTAAGCCATACTTTTCGTGCAGACGACGAAGTGAGCCATCTGATTTCATCCAACGTATGATGCCATTGATAAAGTCGAGAAGGTCTTCCTGCCCTTTCGGCATCAACACACCGATCTCGCCATGAGTGAATGGCGCATTGAGCAGAGGTGCCGCAAGTCGTGTGTCTGTCCGTACATAATAAGGAGCCTCTGTGATTTCTGTTATCATCACATCTGCCACACCTTCGGCTACCAGCGTGGGGATTTCCTCATTCTTCTGGTGAACAACAATCGTAGCATGTGTGAGTTTCTCATGGGCAAACTTCTCGTTCAGCCCACCAGGATTGACCATCACACGCACTTCGGGCTTGTCTATATCGACCAACGATTGGTAGCGTTCACTATCAGATGCCCTACAGAGGATGGTCTTGCCGTTTGCAAGATAGCCTTCGCTCATCATCATGGTCTCACATCGTGCATCAGTGATGGTGATACCTCCTATAGCAAAGTCGAACTTCTGAGGCTCGGCAAGGACATCAGCAGTCAACGTAGGCCATGAAGTCTGAACAAACTCTACTTTCACGCCCAACTGCTTGGCGATTTCCTGAGCAATTTCGATGCCAAATCCCCAATATTCACCTGTTTCGGGTTCGCGGAAGGATAGCGGACGATAATCGCCAGTAGTGCCAACGAGCACTTTGCCACGTTCAATAATTTCCGAAACCTTACCTGGGTGGCGTACAGGTTCATCACTCTCACAACAAGCCGACAAGACAGCTTGACTGCAAAGGGTGAGGATAACAACCAACACCCATATTTTTGTTCGTTCAATGGCCATTATAAAATGTATAAACTGATACGAGAAAAGATAATCAATAAATATATGAAGAGAAATGGTGCTAACAAGGAATAATCAGTCGGTATCTTGCGCCACCCAACAAGGCAACCACACCTTTATATTCTAATTCATACAAACTGCTACTAACAATCTGGAAATTCAGCCCCGTTTCCACAACAATCTGATTGATCTGCTTGCTATCACTGTTACGCAAAACATCTACGATGGCTGCCTCATTGGGTGACAGCTCTGGGAAAAGCGATTGCTGCGTATATTCGTCCTTAACAGAACTCGATTGCTTCCAATTCATCGCCTTCAGAAACTCGTCAGCATTCAGCATCATCGTGGCCTTCTGGCGTGCTATCAATTTGTTACACCCCTCACTGAATTCATCGGAAATACGACCAGGAAAGGCAAATACATCACGATTGTATGTGGAAGCCAACTCGGCTGTGATGAGTGCACCACCATGTTCAGCACTCTCCACTACAATTGTTGCATCGGAAATACCAGCCACAATACGATTGCGACGCACGAAATTGATTTTTTCAGGTGTTGTACCGCTGAGATATTCAGTCAACAAACCTCCGTTTTCGGTCATCTTCACAGCTGTTGGGCGATGAAGAGCCGGATAAATGCGATCGAGTCCATGAGCCAAAACGCCAACAGTGGTCAACCCATTCTGCACAGCTGCCCGATGGGCATGAATATCAATGCCGTAAGCCAATCCACTCACAATCAGCATGTCGGGGCATTCACGTTTCAAGTCAGCAACGAACTCCCGACAGATGTCCTTTCCATATTGCGTACAACGACGAGTCCCAATGATATTGACAACATGCTGACAATTGAGATCGGCTTTGCCACAGAAAAACAGGACTAAAGGTGCATCGTTGCACTCCAAAAGCCTCTGAGGATACTGAGGGCTGTTCATCGGATAAGCCTTGATATGCTTCTTCTCAATATACTCATACTCTTTCTCTGCCAACTTCAGCGCATCATCGCAATGGTCGAAAGCCTCTTGCAACTGAGGAGTCGCATCGGGAATGAGATCGGTAATATGCTTGCGATGCTCGAAAATACTTACAGCCGACCCTACCTCTTCATAGAGACGCTTAGCTGTGACAAGACCAACATGAGGCAAATTGGACAGCGCAATTGAGCAGATGATTTCTTGTGACATCATAGAATATCCATTTCGCTCAACTCGCCATTTACTACACAAACAGTATCGACTACGCCTTTAAGGGCTAGTTTCATATCGCTCTTACGATAAATATCCTGATAGAAGATATACTTGAACCGATCGTGGACATAACGCGATTTGACAACAAACTCATCACCACTCTTCAATGGAGTCTTAAACCGCATGGTAATGGCTGAGACTACTGCATCGATGCCTTGTGCGTGAAGTTGGGCAAAACTCACTCCTAACGAGAGCAGAAACTCATGGCGAGCATGCTCGAGGTAGTGCTGATAGTTTGCATTGTTAACAATGCCTTGAAGGTCGCATTCGTAATCACGCACCTTCAAGGACAATTCATGTTGATATTCCATGATGAAAAGTTGAAATATTAAGAGCCGTAAAACTATAAAGACGTAGAGTCAAAAGGAAACTGACAGTTAGCTTACCTGGCTTCCTGCTTTCACTTCATGCTCTACTGTGGTAACGCTGATGGTGCCGTCGTAATTCTCTGCAGACAATATCATTCCTTCACTTACGAGGCCGTTCTTGAACTCGCGAGGTGCCAAGTTTGCGATAAACAACACTTGCTTGCCCTTCAACTGTTCTGGCTCATACCATTGAGCAATACCAGAAACGATTGTACGCTTTTCGAGTCCATCATCGATAAGGAACTTCAAAAGCTTCTTCATCTTCGGAACACGTTCGCATTCAAGAACCGTACCTACACGGATATCGAGCTTTTGGAAATCATCGTAAACTATTGTAGGCTTGACAGGCTCTGCCTTTGCATTCGCAGCTTCGTTAGCACGAATGGTAGCCTCAAGCTTGTCAATTTGCTGACGGATGGTCTCATCTTCAATCTTAGAAAAGAGAAGTGATGGTTCGCCAAGTTGCTTACCCGCAGGCAGCAGATCGGTTTTGCCGAGGTCTTCCCAGTTGAGGGTATCCATACAGATCATCTGACGCAAACGTGCAGATGAGAATGGTAGGAACGGCTCAAAAGCGATAGCGAGGTTTGCTGTGAGCTGCAAGGAAATATAAATAACGGTTTTTACACGCTCTGGATCGGTTTTGATAACTTTCCAAGGTTCCTCGTCAGCGATATACTTGTTTCCGATACGGGCAAGATTCATCGCCTCTTTCTGTGCATCACGGAACTTGAAATCCTCAAGCAGAGTCTCAACACGCTCTTTAACCTGAGCAAATTCTGCAAGGGCTTCGCGATCAGTATCTGTAAGTTCGCCACACTCAGGAACAATACTATTGTAGTATTTCTTTGTAAGCTGAAGCGCACGATTGACAAAATTACCATAAACCGCTACCAACTCGTTGTTACAACGTGCCTGGAAGTCTGCCCATGTAAAGTCGTTATCTTTGGTTTCTGGAGCATTAGCCGTGAGAACATAACGCAATTCGTCCTGACGATTGGGAAGTTCCTCCAAATACTCATTGAGCCATACTGCATAGTTCTTAGAGGTAGAAATCTTATTGCCTTCGAGGTTCAGAAACTCGTTTGAAGGTACGTTGTCGGGAAGGATGTAGTCACCATGTGCCTTCAGCATCGATGGGAATACGATGCAATGGAACACAATATTATCCTTACCAATGAAATGGATGAGACGACTCTCAGGGTCTTGCCACCACTGCTGCCACGTTCCATATTTCTCTGGGTTAGCCTCACAGAGTTCCTTGGTATTACTGATGTATCCTATTGGGGCATCAAACCAAACATAGAGGACTTTTCCTTCTGCTCCCTCAATCGGAACAGGGATACCCCAATTGAGGTCACGAGTGACGGCACGTGGCTTCAAACCACCATCTAACCAACTCTTACACTGACCATAGACATTAGGACGCCACTCTTTATGTTCCTGAAGAATCCACTTTTCCAACCAAGGTTGGTACTGATCAAGAGGAAGGTACCAATGCTTTGTACTTTTCTTCACAAGTGGATTGCCTGTCACTGCATTGTATGGGTTGATAAGTTCCTCAGGAGAGAGGGTGCTACCACATTTCTCACACTGATCTCCATATGCTTCAGGTGCATGGCACTTGGGACATTCGCCACGGATGTTACGATCGGTAAGGAACTCGCCCGACTGCTCATCGTAATATTGCTCACTCTCAATAGCAATGAACTTTCCTTCATCGTAAAGTTTCTTGAAAAAGTCGGATGCAAACTGATGATGCGTCTTGGAGGTTGTACGGCTATAAACATCGAACGAAATGCCAAAATCCTCAAACGACTTCTTGATGATATTATGATATCGGTCGACTACATCTTGTGGCGTACATCCTTCTTTGCGTGCACGGATGGTTACAGGAACACCATGTTCGTCGCTTCCACCGACAAAAAGGACATCCTTACCCTTCAAACGCAAATAGCGTACATAAATATCTGCTGGCACATATACCCCAGCAAGATGGCCAATGTGTACAGGACCATTTGCATAGGGAAGCGCTGATGTTACTAATGTTCTTTTCATTCTTTACTAATTATTTAAGACCAATCAGTCCTATGAGTCTTATGAGACCTATAGGACCTCTGGGTTATTTGTGCACTAGAGTGCCAATATTTTCTCCTTCTATTACTTTTTTAAGGTTGCCGACAACATCCATGTTGAACACATAGATTGGCAGGTTATTATCCTGACACATACAGATGGCCGTGAGATCCATCACCTTCAACCCACGCGTGAGCACTTCACTATAGGTGATATCTATGAACTTGGTTGCTGTAGGGTCTTTCTCGGGATCGGCTGTGTAGACACCATCAACACGCGTACCCTTGAGCATGACATCAGCTTCGATTTCAATGCCTCGCAAACTACTTCCTGTATCTGTAGTGAAATAAGGATTTCCTGTTCCAGCAGAGCAGATAACAACCTCACCATTCTCCATAGCCTCAATGGCTTTCCATTTGGTGTAAAACTCACCAATAGGCTCCATACGGATAGCGGTAAGTACTCGGCTCTTGCATCCAACAGCACCTAATGCACTGCTCAAGGCTAATGAGTTGATTACTGTGGCACACATACCCATTTGGTCACCTTTTACACGGTCGAATCCTTTGCCTGCACCACTTAGGCCACGGAAGATATTACCTCCACCTATCACAATACTAATCTGGACGCCTAAATCGTGAATCTCTTTCACCTGGCGTGCATAATCATTCAGACGATTAATGTCTATTCCATAACCTTGTTCGCCCATCAGACTTTCTCCGCTGAGCTTCAACAATATTCTTTTGAATCTCATATTTGTTATTTACTTAGATGCTCCGTTACGTGTTCCTCCTGTCCAAGTATCTGTACCAGCCTTAATACCAGAAGCGGCAGAATTTGATACTGTGATCGTGATATCACCTGCTGTCTGATTTAGGGTTTGGTCAGCCTTGATACCATAGCACTTTGAGTTGTCTTTGGTATAAGTACCACCACTAACAACTAATGTAATATTTGTCCCCGTAAAATCAAGGAACCCTCCGTTCTTTGTGGTATCATCCGTATTAGAGGCTTTCTTACCCCTAATACCTCTAGAGCCATTGGCTGAGACCGTTCCAGTAATCTTTCCTCCAGAGAATGTTCCCCTATAAGATGTACGAATACCATTTGAAATATCACCACTTACAGCAATTGTGACATTTCCATCTGACATGGAGAATAAGCTGTCACATTTAATTCCAGATCCGTCTGTTTGCGACACATTAAGGGTAAGGTTACCACCTTTTATCTTCACATTTCCATAATCATCGGAATCAATACAATCACTTCCACAATTGGAGATATTAACCGTTCCTCCATTCATGCGGAAGATATTATCTTCTGTATTTCCTTTTTCACCCTTACCGCAATGAATTCCATCGCTTTTTGCTCCAAGAACATTGATAGTTCCCAAAGAACCTTTTAATTCTATGTATTCCTTTGCTGCAATTGCGTGTTTCACATTGCCCGTCACATTAAGAGTACCAGCCCCCTTAAACTCAGCATGTCCTTTGGTATAGAGGGCAGCCTTTTGTGTTCCTCCAGCATAATCAGAAAGGGTATTAGTAGTTCCCTCTGGTAAAATGAAATCGATACGTTTTCCACATTCTATATCGATAGCTGCACCTTTTCCGCTTGTCAAGTTAACGCCACCTAGAATAACAGACAGTTTGTATTCTCCATTGATGGTAAGCGAACCATTCGATGAACTTCCCTCAAGGTAATAAGGAAACTCTTGAGATGTATTCGTGCTGTTGATAACAACATGAGAGCTATTTCCGCTCGTGCATGTAACCCCTGAAAACGACGTTGGAATAGTCACAGCTGCAGTTGTTCCATTATAAACAATGCGAATCCGGTCATATCGAGGTTCTTCGAAAGTGATACTGTCAATCTCTGATATTTCCAACTCCTCACCAGCAATCGACATCGTCATCTTTGATGCATCAAATGTAATATCACCTATCGATGTAACTTGATATTTGGTGTAGTTAAAACCTTTGCAAACATACACTGTCTGGGCTTGAATTGGAATTACAAGTCCAATAAATCCTATAATGCCTAACAGAATCTTTTTCATATTGCCATTTCGTTTAGTGATTCTGTATATAATCAAAAACCTTCAGGACATCTTGTGTATCCACATTGCCATCTTTATTTATGTCTTCCTTTGCACCATCAGGAGTAGATGACGTTTGCATAAAATCATAAATCTTCAAAACATCCTGTGTATCAACAGTACCATCACCATTAATATCTTCGGCCACAGAAGAAAGTGAACTAAAATACATGCGACTTACAACACTGATTGCAGTCGATTCTTTCTGTCCGTTTTTCAGGTTAACAACCAGATTCCCATCTTCAAAAGTCAGTTTCTGAATGTCTGCTAACTTGTGTTCAGCTGGCTGTTGACTTGTGTTAGCTACGATAAACAATGAAAATCCATCGTCAGCAAATGCGCTAAGACTCAAAAAAAGCGCTATTAAACATGCAACTAAATTTTTCATATTCTTTTTATTTTGCTTGTTTTCCTAAAAATCAATCTTATACCCTAATCCTACCATATGACCATTCACCTCATCATCATCATTCTCTGTATTGTATCTGTAATAGAGAGACAACTTATTCTGCTTGTTGATTTTGTAATCATACCCACCAGTGAACTTCCATTTATTCGCAGTATAGTTGAGACCACAACCATATTCAACTGATGCAAAGAGATCAATCGGTATTCCTTTGATGTCGTATGATACAGAGAATTTTGAACGCAGAATCGTCTGGTCCTTATGTCCCTTTGATGTCGGATCGAATCTCGAATACAATTCATCGTCATCGTTGAACCTCCATTTTGTTCGCCCTATTGAGTCAACATTACAGAAATGGGTATACTGTAAAGTTTCCTTCAACCCGAACGACCATCGCTTATTGGGTGCATAACTCAATGAGAGTCCTACATTGGTGCGGTGACGATTGCGCCAATAACTATCTGTTTCATTATAAGCATAAGTGATGCTATTGTCAGCCTCTAAAACGTAATTATCTGTTTTTATTTCGGTTTCTGCCAAACGATAAGTCCACATATAATCGAATCCTGCACTAGCTTTTACAGAAAACCTTTTATCCAATGTTTGGTACAAACGATAGGACAAGCCGGCACCAACTACAAAACGATCTATTCGCTCTGCATCGTCTTGAGTACGCATACTTCCCTCAATTTCTAATTTCAGCCCACGATACAACTTGGTTTCGCCAGCAACACTGAGTTCATACCCAAAGTCATCGCTTTGAGCTGATGCAAATTGAAACGATGCAACTGCCAATAATCCTATCACAAACCTCTTAATCATAATTCTTTGGCATTTTGCGTAATGTATCGTCATTATCCGTATTATCATCTTCAGTGTAGTACACCTTGATGAGAGCCATATCCTTGAGGAAATCAAGTGAACCTATTGCTACTTCCTTAATATTGAGACCTGTACGTTGCTTCAAATCTTCAATGAGCTCATTTCTCTTTTCCGGAGCAATCAGGTCAATTTTGTCATACTTAATATATTTGGTGCTAAGACTCGTAACCCATTTACCTCCTTCAGCTATCCATATCACTGCGATGAACAAGACGTTGGTAACCAACAACTCAATCATTGATGTGAGTTCTGGTGCAAAAAACTCAGGATGCTTGTCTGAGATATCTGCCGTCCAAGCCAAACCATTTATGGCTGCGAGCGAAATAATTAGGAACAGATAGGTCATCTCGCGAATTGGAACAGATTCTGTTCTGTAACGCATGATACAGAAAATAGCGAAGAGTCCCATCGCAATACCCGTCTTCAGTTTTGCATCTCCCATCAAGTGGATAAGCATAAAGATGCCGAAGCCAACCAAGATATATGTAAAGAAAAAGTCAACTCGTCTGCTCTTAGGGAAATAGAACTTACGTGCAATAATTACAGTGAATAATGTGTTGATAATTAGTCTGAAAAGCAGATCAAGTAGTCTGCAATAATCGCTGGTAATCAGCGAGAAAAATTCATTGATAGATTCCATTGCTTAGGTTATAATTTTTAGTTATTAATTCCGTTCTTGAAGATGACAATCGTTTTGAATCCAATTCCGTTCATCTTGATTGATTTTCGCCAGTTTTCTGACTTTCTCCTTAAAATTGTTTTGTTTCAATCCAGGATCTGTCCAAACCATTCCAATACAACACTTGCTGAATCCTGTAGGATGGATATGCAAGTCACGAAGCAGAGAGCATATTGGTGAATAAACATTCCCATCGCGTTTCAATTCGATGATAACGAGTTGATCGCTATCTGCATCATTATTTGTCTCAAAATTATGAAAGCGGATATTATAGTCGATGGTCAGTCGTTCAGTCTTTGCTTTATTCACTAATGTAACGCGATCAAACAAATTCTGAACCACCTGATGCATGGATAGGAACGACATACCTGTCTTTCTTTGCACTAACTCCTGTGCACCTTCTGCCATTTGCGATTGCTCAAGCGAAGGTACTTGAATACGTTTCTTTTTTGTGCGTCCATGATTGTTCTTCCTCTTTACCTCCAAAAATGTTAAATCACAACTGGTAAGATAGGTTCTAACCCTCACCTTTGTACGTCTAGCCCTCTTGTTGTGATGCATCATGTACATGGTGTGTTCATCTGTGTCGAAGTAAGTAGTACGATAAGGGCAAATCGTAGTCGTTCCAATTGTCTGAACATAATATTTATCCTGAACTAATTGTAATAGTTCTATAAGCTGACGCTTTGTCGCTACATACTTAGTGTCAAGACGATTCATAAGCTTTATTGACTCCATTTGCTCTAAAGTAATTGGAGGAAGTGTGTCAAGCAAAGTCTGAATCTTTTTATCTTTATCGTTCATTATTACTCCTTATATGCTTTTAATTTGGGTCAAACGGAAACAATTCCGCACTATTCGATGCAAATTTAGGCTTTTTATTTAATAAATAAGGTATTTTCAGCTTATTTTTACATAAATTAGCGAACTTTTTTATTATTAAACGAATTATTTTTATCTTTGCACTGTTTTTTTGAAATAGGTAAATGAAAGAATTCGTAATATCAGAAGTTAAAGTAGAAACCGCGGTTATCGTTGGATTGATTACTCCTTACCAAAACGAGCGTAAAACAAAAGAATACCTTGACGAGTTGGAGTTTTTGGCCGATACTGCTGGAGTAAAAGTTATCAAACGGTTTACTCAGAAAGTAAACGGTCCGAATAGTGTGACATATATCGGTACAGGAAAATTGGCAGAAATCAAACAATTTATTAAAGACGAGGAGGATGCTGAACGCGAAGTAGGAATGGTTATCTTTGATGACGAGTTGAGTGCTAAGCAAATTCGTAATATTGAACACGAGTTACAAATAAAGATATTGGACAGAACCTCTCTCATTTTGGATATTTTTGCCATGAGAGCCCAAACTGCAACAGCGAAGACCCAAGTAGAATTGGCTCAATATAAATATATGTTACCACGTTTGACACGACTGTGGACACACTTGGAACGCCAACGTGGAGGAAGTGTCGGCTTGAGAGGACCTGGTGAGACACAGTTAGAGATGGACCAACGAATTATCCGCAACCGTATGGCTTTGCTGAAACAACGACTAAAGGAAATCGACACACAAAAAACAACCCAACGAAAGAATCGTGGTAGGTTGATTCGTGTGGCATTAGTTGGATACACAAATGTCGGAAAGTCAACTCTCATGAATCTACTTTCAAAAAGCGATGTGTTTGCCGAAAATAAACTATTTGCGACTCTCGATACCACTGTGCGAAAAGTGATTATTGACAACCTTCCGTTCCTCCTCAGTGATACGGTTGGGTTTATCCGTAAATTGCCTACAGACTTGGTTGACTCTTTCAAATCCACATTGGATGAAGTACGTGAAGCCGATTTACTGATTCATCTAGTCGACATTTCTCACCCTGACTTCGAAGAGCAGATACGTGTGGTTGAGAAAACACTAGCCGACTTAGGAGCAAGTGACAAACCGATTTTGTTGGTATTCAATAAGATTGATGCCTATACATGGATTCCAAAAGAAGAGGACGACTTAACCCCAAAAACGAAGGAAAACATTCCTTTGGATGAATTAATGGCTACATGGATGGCAAAAATGAACGACAACTGCTTCTTTATCTCTGCCAAGACAGGTGAACATATCAAGGAGTTTAAAGAACTTGCTTATAAGAAAATACGTGAACTACATGTACAAAAATATCCCTACAATGATTTTCTGTTCCAACACTATGACGGAGATGTACAATTAGATTCTTAATAGCCATTAAACCAATATACCAAATTAATATAAGTATGAAACGCGAACTAACAAACACAGAAATCTCTATCCTCGAAGAACATGGTTGTACTGCCGAGAATTGGAGTGAAATTAAGGTAGATGACGGATTTATGGTAAACTACATCCGTAATGTAAATTTCTATGGTCATGTTGAAATTGGTTCCTTAAGCGGCTTGATTGTCGTTGAGGAAGGATTCCAACGTCATGCATCCATCACGAATGCGACATTAAATAACGTCACTATTGGCGACAACTGCTTGATTGAGAATGTACATGGTTACATCTCGAATTACAACATCTCAGATGGCTGCTATTTATCGAATATTGGAATTATCAGCACTCAAAGTGAATCTTCATTTGGAAATGGAACGCTCATCTCCGTCCTCAATGAAGGCGGAGACGGCAATGTTGTAATTTACGAAAAACTTACTGCACAGCTTGCTTGGCTGATGATACACTATCCTTCAGTTCGTGAAATGGCTCAGAAAGAGATTGCCGCTCATCCAAAAGCAGATAGAGGCGAAATTGGTAAAGGATGCCGCATAGTCGGAACAGGCGAAATCAGTAATGTTTATGTTTATCCATATTGTGAAATCCAAGGTGCAAGCCATCTCTCCAATGTGACTCTGCTCAGTAGTGGTGACGCTCCTTCATTCATTGGGCCAGATGTAATTCTTGAAAACTCGATTGTTGCGATGGGCGCTACGGTAACAGATGGTGCTAAAGTCGATAACTGCTTCGTCGGAGAGTCTGTTCATATTGGTAAAGGCTTTTCTGCAGAAGGATCGCTATTCTTTGCTAATGCATATATGGATAATGGTGAATCATGCGCAGCACTTTGTGGTCCATTTGCATGCTCTCACCATAAATCAACACTACTCATAGGTGGAGAATTCTCATTCTACAATGCTGGATCGGGAACCAACCAAAGTAATCATGCTTACAAGATGGGACCAATCCATTGGGGAACGCTCGAACGAGGAGCGAAAACAGCTTCAGGAAGCCATATACTTTGGCCTGCACACATTGGTGTATTCTCAATGGTCATGGGAAAACTAACCACTCACCCACGTTTGCGCAACCTCCCATTCTCGTATGTACTAGCTACAGGTGAGAAAACATACATCGTTCCAGGAATCAACATCAAGACTGTTGGTACTTGGCGCGATATCAACAAATGGCCTAAGCGTGATGGACGCCCTGAATCGGCCAGAAGAGATATCATCAACTTTAGTTTCCCCAACCCTTATATCATTCAGTTTGTTATCGCAGGAAAAGAGTTGCTTGCTACATTACAAGAACAACAAGGATACGATGCTGAAGAGTATAAATTCGAAGGATGCTACATCAAACACAAAGCATTGGTAGATGGGTTGAAATACTACGACTTGACACTTCAGCTCTTCAGCGGTGAAGCACCTGCTGATGAGTGGCTTGACCTTTGCGGCATGATTGCTCCTAAGAAATCTATTGAAGTCTTAGTATCTGATATCGAAGATGGCGACATAAAAACTTCAGACGAAATCATTGAACAGCTGAAGAGTATCGATACACAAAACAAATACCTTTATTCAAGACCTCAAACAGCAGATTCTGCAGAAGCTGAGAATAAATGGCTGGATATGGTTCGCCGAGATGCAGAGAAAGAATTTGCAATGGGCGATGTAGAAGAACAGCAGCTAATAGATTTTCTTGCAAAATTGAAATAACGTTTCTAGAGCCTAAAGAAGAAACATGAAAAAATTAATAGTTTTATCAATTGTGACTGCTTTGCTTGTTTCGTGCCAGCAGTCGTCAAAGTATGAATCAGTAGCTAACGATCCGATGAAATCGAGGATTTATACCCTTGATAACGGATTGAAAGTCTATCTAAGTGTTAACAAAGACCAACCTCGTATACAAACCTATATTGCTGTACGAGTAGGAGGAAAGAACGACCCAAGTAACAATACAGGACTTGCACATTACCTTGAACATTTGATGTTTAAGGGAACGACCCAGTTTGGTACAAATGACTATGCAAAAGAAAAGCCTCTTCTCGATGAAATCGAACAATTATACGAAGTCTATCGCGTAAAAACAGATCCAGAAGAAAGGAAATCGATTTATCACCAAATAGATAGTCTCTCGTATGAGGCGTCAAAGTATGCTATTGCAAATGAGTATGACAAACTGATGGCAGGTATTGGCTCTGAAGGCACAAATGCTTATACTAGTTACGATGTAACTTGTTATACAGAGGACATCCCCTCAAACGAGGTGGAAAACTGGGCAAAGATACAGTCAAACCGTTTCAAAGATATGATAATACGTGGATTCCATACAGAACTGGAAGCTGTATACGAAGAGAAAAACATCTCTTTGACGGATGATTCACGTAAGATGTATGAGACAGGGCTGAGTGTGCTATTTCCAAACCATCCTTATGGTCAGCAAACTGTTCTTGGCACACAAGATCACTTAAAGAATCCATCGATTACGACCATTAAGAATCATTTCAAGGATTGGTATGTTCCCAACAATGTAGCTATCTGTATGAGTGGAGATTTCGACCCCGATGAAGTGATATCAGTAATTAATCAGTTCTTTGGCGATTGGACACCTAATCCGGCTGTTGATTCGCTTCGTAATGCTTTACCCAAGACATGCGAACCGCTAACTTCACCCGATGTGCGTGAAGTGTATGGTCCAGAATCTGAGCGCATCATGTTAGGATGGGCTTTCCCTGGAAAGAAAGACAAAGAAGCTGATTATCTCGATATTATTGAAGAACTGCTATACAATGGTAAGGCAGGTCTTTTCGACATAGACCTCAACCAGGCACAAAAAGTATTATCAGCAGGAGCCGGCTCTTACGCATTGACCGATCATTCGATGTTTATCACGATTGGAATGCCAAAAGAAGGTCAGTCGCTTGATGACGTACGTGCTCTGATATTGTCAGAAATCACCAAACTGAAAAACGGAGAGTTCGATGCTTCGTTGTTAGAAGCTATCATCAACAATATGAAACTTCAGCAGATGCAACAACTTGAAAGCAACTCGTCACGTGCAAACATGTTTGTTGAGGCTTTTGTAAATGGTGTTGATTGGAAAGACGAAGTAGAGCGGATTGACCGTATCAGTAAGATTACGAAAGATGACATCGTGAGGTTTGCTAATTCTGTTTTCACAGACGGATATTCATGTGTATATAAGCATAAAGGAGTTGACCCTAACGAGAAAAAAATCGAAAAACCCGCCATTTCACCGATAGAAACGAACCGCGATAAGACGAGTCAGTTTGTAACAGACATACTGAACACGAAGGTGAAAGAAATCGAACCTGTGTTTGTAGACTTTGACAAGGATATGAGTGTGGCAAAGCTGTCAAACAACAACGAGTTACTTTATAAGCAAAACGATGTGAACGGGTTGTTTAACATTCAATATCGCATATCACGAGGTAGCAAGGCTGACAAATATCTGTCGCTCGCTGCTGAGTATATTGACTATCTTGGTACATCAAAACTGACCCCAGAGCAACTTCAATCCGAACTTTATCGATTGGCTTGCAACATCAGTTTCAGTGTAAATTCCGACGAAACAATCATTTCGTTGTCGGGCTTGGCTGAAAATATGAAAGATGTGGTAGCCTTATGTGAAAACTGGATGCACGATGCTCAAAGCAATCAAACGGTATATGATAATCTGGTAGCAGACAATTTAAAGGCTCGTGCAGACGCAAAATTGGAACAAAAGAACTGTTTCCTTCGTTTACGCAGATGGGCGATGTTTGGCCCTCTGAACGAATCAACAAACATTCTTTCTGAAGAAGAGTTAAAAGCAACAGAGCCTGATGAATTGCTGAAGCATATAGATGAATTGAAGAATTATGAACAAACTATCATCTATTATGGGCCGATGAAACAAGAAGAATTCACCGAATTCATCGAAAAAAATCATGAAGTTTCGGCTTCTCCTACAGCTACAATCAAGGGGGATATCTATAAGAATATACCTACACCCAAGAACCAAGTTATTCTCGCACCTTACGATGCCAAGAATATTTACATGATTATGTATAGTAATAATGAGCAAAAATATCAAGCTGATCTAATTCCACAGGTAGAACTATTCAATGAATATTTTGGCGGAGGAATGAATGCATTGGTTTTCCAAGAGCTGCGTGAGGCGCGTGGTTTGGCTTACAGTGCTGCTGCTTACTATACCATTCCAGAATTCAAGGAAGACGAATTCACCTTCTATACATACATTATCAGTCAAAACGACAAGATGGGCGATTGTATCGACACATTCCATAAGATACTGAACGACATGCCCGCAACAGAGTCGTCACTTCTTTTAGCAAAAGAAGCCATCATGAAACGTATAGCAACACAACGCACCATTAAGCGTAACGTGCTCTCTGCCTATATTGAAGCTCGCAATCATGGTCTTAACTACGACATCTCACGTGATATATATAATAAGGTGAAGAATATGTCGCTTAACGAACTTGTGGACTTCCAGCATCAATACGTCAAAGGTCGTACGTACACCTATCTCATTCTTGGTAATGAGGCAGATTTGGATGTTGAAAAACTAAAATCATTAGGTGAGATACATCGTGTGTCACTTGAAGAGATATTCGGCTATTAAGGAGTAGAATGTATGATTGAGGGGTGCAGGTTCGCAAAAACTTGCACCTCTTTTGCTTTTTATCATTCTGTTTATATCATCATTTAGCAATAGGGATACATAACAACTCTAGTAGCAAAACAGCATACTGATTATTTGAAAAAGTCTCAGTGGAAGATATATTACTTACCAAATTCGCAAGTAAAACAAGACCTGAATTTCCTTTAGTGCAAGAGGCTAAAAACTTAGTTCTTAGGGATAAAATTTGTTTCCCCTAGGGGCTGCAAAATTTTCCCTTAAGGGTAACAATAATTACCCTTGGGTCTTTATCATAAAGAGCAATACTAAAGTGTTAATAGCCGATTTCAGATTACGTTAAATGTACACTTCCTAAGTTTCTATATAAAGAAATTGCCCCATGTCTCACGACATCGGGCAATTTCTAACTACATTAACTAATCTATTAACTAATCTAACTATGAAAAACTTGATAGGTGTCATCACAAATTATCTTATTACTAACCATATCTTGTAAACTCTCTTTTGCTGCTTCCTTGGATGGTAATCAACAAAGAATGCGTCAATTTTTGTTTGACGCTGCAAAATTACATGATTTTATCGACAGGAATTTGCATCATTGTAACAAGAGAAAGCAAATTCGTTACATTTTGTAAAATGTTTCAAATATGATAGTATTTTCGAAAGAAAAAGACTCCTATTTACGGCATTTATCAGATATCTGCTATCATATTCTGTTACAAAAACTGATTGATAAAGATGAGCAATATGCAGATAGGAGCCAGATAACGAATGATGAATCGATACACTTTATAGTAAGGAGCACGAAGCGTACCCATATTCGTGATTTCGTCATGCAGCACCTTTTCATCAACAATCCACCCTAAGAATACACATATCAGCAATCCACCTATCGGCATAATCAATTTTGCAACAATGAAATCGAACAAATCGAAGAATCCTAACCCGAATATCGTAATATCTTCCCAAATGCCAAACGAGAATGAACAAATAATTCCCAATATCAGGCAAACAGCCGTAATGCCTATGGAAGCAAGCGGACGGCTTACCTTGTGTTCATGATGGAAGTAAGCCACAACCATCTCAAGCATCGAGATAGACGAGGTAAGAGCTGCCATCACTAACAAAAGGTAGAATAGTAAGGAAAAACAATAAGCTACAACAGGATAGGCACCAAAAGCCTGATGGAATACATTCGGCAAAGTGACGAAAACCAACGAAGGTCCTTCTGTTGGGGTAAGTCCAGAAATAGAGAATACAGCAGGAAAAATAATCAAACCAGCACACACTGCTACCAATGTGTCAATTGTAGCAACGTGAACTCCATCTTTCATCAGATTCACATCTTTTTTAAAATAGGTAGCATAAGTGCAGAGACAGCAAAGTCCTACACTAAGAGAAAAGAAGGCTTGTCCCATTGCATTCAGCAGAGTGGCACCTGTCACTTTAGAAAAATCGGGATGAAACAGGAATTGAAGTCCTGCAGAAGCACCTGGCAATGAGAACGAACATACAACTAAAACCAAGATAAACACAAACAGCAAAGGCATCATGATTTTGGCACCTCGTTCAATACCTTTTTCTACACCTAATGCTACTATCATGCAGTTCACAATCAAGATGATTGCAATCCAAATAAGAGGACTTACCGCATCAGTACGGAATAGCTGGAAATCCGTTCCTATTTCGTCAGGAGTCTTTCCTGCAAAACCATCTATTCCCGCTTGATAGGCATAAAAAAGTGTCCAACCAGCTACTACAGCATAATAACTCAACACCAAAAAACCTGAGATGACAGGAATCAAGCCCATCAGTTTCCAAGCCTTTTTGCCACCACTCATTTTATAGAATGATTGGCTCACACTCGTTTGGCTATGTCGACCAATCACAAACTCCGACACCATGATTGGCACACCAAGAAGGAGCATAAATCCCACATAAATTAAAAGGAAAGCAGCACCTCCATTGTTTCCTGCTTCAGTAGGAAAACGCCAGATATTACCCAATCCGACAGCAGAACCTGCAGCAGCCAATATTGCACCTATCTTTGAGTTGAAGTTTTCTTTTCCCATATCAAATTGATAAAATAACAAACAACTGTTCCAATCACAGCTCCAATAGCATCAGCAACCGCATCAAGCCATTCACCTGAGCGGCAAGTGGTCAGATATGCTTGCACAAGTTCCAACAATCCGCCAAGCAATGATGGTAAAAGAAACATCAAAATAAAATAGCTTGCCGATATCGGCAGACGAAGCAATTTACGATCCAACCACATAGAAGCACTCAAGGCCGCATACATCAAAAAATGTACCCATTTATCGATGAGAGGCACTTCTTCTAACGGCTTAACCTCTGGGACAGGTATTGTGCTGAGTATAATAATAGCAAGCGCTACCAATATGCTGTATTTATAGTTTCTTATCCGTGTCATTCCAACTGTTATATGGATGCTTGCTTAAATATTTGTTGTAAAACCTAACATCTCCAGTCACTTCCTTCCCCAAAAAATCGGGCTTTACGTATGCTTCATCCTCGCTTTCCAATTCTATCTCTGCAATAACCAACCCCTCATTATCGCCTGCAAACTCATCGACTTCCACAATATGCTTTCCACTTCGTATCAAGTAGCGGTCTTTAACAATCTGTCCAGGCATACACATCGTCATCATCATCTTGGCATCATCTACTGGTATCTCTGTTTCAAACTCATATCGGCTCAGACCTTCGTTGACAGAAGGACCTTTAATCGTGAGATAAGCCTTTTCGTCACGGATTCTAATCCTCACCGTTCTGCCTGGATCTGTAGCAAAATAACCTTGCTCTATATGCGAATGATGATAAGCAAACTGCTTAAACTCACCTGTCACAAGAAATTTTCGTTCTATTTCGGTATGCATAGCTCGATATCATTAAACTGGTGTGTCTGCGAATTCCATCAGGTATGCCTTGATGAAATCGTCAATCTTTCCATCCATCACCCCAGTCACATCTGATGTCTGATAATTAGTTCTGTGGTCTTTCACTCGACGATCGTCAAACACATAGCTACGTATCTGACTACCCCATTCAATCTTTTTCTTACCCGCTTCGATTTTAGCTTGTGCTTCCATACGTTTTTTCATGGCACGATCGTAAAGTTGCGAGCGCAATAACCTAAGTGCGTTCTCACGATTCTCCAACTGCTTACGGGTTTCTGTATTCTCTATCAGGATTTCTTCTTCCTCACCTGTGTCGGGGTCGACATACTGATAACGAAGACGCACTCCTGTCTCCACCTTGTTGACATTCTGTCCACCCGCACCACTCGAACGGAACGTGTCCCACGATAGTTTGCTCTTATCAATCACCACTTCAATAGAATCATCAACCAATGGAGTAACAAATACACTTGCGAAGCTTGTCATACGCTTGCCTTGAGCATTATAGGGCGACACTCTAACCAAACGATGAACACCATTTTCGCTCTTCAGGTATCCGTAGGCAGTATCGCCTTCTATCTCCATCGTTACCGTCTTGATGCCGGCCTCATCGCCATCTTGGTAGTTGCTAACAGTCAATTTATACTTATGAGCTTCTGCCCACCGCTGATACATCCTCATCAGCATTTGCGCCCAATCCTGAGCCTCCGTCCCTCCTGCTCCAGCATTGATTTTCAATACAGCACTCATGCCATCAGCCTCCTGACGCAACATATTGCGAAGTTCAAGATCCTCAATCAACTTCAAGGCTGTAGCATAGGCCTCGTCCACCTCATCTTCTGTCACCATCTCCTCCTTATAAAAGTCAAAAGCCACTTCTACCTCATCAGTTGCGGTCTTCACCTCTTTGTAACCATCAATCCACTTTTGAATATCCTTCACCTTCTTCATCTGCACCTCCGCTTCCTTTGGATTATCCCAGAAACCAGGAGCCTGAGTTCGCAGTTGCTCCTCTTCTAGTTCTACCTTTTTCTCCTCAATACCAAGGTAACGATTCAGTGCATCCGCACGTTCTTTAAGTTCTTTCAGCTGTTCTATTGTGATCATAATGCGTGTAATTTGAGTACAAAGTTACGAAAAAAGTGAAAAGTGAAAAATGAAAAGTAGAAAATCTTCATAAAAATGATAAGAGGTAAATAGTAAATGGCAAATAATTTGTATTTTTGCAACGCAAAAACGAAATAACGTATGAATTATACAAACAAGACACATGAAGCAGTACAATTGCTGAAACAACTTGTAGCCACACCCTCTGTTAGCAGAGAAGAGGCAGCAGCTGCCGATTTGATTCAGCAATACCTGCAAATGAAAGGTTATGAACCTGTTAGAACGGGTAATAACGTGTGGGTAAAATGCAAATACTTCAACGAATCTTTACCCACCATCCTGCTTGATACACACATCGATACGGTCAAACCTGTAAGCGGATGGACACACGACCCTTTTGTTCCTAAGGAAACAGCCGATGGAACCATCTTTGGTTTAGGTACAAATGATGACGGAGCGAGCCTCGTTTCTATGATTCAAGCCTTCATTTCTATCGATGAAATGGGAGGAAATCCAGATTTTAACTTCATTTTCTCGGCTTCATGCGAAGAAGAGGTTTCTGGGAAAAATGGTATTGAGAGAGTCATTCCTCTCCTTCCTCCTATCAGTTTTGCGGTAGTAGGTGAACCTACAGGCATGCAACCCGCTATTGCAGAAAAAGGCTTGATGGTGATTGATGTCACCACAGAAGGCATAGCAGGACATGCAGCTCGTAATGAAGGAGTAAATGCCATCTACAAAGCCCTAGATGACATTAGCTGGATTAAAAACCACCAATTTGCAAAAACATCGGATCTACTTGGGCCTGTTAAGACTACTGTCACCATCATTCAAGCAGGAACCCAGCACAACGTAATACCCGATCGCTGTCTATTTACCATCGATGTTCGCAGCAACGAATGCTACACGAATCAGGAAATCTTCGATGAAATCGCAGAAAATCTACAAGGAAAAGCTGTTGCACGCTCGTTCCGACTCAATTCATCGAGCATCAAACCAACTCATCCGTTTGTACAGAAAGCCATTAGCCTTGGACTTACCCCATTTGGGTCGCCAACTCTATCAAACCAAGCCTTGATGCCTTTCCCGTCTGTCAAGATTGGTCCTGGAGACTCATCACGTTCGCACACTGCAGATGAATTTATCAAGATAGATGAGATAGCTCAAGCCATAGAACTACTACCCCAACTCCTAAACTTCAAGCAATAATCGTTACGATTCTGAATAACGACAATATTTGTTTCCCCTAAGGGAAAATTTTGCAGCCCCTAAGGGAAAATAATTTTTCCCCTAGGGGTAATTTATGTTACAAGCTTTGCAATCTATGTTGCAAACTTTGCAAAGCGTTGCAAGTTTTTCAACATAGACGTCCTTTAAGAGAAATAAAAAAAAGGATTATCTCTCATCTCAAATAGGCTTGGTTACACCAAGAAGCCAGTCTTTATGCTGTTCATCAAGAAGTGGTGCAAGACGCTCATATACCGTCTGCTGATATTTATTGAACCAAGCGACCTCTTCAGCTGTTAACATGTCCTTGATGATAGGGCTGGTCAATACCGGGCAAAGGGTAAGATGCTCAAAGGTGTAGTAAGGTCCAAAAGTGATACCTTGAGAAACAGGTCCGTCGTACGGAGCTGCCGTAGGCTCTATCGCCTTTCCCTGCTCGCTATTGAAGTTTGCATTGACTACGAGCATCGTATCCTCATGACGTACTCCATGACTTCCCTCGATATAGATGCCAGGCTCGTCTGTGATAATCATCCCAGGCAACAAAGGGGTAGGTCGCCATTGCATTCGGAACTGATGAAGGTCTATGTTTTCATGGACAGAACCAAATTGCCCAACTCCGTGACCCGTTCCATGCAGATAATTAATACCATATCGCCACATATCCATGCGCGCCAGTGTATCGAGCTGGGTGCCACAAGTTCCCTTAGGGAATACGGCCCTACCCAGATTGATCCATCCCTTCAGAACTAAGGTGTAGTCGCGCTTCATCTCCCAAGTTAGAGGACCTAGCGGAATGGTACGAGTGATGTCCGTTGTTCCGTCAAGATACTGACCTCCTGAGTCAATCAGCAGCAACCCTTCAGGAAGTACAGGAATATCAGTTTCAGGTGTTGGATCGTAGTGTACGATCGCTCCATGATGAGCATAACCCATAATGCTCTCGAAACTGATACCCATACACAAAGGTTGCTCACGCCTGAATGCTTCCAGCTTAGCTGCAAGAGACAACTCTGTCTGTCCACCCTTCGGAACATTCTCCAACGTCCATTTGATCCACTTAACCATTGCTACGCCATCTTTCTCCATCGCTCGACGATACCCTTCTATCTCAGTAGGATTCTTAAACATCAGCATGTGAGGAATCGGCGAAGATTTGGCAATCGGTTGACGAATAGCTTCATAGGTCTTATAATTGGTTTTATCGAGCTGAACCTCAATAGGTATATCGCATGCCTTCAAATCGTCCAAAATGGTTTCGTATGGACGAATATCAACCCCTTCGGCACACAGATACTTTTCCACTTCCTGTGGCACTTTCTCCTTATTTATATATAAGGTGGCATTCTTGGGAGTAATAATAAGGTAACTGACAAAGAATGGGGTATAGAGAATATCATCTGCTCGCAGGTTGAGCGTCCACGCAATATCCTCAAGAAAAGTAGTGAGCAAAGCATGACCTCCCAACTGTTCACGAATGCGAGTCAATTTATGAGCGGCTGATTCTCCAGCATATTCCAATTTCTGGACAAACACCTTACTATCAGGGATACCTGGACGATCAAGCCAGATTTTATCGTAAGGATCAATATCAGTAACGAGCCTCAATCCATAAGAATCCAGTTCCTCGCGCATAGAATTAACTTCTGCAACCGTATTGACCCATCCATCAACAGCTACTGTATCACCAGGTTTCAAGAAACCACCCAACCACTCAACGATGCTTGGCGTACCCTCTATCTTCTCTTTCATCAGTTGGAACCCAGTACCCTCCAACTGTTCCTTTGCTTGGATGAAATAGCGAGAATCTGTCCATAAAGCAGCTTTTTCAGCTGTAACCACTGCTATACCAGCACTACCTGTAAATCCGGAAATCCAGCGACGTGATTTCCAACGTTCGGGAACATATTCGCCACAATGGGGATCAGTACTTGGAGTGATGAACGCATCGATAGCATTTTCAGACATCAATCGACGCAAATCGCAAAGTCTACTTTCTATTTTGCTCATAATTTGTAGGTTTGTTTAGGAATAATTCATGCAAATTTATAAAAGATTCGTGATTTGTAGTTCGTGAATTGTATTTTTTTTGTATTTTTGCAGAAAAATAAATGTGCATAAGCGAAAATACGTATTTTCATTAATCAATTAATAATAGAATCATTATGGGATTTTTAACAAACGACAAACTTGTAATTGTTGGAGCTGGTGGCGCAATCGGCTCAACGATGGTGCAACTTGCATTAACTATGAAACTCACACCAAACGTATGCCTTTATGATGTTTATGCTCCAGGCATGGAGGGTGTAATGGAAGAAATGTTCCACTGTGGATATGACGGAGTAAACCTGACAGCAACAACTGACGTTGCTGAAGCATTCAAGGATGCAAAATATATCATTTCTTCAGGAGGTGCTCCACGTAAAGCTGGTATGACTCGCGAAGACCTCCTTGCTGGCAACTGTAAGATTGCAGAAGAACTAGGTAAAAACATCAAGACATATTGCCCAGACGTGAAGCATGTAACCGTTATCTTCAACCCTGCAGACCTCACAGGTCTTGTTACTTTGCTTTATTCAGGCTTAAAGCCAGGACAGGTTACTACCCTCGCAGCTCTTGACTCAACTCGTCTGCAATCAGCACTTGCTAAGAAGTTCGGATGCAAACAATACGAAGTAACTGGATGTGCTACATATGGCGGTCATGGAGAGCAGATGGCAGTATTTGGAAGCGCTGTTAAGGTAAATGGCAAACCACTCAGCGAACTTATCGGCACACCTGCATGCACAGAAGAAGAGTGGGAGCAACTGAAAGTTGACGTTACTAAAGGAGGGGCAAAGATCATCGAACTTCGTGGACGCAGTTCTTGGCAAAGCCCAGCATATTGTTCAGTAGAGATGATACGCTCAGTCATGGGTGGAGAGAAATTCCGCTGGCCAGCTGGAACATACGTTTGCAACGAGAAATACAATCACATCATGATGGCAATGGACACCACCCTTGACACAAAGGGATGCACTTACAAAATGCCTACTGGTACACCTGAGGAATTGGCAAAACTCGATGCATCTTATGAACATCTCTGCAAAATGCGCGATGAACTTGTAACTCTGAATATTGTTCCACCTATTTCGGAATGGAACAAGATTAATCCAAATCTATAATCAAGAGTGTAGAAATAGTTATATATAACTTTTTTACATAATCGCATATTTTAAGCCTTCTACTCCTAGAGTAGGAGGTTTTTTTGATGAGCGCTACGTGCTAAAAAAACAATGCTAATTTGAAAGTATAAAAAGCAAAATAGTACCGAAGTGACCAGATTGGGAAGAAAAATGTAAGAAAAAAGAAAAAAAATGGCCAAAAGTTTGGTCAATATCAAAAGAACGCTTATCTTTGCACTCTTAAAGTAAAGAACTCACAAATAATACACAGCTCATGAATGCGAATATTAATCCAAATATTGATGTTGACAAACTGAAGGTATTAATCGTTGACGATGTTCCACTTAATATTCTTCTTGTCCGTAAAATGCTTGCGCAGTACACATTTAAAGTTGAAACAGCCGCAAATGGACAACAAGCACTTGATATGATAAGTCAAGACGCACCTGACCTTTTATTACTTGACTTAATGATGCCAGGTATCGATGGCTTTGAAGTAATCCGAAGAGTTCGGGCATTTGAAAAAACCAAAGATTTGCCAATTATCATTCTTTCAGCTTTGAACTCGGAAGCCGATATTGTCAAAGGAATGGAACTCGGAGCAAACGATTTTGTCAACAAACCAATTATCATGGAAAGACTAATCACAAGTGTTGCAAAACAAATCAATAAACTTGGAGAAAAATAACAACACTATTATAGCGAAAAAATCCTCTCATTCAGTTTTGAGAGGATTTTTTATTTTGCTATTATAATAGGAGTTTTACTCCTACCAACGTATCATCTTTCGTCGAAAATGTCTATTTTTTGTCATTTTATTTTGCAAATAAAAAAAGTTTTTGTATTTTTGCACTCGAAATTGCAATTATCGCAAACTAATTAGTAAAACAACACTTAAATGTATTTCGATATATTTACACAGTCACAAGGACCAGTTGCAGAATTCCATGGGTGGGAAGTCTTTGTCTATTACATGAACAACATTGAAAATTACTTTGCCGACTATCTTTGGCAAGTACGAACTGCATATGGTTTGATCATTGCTTGTCTTTTGGTGATGATGGTCCTTTATGTTTTGTTTTTCCTAATGATAAGAAAGACAACCAAATACAAAAAAGAATACAAAAAACTCGAAGAGAAGTTTAGAGAGCCCTTGTATAACATCATGATTCTTCCAGATCCCCCATCGACGATGGAATTGGAAGAAACGCTCGGATGCAGCATTGAGGATTTGAAACAATACGACCCAAAGATGTTTACTCAGCTGATATCCTCACTCCGAATGGAACTATGCGAAATTCTCTATCTTCCTAACATTCAGTATATCTGTGAGATTACAGGTGTTATTGACTATATCGAGAGATGCTTAGTTGGACGCAAAAGAGTATTTGAAACCTTACAGATGGTTGTGAACCTCAACATTCACATTAGCGAAGGTGAGTTAGCTATTTATCTTAATCACCACAACACGAATATTCGTCTGATGGCACGTTTGGCATATACTATTTGTACGGAAAACGAGCCTTATCAATATCTTGAAGAAGACTTGAACCAAAAGATGCCGCCTTGGCGACCTATGTTGACCCATCGTTTGTTTGGTTGGCTACAAGAATGCGGACGTCCTATGCCATCATTCTTAACAATAGCTGAAGGATTGAAAAATGAGCAGGCAGCAGCATTCCTCATAGAAGAAGTTGCTTATTGGGGAAGCGAAAATGAGAAAAACGAATTGGCAAAGTTCTTCCTTTCCCCTCGTTATAGTAGCCGATTGGCAGCCATGCGTGCTACTGCCCAATTAGCAAGAGCCGAGAACGAGCAGGCATTGGTTGACTCTTACGATCGACAACCCGAACAAATTAAACGAGAGCTTCTTAAGACAGTACTCGCTATCAATTCGGGCAATCAAGTCGATTTCTTCGAAAAAGTATATAATACAACATCTTCCAAGGAAACACAGGAGCAAGCCATGACCTGTATGTACCTATATGGATTAGAAGGACGTCGAAGATTTGAGATTATCCGCTCACAGACTCAGGTTGGAGATGAGCATAGGATATTACTCGATCAAATCGATGCAACCAACTTGTTGAAACAGTTACAACAGTTCTCATAATCAAAGAATTAACTCAAGTAATTACAAATAATAATCCAGACAATATATGCTTAACATACTTCTCTTATTCTACGGCTACATCATCTTCTTCTACTCATTAGCTTTGATCACGTCGTATGTTGCCTTGCTAATTATGGCTTACATATACAGTTCAAACTATAAGCAGTGGTCGGATGATTATATCAAGCACATGGTCGACAGTACTCCGTACGTACCTGGTGTATCAATTGTTGCACCTGCATACAACGAAGAGGTGACAGTGGTAGATAACGTTCGTTCACTATTGCGTCAGGACTATCCAAACTTTGAGATCGTTATTGTAAACGACGGAAGTAAAGATAGGACATTGGAGAAGTTGATTGAAAACTTCGATATGGTAGAAGTTCCGTATGACTATATAGAGCACATCCATTGCAAACCATTTAAACGTCTTTTCCGCTCCAGCTCTATTAAATACTCAAAACTGGTAGTGGTCGATAAGATGAACGGAGGAACCAAGGCAGACGCAGTCAATGGTGGCTTGAACGTTGTTTCCAATCCATACTTCATTAATACGGACGTGGACTGTATATTGTCAAACGATGCGATTTACCATTGTATCTTCCCTGTTTTGCTTGACGACTCAGTAATTGCTGTAAGTGGAACGATGAGTATGAGTAATGGTGCTACCATCGAGAATGGTGAAATCGTAGAATTGAGCACATCAACCAAGCCAATACCACTATTCCAAGACCTGGAGTATAAACGAAGTTTCTTGATTGGTAAAATGGGATGGTCGTGTATCAATGCCATGAACAACGTATCTGGAGGTTATGGTTTGTTCAACCTACAAGTAGTTATTGCAGCAGGTGGTTATGGTTCCGAGTCATTTGCAGAGGATATGGATATGCTATTTCGCATGATTGGTTATTGCTGTGACTTCAAACGCCCATACCGAGTAGTGCAAATCCCTCACAACTGTTGTTGGACTGAAGGTCCGTCAAATATTAAAACCCTAATACGTCAACGTACACGTTGGGGACGAGGATTAATCCAGTTAGTTTTTGAACACTCTCGTATGCTACTCAATCCTAAATACAAGACATTGGGTATGCTTACTTTCCCATATACATTCACATTTGAGTTCTTGGCACCAATGATTGAGATTATCGGTATCTGCTTGATTATTTACCTCGCCCTTACAGGTGGTGTAAACTGGGATACGTTCTTTGTCATGTTCGGTGCTATTTTCCTTTTCAGTGTAATGCTAAGTTCATTTGTGGTATTCTACGACTACTTGCTCGGCAGTTCATACCACAAATCAAATAGCTACGCATTGTTGCTACTTGCTGGGCTTTTAGAGCCAATCTTTTACCACCCCCTTGTGGTATACTCAACCATCAGAGGCTATTACAACTATTTGACACGTAAGAAAGCTGTCTGGGGCGATATGAACCGTCAAGGTGTTAAGAAGAAGAAAAAGTAATCAAATCGATAACAGATTGATATGAGCGATATGATCATGAAAAGAATCATGTTAAAAGGCATTCTCAGTTTAATTGTATGCACAGGTGTTATTATCTGTACATCAATACCGTCGATGGCGCAGATCAAGAAAAATAGTATCACCGCACTCATTGACAAAAGTCCAGGATACTATGACGAAGTAGTACGTGGGCACTTTAAACGAGGAGAATGGACTGCGGGAAAGAAACTTTTGGATGAAGGAATCAATGAGTATCCTTATGTGTCAGCATTGAATGAATTGATGGGACATTATTATTATCAATTCCAACAATATGACAAATCCAGATACTATCTCATCAACTCATTGAAGGATGATAACTCAAACCATCAAGCCAGAGAACTCTTGGTAAAAGTAGAGGAAGAGACAAAAAACTACTCATCAGCCATCGTTTATGTGAACGAATTGTTGGAAGTTAGTCCTTACAATGAACGCTTATGGCGTAAAAAGATTGCATTATATCGCTATTTGGGAAATGACCACGAAGCAGACTTGCTGCTCGAACGACTCCGCAGCATCTATCCTGACAATGAAAGAATTAGGAAAGATTGGAATTATCGTGTAGAGATGAAGTATCTCAAGCAACATGAAGAGGGAGATGCACAATCACAATTCGAGACACTACGTCAGCTGATTCAGATGAGCCCGAAAAATCCAGAATACTACCTCGCCCTTTCGAACTTGCTCCTACAATATGGACATGATGCAGAAGCTGCTGAAATTGCAGGAGAAGGTTCTGTTACAACTAACTCACCAACATTGGTTGAGAAAAAAGTCGGTATCCTAGCAGGAATGAACCGCTATAGCGAAGCTCGAGCATACCTCGCATCCCTTAAGGGCACACACTATTCTGCACTTGCTGCAAGCTTAGAGAAAAAAATGATGTTGGATGCTGCCAGAGCATCACAAATGTATGATCCATACATTCAATATGCCAAAGAATATGACACAAACCACTCATCTGAGGCACTCACATTCTTGCTCAACACCTCAATTTCGAGAGGATATTATGACGATGCTTTGGTATATATTGAAGAAGCAAAAAAATCCAGTAAAGAAAGTCCAGAACTGCTTTACAAAGAATATTTAGTAAACCGTCGTCTTGGAAATGTAACTAAGGCCAACAGCCTGCTCAACAAACTTTACACCCTAAATCCCTCAAATGAGGAAGTAGCAACCGAGTTAGCTCGCATCAACACAGATAAAGCGGATGAGTTCATGCGATTTGGACAATATGACGAAGCTATCCCCTTATTGAAGATGGCAACACAAGATCAGGTAGAAGGTGAATTAAGAAAGGCAGCAATGCTCAAATTATTCAACTGCTATCTTTTGTCAAAGAAATATTCTGATGCAGACCAAACATTAGATGAATATAACAGATTGTTTGGCAGCAATGCATACAGACAACTGAAAGCCAAAGTCAACAATGAGCAAGGACAAACAGCAAAAGCACTCGACATTTTACGCGAAGGATATATGTATGAGAACGATTCGTTGAAAGCAGCCTATGCGACTGCCTATGAAGAAATTGTTACGCCATACATTAAGTCTCTCATTGAACAAGGAATGCTATACGTTGCTGATAGCCAAATAAAAGATGCTATTGAAATCTGCCCTAACAGCAATAGTATTCTCAGAATGGGTATTACTACTTCTCAATTGCTTCACAATGAAGAACAAACTGCAAAATATGTAGCGATTGGTAGAGAGCAATTCCCAGAAGACCCATTCTTCATTGTCAAAGAAGCACAGACATATCAAGCTGCAGGTGACGATAGAAAGGCGATTGACATCACTTATCCTCTGCTCGAAACCTATGTAGGAGATTCTACTGTTATTGGTACTTATGTTACAAGTTGTCAAACACTTGCTTTGAAGTATGCTAAACAAAAAGAATACGAAAAAGCAATGGAACTTGTTGACTCTGCATTAACGATTTGGCCTACACATAATGAGTTGTTGTACACAAAGGGACTTATCTACAAAGATATGCGAGAGTATGACAAAGCATACGAATATCTGAAAATGTACAAACCATCATTGGCAGAATTACCTGGACATACTAGATTGTTAAACAGTATGCTCAACAAAAACTATCCAAATATTCTTTCCTTAGATTATCAACAAGCGAGACCTGGTAATATGGACAAGATTTCTGCTAATGCTACATTAAGTTACACACGAAGGACGAAAAAGAACGATTATACTATTGAATTGAATTATCTAGGTCGAGACGGTACTGCAGCTGATAACGTAAGCGAGATGGAAGAAGGAGGTACTGGTATAATGATTGCTGGACAATTAAAACATAGATTCGACAAGAAATTGGATGCCTATGCGAAAATTGGATGGGCAAACAAATACTTCCCAGAATGGACAATAAAAGCAGGACTCTCCTATGAGCTCCCTCGAGACTGGACAATCAACATAGATGCTAGTTTCCGAAGAATACAAACATACGAAGGTGTATTTGAATTACTTAGAGAAGGAACTACCCACAGATACAAAATCCTCGGATGGTTACGTAAGTTTAAAAAGCTATACTCTGCTTCACTTGGACTAACGAAAACATACGAACAGTTTGTTCTGTCTGGAGGTGTTAATGCTTATCTTCTTACCGGTAAGTTCTTCTTTAGCGGTCAAACAAAATTCCAATTCTTCCCAGTTGAAGGTAATCCTGGTCATGTATTTGGTGTAGCAGGCTTAGGAACCGCCCCAGAGAACTCTATCATTGACCGGTCCCTTCCTTCAACCTTTGATCACTTGAACACCTTTGTCGGTATGGGTGGATACTATAGCTTTAATCAGCATTTAGGATTCACACTCTCAGGAACTTGGTACACATTATATACCCAAAATGAGGCGGTCGTTAGTGGAGCATTGGAAACGAATCCGGAATTCGGCATTACCTATATGAATATGTTCTACATCAACGCCTCTGTTTTCATTAACTTCTAAAGAAATAAAACATGAAACGGGTAAATGTTCTCAATGTATCAGCATATATATGTGTGTGCACTATTGGACTAATGTCATGTCATGCTCAAAGCAACCAGAAAGAGCCAAAATCACCCTTTGAGTTTAGAGGTATTTATAGTCCCACAAATGCCCTCGAGAGTACACGTGATTTCTACGGCACCCACCATGTTGATTATGACTGGGGATTGTGGGGGCATAATCTTCATAAAGCATTAGGAGAAAATCCTGACAATAGTGTTCTTGCCACAATTGATGGAAAGAAAGATAAAGAGCAATATTGTTTCAGTAGCGACTTAATGTACGACAAGCTCGTAGAATACATCATTGATAACTTCGGTGATGGAGAACAGCCAGGTTCTTCAACTCGTATCAGCATTATGCCACGTGATAACAAGAAATCATGTACTTGTAAAAAATGCATTGCTGCCGGTAATACCAAAACAAATGCAACTCCTGCTGTTACCAATATGATGCGGAGATTAGCTGAGAGATTTCCAAAACATCAGTTCTTCACTTCTGCTTATCATTCCACTCGCATAGCCCCAAAAGACACACTACCTTCTAATGTAGGTGTTATTATTAGCGCCATTGATTTACCGATGAGAGTGGCTTTTAGTGAAAACCAGGGTTACAGAACATTTGTCAATATGGTTAAGGAATGGAAAGAGAAAACATCCCTTATCTATATTTGGGACTATGCACGCAACTTTAGCGACTACCTGTCCCCTTTCCCTTTCCTAAAAGTAATGCAACGACGATTCCAATTATACGACCGACTAGGAGTTAAAGGCATCTTCCTAAATGGTAGTGGGGATGATTACGCCACCTTCGATGATATGCAGACATGCATCCTTTGTAAGATGATGTATGATTTAGCACTTGATGTAGATGCAGAAGTACGGAAGTATTACCAAGAAAACTATCCAAAAACAGGAAAACTGATTGCAGACTATTATTTGAAACTGGAAAGAAAAGTGGATGAATCTAATCATATCATACCGCTTTATGGTTCTATCGAAGAGGAAGTTGAGTCTTATTTAAATGTGAAGAATTTCGAAGAGTTTCGTAACCAACTTGAGAATGCTGCACAGGACGTTACTGGTATAGAAAAAGAAAAACTCAATTATATGCTAACGGCATTTTGTTTCACCCAATTGCAGATTATGGCCATGCAAAACAAAGAAAACGACCCACAAATCAAAACAGAATTGATAGAACGTTTAAAGGGTCATAAAGAACTGAAAGGCATGAATAATTATGGAGAAACAGATGCCGATATTGATGCTTATTTAAAGAAATTTGAGAATAATTAAAAACAAAGGATTATATGATGGTTAAAAGAACGATAATAGTTGTGTCATTCATCATTTTGGCTTTACCAACCATTTTACTGACATCATGTACAAAAATTATAGGTCCTACAAGGATAGAAATTGAAGATTCAGTCCGTCACTACCTGCCTGTTGTGCTTGGAGATGATGTTTACATGATATGGGTCATTAAGAATGTTGGCAACGAGATTCTGGTGATAAAAGACATTCAGCCGTCAAATGGTTCAATTGAATTGTCGTCAATTGGTTCGGGTATGATTCCTCCAGGGGAAGAAGAACGTTTTTTTACTATTTTCCACTCTACCAAAAATGTTGGTTTTGCAGAACATAAGATCCGAGTGTTTGGAAACATTGAACCTGATGGAGTTGCCGAGATGAGATTTGACATCCATATCGTACGTCCAACACTTGACAGAACTGACTATGAAGAAGTCTTTTTCGATTCTGAAAACCGACTTGAATCTGAAGCCTTCAATAAAGCTCGACAAAACAAAGCTTACTATACAGATGCCGACTCTTTAGATTATGTAGAAGCTCCTACTAAAGAAGATTCTACACAAAACTACCGAACTGCTCGAGATTTGTTTAGGACAAATGAATTGAATTCAAACCAAGGTAAAAAAGATGATGAGAAAACTGTTAAGTATCAAGATTATCCAATAGGTGCTTTAGAGGGCATGTATCGAGATGTCTTTTTCTTCCAGCCTCGCCGATCAGATATCAATAATGATAATCTTATTGATGACTTGGTATTATGGTACCAGAAAAATAAAGATAAAACTGTGTATTTGAAAGGTTATGCTGATAAGGAAACAAACGATACCAGACTTAATAAACAATTATCTGATCAACGTATAAAAGCAGTAACAAGCTTATTAACTCGCAAGGGAATACCTGCTGATGTGATTAAGGTAAAATCATATGGTGATACTGAGCATCCTTTTACAGAAAACAATCGTAACAGATGTGTCATTATCGAGATTCGATGAAAAGAATATTCAAGAGCAAATCAATATGATTATTAACTAAAAAAACATAATTATTATTAATAATCACGAATAGGAATCAAAAAGGAGAAAGAATATTCTTATTTTTGCAGCATGAAGCAGTTATATGTTTACATATTATTCGCAATAATAGGACTCTTTTTCAAGGCAGAAAAAGCCATGGCCCAACAAGTCACTGTCGATGAGACAACTGATAAAATCGCTGGTGACCCTATTTTTTCACATGGTGTAGGCTATGCAGGAACCGTTATGTATGATGGTGAAGAAATACCTTGGTTTGTTCTTTCAGATGTATATATTTTTAATCAATTGGTTTTCAAGAATGAGCGCCAAGCAAAAAAGTATTATAAGATTGCCGCTAACATTAAGAAGGTATATCCCATTGCTGTTGACATTCAAAAAACTATTAATGCTACAATAGCTCATCTCGATTCATTAGAAACTAAAGCAGAAAAGGATGAGTATATGAAACAGGTTGAAAAAAGCCTGCGCAAACAATACACATCAAAATTGAAGAAACTGACGTTCGCTCAAGGTAAGCTACTTATAAAACTAATAGACCGTCAATGTGGGCAAACTAGTTATCAGTTAATAAAAACCTACATGGGTAAATTCAAGGCTGGGTTGTCAAATGCCATAGCTACTTTATTTGGAGCAAGCCTTAAAAAAGAATATGATCCAGAAAATGACGACCGATTAACCGAACGATGTATCTTACTAATTGAATCAGGGCAGATGTAATTTATTAAGAAATTGATGTCTATATAATAATTTAAGGTATAGCATTATGAAAGAAATCCGTATCTTAAGAATAATGAAGAATACTAAATCGCAATTATATATATTCGCCATGATCATTGGTTTGATAATGACGAATGTTTACAATGTTAAAGCTCAAGAGCTTCAGAATACACCTTCCGATACCAGTCAGGTAGCAGCAATGATTGACTATTTGAAGCATGTAATGCGGTTCAACCTCTATACCCCTCAGGAGAAGGTTTATCTTCACTTCGACAATACAGGCTATTTCAAGGGTGAATACATCCGTTTCAAGGCTTATGTTACACGATGCGATACGGAACGTAGGACGGACCTTAGCCATGTGCTGTACGTAGAACTGGTCAATCCGTCGGGTGACGTCGTTGAGCGCAGGAAACTCAAGATTGTCAACGGAGAGGCAGACGGAGACATACGTGTGGACAGCATTCAGACGACAGGATTCTACGAGGTG
>CACZXN010000007.1 GCA_902785075.1 uncultured Bacteroidales bacterium | reverse complement strand
CTCGGTGAAGCAGAAGTCGGTGATGAAGGCGATTCGTAGTGGTGATGATAAACAGAAAACGAAGCTTCTGCAGATGAACTACAGCTGCTTGCCCAACGATGACAGTTCGCTGAAAGGCTCCACTCGTATAAGCACGACGGTGGGTATGGATATCGACTGGACCCCTTCCCCGCTTCCCCATGAAGGGGAAGAGCAGATAGCCGCCAGAAAGGAGGAATGGCTGAGTATGGTTCCTGAACTGGTGCTGTCGAAAAAGGACGAGCTTGGTTTGCTGATGCTGGAAAGGTCGGCTACAAAGGGTTATCACTTGGTGTTCAAGCGTCGGGCAGAGCTGACGCAAGAGGAGAACCTGAAGTGGGCGAGTGAGTTGCTGGGCGTAGCGTATGACGAGGGTGCAAAGGACATCACCCGCGTGTTCTTTACCACTACGGAGAAAGAGCTGCTGTATCTTGATGAGGAGATATTCAAGCAGACCCCCTCCCAACTCCCCCTGCAGGGGGAGAGCGGTCACTCGGCTCATAAGAATACATCAACAGATGTAAATACTCCCCTCACTCACAGGGAGGGGAACGGGGGTGGGTCTTTATTCCCTACGGACTATCACGGCATTCTTTTCAAGGACATCATAAGGAAATATTGGGAGCTGTGGAACGAAGGGAAGGAGCCTGTGGAAGGCGACAGGGACACGCTGACGTATCAGCTGGCTTGCGACCTGCGACATATCTGCGGTAGGAATGCCGATTGGCTGGACGAGGTGATTCCCTGCTACGACCGGTTCCCGCAAGAGGAGAAACGCAAGAAGATTGAGAGTGCGCTGCAAGCAAAGACCGAAGGTATGCCTTACCGACTGAAGCAGGTGTTGCAGGCACTAAAAGAACAGGCTGCCGTGAGGGCTTGTGGTGGTACGCTGACGACTCCGCCGCCGATGCCGAAGAAGTTGCCTCCGCTCATCCGATTGCTGACGAAGAACGTTCCGGACTATTGCAAGGCTGCAGTGGCCAGTGGGGTGTTTGCTCCGTTGGGTGTACACATGCACGGCGTGAAGTTTAGGTATTGGGATAACGTGGAGCACGAGCCAACGTTTATGAATGTGCTAATAGGCCGTCAGAGTATCGGTAAGGGAACCATCAAAACCCCGATTGAGTATATAATGGCGGACATTGAGCAGCGTGACCAGCCTAACCGTCAGCGTGAGGCGGAGTGGAAGCAGAAGAACCCGGGAGCGAAGCAGAAGAAAGACCCACGACCTACGGACATCTGCATACAGATGTTGATTGACAACCTGACGGATGCGGTGTTTAACCAACGTGTAGTGGATGCTCACAACAACGGTCAGCGTTTCATCTACACAAGCGTGGACGAGATTGAGGGTTTGAAAAAGGTGACATCGAAAGGAAGTGCTGACGAGGTGGGCTTGCTCATCCGTAAGGCGTTTGACAATTCGAGACACGGACAGGAGCGTGTAGGGGCTGACTCGGTGAGTGGTATCGCTCCACTGAGGTGGAACTTTAACGCGTCAACAACGCCTCCGAATGCAAGGAAATTCTTCTGGAAGATGGTGAACGACGGAACTGTGAGCCGACTGGATGTAGCGACCATCATCAGTGGGGACAACGACGATGACAACGTACCGATTCAGGGAATCTACGATCACCAGTTCGCTCAAGAGCTGAAGCCTTATATAGACCGACTGGAGGCTGCCAGCGGACTGATAGAGTGTTCTCAGGCTCAAAAGCTGGCTCTGGACATCCGTCAGGAGAACCGTGACGCAGCAAGGCTGTACGACTCGGAGGCATACAGGATTCTCTCATATCGTGCGAACGTGATTGCCTGGCTCAAAGGGATGGTGCTCTTTGTGGCTCATGGCTACAAATGGTCGAAGGAGATTGCCGACTTCGTACGCTGGAGTGAACAATACAACCTGTGGTGCAAGATGCTCTACTTCGGTAAGCAGTTGGAGAAAGAACTGAGGGAGGAAGTGGAGATTCAGCGCCAATCGGGACCTCAGAACCTGCTGAGTCTGCTGCCCGACGAGTTCACGAAGGAGCAGTATCAGCAGATGCGACAGAGTCAGGGGAAGAGTGGTGATGGAGAATCGACGTTGAGAAGTTGGGTCAACCGTAGCTACATTTTCTTTGACGAGGCAAATGGACGCTATTGCAAAACTGAGGAATACAAAAAGAAGTACAGTTAGCGTTGCGCGTTGCAGTTGTTGCAGTTGTTGCAGTTGAAAATGAGACTATCCCTACCAACTAAATAAACGAAAGGAGAAAGAAAAATGAAATTAACAAAGAACTTTACGCTCGAAGAATTCGAGCACAGCGAAACTGCCATACGGAACAACATCGACAACCGAGTGCCCGAACGCTACATAAAGAACGTGAAAGCACTGGCAGAGAAGGTGTTGCAACCCACTCGTAACAAAATCGGCATCCCCCTCTACATCAGTAGTGGCTACCGCTGCAAGATGCTCAACACAGCCGTCAAAGGGGCAGTGACCTCACAACACACCCGAGGCGAAGCGGCCGACATCTTCATCGACCCCGTATGCTCCCTCGGTTGGACACTCTGGGACGTGTGTAAGCTAATTGTGAAGCATACGGACTTCGACCAGCTGATTTGGGAAACGCGTCCGAACGGCAGCAAATGGATTCATGTAAGTTTTGTGACGTATCGAAAGAATCGTCATAGTAAGCTCAGGTGCGATGACGGGAAGACGTACAAGAAACTAGAGATTTAGACAGAAAGGAGGGCATCAGCTCTCCTTTCTTTAAGAGGATAGGAATGAATGACCTACACCTTATTTAATATATGAGGGGTCGAGCCCTTCGACATTGAAGTCGAGGGTGTGGGTTCCTGCATCCACGAATTCGACATCCATCTTCAGTTTCTTTCCGTTCTTCAGGAGTTTCTTGAACTTGTTCCTGTATGAACCTGCGAATTTCAGGGTTGGCGAAGAGTGGTTGTTCGAACCTTCGAGTGCGTAGAAATTCTCGCTGTCGTCATCGAACTTCAGCAGAACGCGCTGGGTGACGTTGTAATCGACTTTAAAGTCCTCGCCTGTGGCTTTGATGAAATAGTTGGTTTCGCCTCTGAACTCCATGATGTTGAGCGATACAGTGATGTCGCCTTTCTGTCCTTTTACGACTGTTGGCGATTGGCATACTGCAAACTTTATCATCTGTCCAGGGAAACTGCTCTCTTGTTCGCCTACTATCCAGTTTGGTTTCGGCTTTTCTTCTTGTGCTATCATTCCGATAGAGAATGTCAGCAGACAAATGGCAATTAATAGCTTTTTCATGAGCGTAATTTATTGTTAAAGTTGATTTTTACGTTGCAAATATAAACTATTCCTATTTATCGAACAAATAAATTACCCTAAAATTTGCATTTTTTTTTGTATTTCAATTGTTTTGCATTATCTTTGCATGACGAAAGTACAAACCGTGTATTCATCAAATAAATGAAATATTATGGATCAGGAATTATTAAGACAGTGTGAGGCAGAGGCGAAGAAATGGTTGTCGCCTGCTTTCGATGCTGATACTCAGGCAGAAGTGAAAGCGATGCTGGACGCAGAAGACAAGAGTGCGCTCATCGATGCGTTTTATCAGAATCTGGAATTTGGTACAGGTGGACTTCGTGGCATCATGGGTGCTGGTACCAATCGTATGAATAAGTATATCGTGGGTATGGCCACTCAGGGTTTTGCCAACTATATCAACAAGGCTTTTGCAGGAAAGAAGGACACAGCCGTAGTGGTGGGACATGATTGTCGCAACAACTCGCGTCTGTTTGCTGAGACCGTGGCTGACATCTTCTCTGCAAACGGCATCAAGGTATATCTCTTCGAAAGCTTGCGCCCAACTCCGGAAATCTCGTTTGCCATTCGTCAGTTAGGTGCTCAGGCTGGTGTGAACATCACTGCCAGTCATAACCCTCGTGAGTATAACGGCTATAAGGCTTACTGGGATGATGGTGCACAGGTGTTGTCTCCACACGATACGGGTATCATCGACGAGGTGAACAAGGTGACAATCGACCAGGTGAAGTTCACTCCAAACAACGACCTCATCCAGATTATCGGTGGTGAGATGGATATCGACTATCTCAACGCTGTTCATGAGGCAATGGTTGACCAGGATGTGATTCTGCGTCAGAAGGACCTTTGCATCGTTTATTCTCCTCTGCATGGAACTGGTCGTGTGATTATTCCTGCTGCATTGCGTAGCTGGGGCTTCCGGAACATCAATGTGGTGAAGGAACAGATGGTGATTGACGGCAATTTCCCAACCGTTGTTTCGCCTAATCCCGAGAACTCAGAAGCGATGACGCTGGGTATGAAATTAGGTACACGCCTGAATGCCGACCTCGTATTGGCATCCGACCCTGATGCCGACCGTTTGGCAGTCGTTTGTCGCGATCCAAAGGGCGAGTGGTGCATCCTCAACGGTAACCAGACAGCACTGATGCTTTCATACTATATCATCGCAAACAAGAAGAAACTGGGACAGTTGAAAGGTAACGAATTCATGGTGAAGACCATTGTGACCACAGAAACGATTGCAGAGATTGCTCGTCGAAACGGTGTGGAGATTCGCGACTGCTACACGGGCTTCAAGTGGATTGCTCGTGAAATCAAGATTTCAGAAGGCGAGAAGAAATATATCGGAGGTGGTGAGGAGAGCTTTGGCTACCTGCCATTCGACAAGGTTCGCGATAAGGACTCACCAGCTTCTATCTGTCTGCTCTGTGAAATTGCAGCCTGGGCAAAGGATAACGGAATGACCCTCTACGACCTGCTCATGCAGATCTACCTCGAATACGGATTCGCATATCAGGATGCCGTATCAGTAGTGAAGCCAGGCAAGAGCGGAGCTGACGAAATCAAGCAGATGATGGAAGACTTCCGCAACAATCCTCCAAAGACCCTCGGAGGCAGTCCTGTTAACTGCGTGAAGGACTTCAAGACCCTGAAGATGGTGCAGAATGGTGTGGAAAGCACGCTCGATATGCCTGCAACCAGCAATGTGCTTCAGTGGTTCACAGAGAACGGTACGAAGATATCTGTACGTCCTTCGGGCACAGAGCCAAAGATAAAGTTCTACATCGAGGTGAAGGGCGAGATGGGATGCGCAAAGTGTTACGACAGCGCTGTAGCAACAGCGAAGGAAGTAGTGGCTGCCATCAAGCAAGACCTTAAGTTGTAGAAATAGCGATTCTTTTTCCGGGTGGGGGATTAGGCTTCCCCATCCAACTTGGTCCGGTAGCTTAGTTGAATAGAGCGTCAGATTCCGGTTCTGAAGGTCGCGGGTTTGAGTCCCGCCCGGATCACTTTCTTTACTTCTTGATGTGACGAATTGTTGAGATTAGTCAATAAAAACAAGATAATTGTAAGAAAAACGAAAAAAAACTTGCAAATTGTTTGCTAATTCAAGAAAAAGCTGTAATTTTGCACCCGAAATGAAAATGAACAAGAGTACATATTGGCGTTGGCAAGCTTTGGATAATCATCTAAGGTTGCTTTGACATGTACTCACCAATCAGAAAGTTTTTATTATAAATAGGTATAAGAAAGTGTTTGGAGTTTGTCGGTAACCACTGGCAAACTCTTTTTTTGATGGATAACCGTAAAACGTAAAATAGATAAAAGTTATGACTGATTACAATGTTGACAGAAATGGGTTCTATGGAGAATATGGAGGTGCATACATTCCTGAAATCCTGTTTAAGACGGTAGAGAACCTGAAAGAGGCCTATTTGCCTATCCTTGAAAGCGAAGACTTCAAGCAGGCATATCATGCCCTGCTGAAGGATTATGTGGGACGTCCTTCGCCTCTGTATTACGCAAAACGTATGAGCGAGAAGTATGGGTGTCGGCTGTTCTTGAAGCGTGAGGACCTAAACCACACAGGTGCTCATAAAATAAATAATGCGTTGGGGCAGGTGTTGATTGCCAAGCGAATGGGTAAGACGCGTATTATCGCGGAAACGGGAGCTGGTCAGCATGGAGTAGCAACCGCAACAGCATGTGCCTTGATGAACATGCCTTGTACGGTGTATCAGGGTGCCCTTGATGTACAGCGTCAGCATGTGAATGTGGAACGAATGAAGATGTTGGGTGCAACGGTTGTTCCTGTAGAGTCGGGCAATAAAACCCTCAAGGACGCAACGAATGAAGCGATACGCGACTGGTGTTGTCATCCTGCTGATACATTCTATGTGATAGGTTCAACAGTAGGTCCTCATCCATATCCCGATATGGTAGCGCGATTGCAATCTGTCATCAGTGAGGAAATCAAATGGCAGTTGAAAGAGCAAGTCGGACGAGATTATCCTGACTACCTGATGGCATGTGTGGGAGGAGGCAGTAATGCAGCAGGAACCATCTATCATTACCTCAACGATGAGCGTGTTCGTATCATACTCGGAGAAGCAGGTGGAAAAGGAATCGAGAGTGGTGAGACAGCTGCTTCCCTACAGGTGGGCACCATAGGAATTCTGCACGGAAGTCGCATCAAGGTAATGCAGACGGACGACGGACAGATTATCGAACCCTATTCCATCTCTGCTGGTCTTGATTATCCAGGAACCGGACCTCTGCATTGTAACCTCTATGCAGAAGGACGTGCTCAGGTGTTAGCAGCAAATGACAATGAAGCTTTGAAAGCTGCTTACGAACTGACGAGGATGGAGGGTATCATTCCTGCATTGGAATCGGCTCACGCACTTGCTCTCTTGCCGAAAGTAGCGAATCAGTTCAAACCTACAGATGTTGTGGTGCTTACCGTGAGCGGTAGGGGAGATAAGGATCTCGACACCTATCTGAAACATTTTGAATAAGACAAAGAAATAATAGGTAATAATAGAAAAAAAATCCCATGAAAACAATTCATTATCATACGGTATCAAAGGTGGTCCTTGGTGACTTGACAACTCCTGTAGGAGTTTATATGAGATTGCGCGACCTGTATCCGCAATCGTTCCTCATGGAATCCTCGGACTATCATGGAAGCGAGAACGCAAAGTCGTTCATAGGTCTTAATCCCATCGGTAGTGTTTCAATCGAACATGGAGTTGGTAAAGTATGCTATCCAGACGGTATTAGTACTACCCGTGATATTCATAGCAGTCAGGATGCTGTGGAAGTCATCAACGAGTTCGTACACTCCTTCCGTCTTGAAGGCGAACATACTGACTATTGTGGCTTATATGGCTACACTTCGTTCAATGCTGTAAGGTATTTCGAGCCAATCCCAGTGAAGGACGAGACATTTGCCAAGAATGATGCGCCCGATTTGCTGTATATCATGTTCAAGGATATCATCGTGTTCGACCATTTCCGTAACGAGATGATGCTGGTGGAGCTGTTGGCTGAGGGAGAAGATGGTCAACTCGACCAATTGGAGTTCAATTGTCTGTCACGTCCTTATCAGACTTATGATTTTCATGCCGTAGGAGATGTGAGGTCAACACTGACAGACGACGAGCATCGTGAAAACATCCGTAGAGGCATCAAGCACTGTATGCGAGGCGATGTGTTCCAAATTGTTTTGTCACGTCGTTTTGTTCAGCAGTACGAAGGTGACGACTTCCGCCTCTATCGTTCGCTACGTAGCATCAATCCTTCTCCTTATCTGTTCTATTTTGATTTCGGAGGATTCAGAATCTTTGGCTCAAGCCCTGAGACTCATTGCAAGATAGACGGACGGACAGCTTATATCGACCCGATAGCAGGAACCACACGACGTACGGGGAATGCTGAGCAGGACCGCAAGAATGCCGAGTACTTGAGAAATGATCCGAAGGAAAATGCCGAACATGTGATGCTTGTTGACTTGGCGCGTAACGACCTCTCGCGCAATTGTCATGATGTTCATGTCGATTTCTACAAGGATATGCAGTTCTATAGTCATGTCATTCATCTCGTGAGTCGAGTATGTGGTCAACTTGATGAGGCAGCCGACCCTATCAAGACTTTTATTGATACATTCCCTGCTGGAACCCTGTCAGGAGCACCAAAGGTGAGAGCCATGCAGTTGATTTCAGAGTATGAACCCCACAATCGTGGAGCCTATGGAGGTTGTATCGGTTTTATCGGTCTTAACGGAAATGTCAATCAAGCCATCACGATTCGAACATTTGTAAGCCGCAACAATGAGTTGTGGTTCCAGGCAGGAGGAGGAATTGTGGCAAAGAGCGACGTGGAATATGAATTACAGGAAGTAAATAATAAATTAGGTGCCTTGCATAAGGCGATAAAGGAGGCCGAAAAATGAAGAAAGTAGCAATTATTGACAATTACGACTCGTTTACCTACAATCTAAGTCATTTGGTAAAGGAATTGGGTGCTGAGGTGACCGTATTCCGTAATGATCAGTTCGCGATGGAGCAATTGGAATCGTTCGACAAGCTGATACTCTCACCTGGGCCTGGCATTCCCAGCGAAGCAGGCCAACTGCTGAATGTAATCGAACACTATGCCGGAAAAAAGCCGATTCTAGGTATCTGTCTGGGTCATCAGGCGTTAGGTGAATATTTTGGCGGACGACTCGTCAATCTGGGTGAAGTCGTACATGGAGTTGCAACTCCTGCTCACCTCGTAGAGGAAGATGAACTGTTTGAAGGATTACCTCATACCATCACAGTAGGGCGTTACCACTCGTGGGTGGTCGATGCTGAGTCCCTTCCGTCATGTCTCCAAGTAACCAGTGTGAGCGAAGAGGGACAAATCATGTCTATGCGGCATCGTAGCCTTGATATTCATGGTTTGCAGTTCCATCCCGAAAGCGTACTTACTCCTGATGGAAAAACGATGCTGAACCATTGGTTGAACCTTTAAAGAGAAAGGATTAAACAGAGAATAATAAACGCAACAACACATAAAATAGATCAGTTATGAAACAGTATTTAGCAAAATTGATTGAAGGAGCAACACTGAGTCGTGAAGACACACACGACATCATGCTCAACATAACCCATGAGAAATATAACGATCAGCAGATTGCAGCCCTCTTGATGGCATTACAGATGCATGGTGCTACGGTGGATGAAATGCTCGGCTTTCGCGATGCGTTGCTTGAATCAGGTAAATATGTCGACCTGTCCGATTACGAAACGCTCGATATCGTTGGAACGGGAGGAGACGGAAAGAATACCTTCAATATCTCCACTTGTTCTGCCTTCGTGGTTGCAGGAGCAGGCTATAAGGTGACCAAACATGGAAACGGAGGCTCAACCTCTGTGAGTGGAGCAAGTAACGTGCTCATGGAGCATGGGGTGAAGTTTACGGATGATATCGACCGTTTGAAGCGGTCGCTCGACGAGGTCGGCATCTGCTATTTCCATGCACCGCTATTTGCGTATGGTATGAAATTTGTGGGACCTACTCGTAAGGCGCTTCAGGTTCCGACTTGTTTTAACCTATTGGGCCCTCTGGTCAATCCTTGCCATCCAAAGTACTCACTTCATGGAACTGCTAATCAGGCACAATTGCGTCTCTACACGAATATCCATCAGCGTATAGGCGACAATTATGGAGTCTTGACCAGCTATGATGGTTACGATGAGATTTCCCTGACAAGCGGATTCAAGTTCTGTACCAACTTATTCGAGAAAGTGTACACACCAAAAGACATGGGATTCAATTATGTACGTCCAGAGGAAATTTATGGAGGAGCCAGCGTTCAAGATGCCAAACGACTGTTCGATAATGTTTTGGAATGTACGGCAACCCAGAATCAGCAGAATGTGATTCTTGCTAATGCAGCTTGTGGCATCAGTGTGTTGGAGCCAAACCTCTCCATCGAGGACTCTGTCTCGATTGCTCGTGAGTCGCTCGAGAGCGGAAAGGCACTTCAGACGTTCAAGAAATTTGTCGAACTCAATTCATAACCCCGCACAATGAAAGATATTTTAGAGGAAATCGTAGCTCACAAACGTGTGGAGGTAGCGCAGCAAAAAGCTGTTGTGCCAGCTCAGGCTTTGTATAGCAAGGTTGACGCAGAGTTGCTCAATGGGGGACGTACACCGCTCTCTATGCGTAACGCATTAGCAACATCCTCAACAGGCATCATTGCAGAGTTCAAACGTAAGAGTCCATCGAAAGGTTGGATCAACCAAGAGGCAGAAGTCGATAAGGTTGTTGCTGCTTATGAGCAGAACGGTGCATCCGCCATTTCCATCCTGACCGATGAGCAGTTCTTCGGAGGACAGATGCGTTTCATCACTCGTGTGCGTGAGAGCGTAGGAATCCCCATTCTGCGTAAGGACTTCATCATCGATGAATACCAACTCTATCAGGCACGTCTGATTGGGGCAGATGCTGTCTTGCTGATTGCTGCTTGTCTTACTCCAGACCTGTGTCGCTCATTAGCAGCTAAGGCGCATGAATTGGGATTGGAAACCCTTCTTGAGGTCCATTCCGAATCTGAGTTAGCGTATGTAGGTGACAATGTCGATATGGTCGGTGTCAATAATCGTAACCTTGGAACCTTCCATACCGATGTACAGAATTCGTTCCGTCTTGCAGAATTGTTGCCACACGACAAACTCCTTGTCAGCGAGAGCGGTATTAGCAATCCTGATACACTCAAGGTCCTCCGTCAGTCAGGTTTTCGTGGTTTCCTCATCGGAGAGACATTCATGAAGACCTCTGATCCGGGACAGTCGTTAAACGATTTTATATCACAGCTATGATAAAGGTTTGCGGAATGCGCGATTCGGACAACATTCGCCAGGTTGAGAAGCTTGGAGTGGATATGATTGGGTTTATCTTTTGGCCCCATTCCAGCCGTTATGTCGGCGAACGTCCTGACTATTTGCCTACGAAGTGTAAGCGGGTGGGTGTGTTTGTTGATGCAACCACTGATGATATCTTGCAACATATTGCAGACTATCGTCTTGACGTCATTCAATTACATGGTCATGAAACTCCAGAGTTTGTCCGAAGCCTTAAGAATCAACTGTCAACTGTCAACTATCAACTGTCCATTATCAAAGCTTTCAATATTGCGATGGCTGAAGATTTCGAGCAGACCAACCCATATGAGGACCTTGTTGACTACTTCCTTTTCGACACCAAAGGCCCAATGGTAGGAGGAAATGGACAGAAGTTTGATTGGGGTGTGCTTGATGATTATACAGGCTCTACTCCATTCCTCCTCAGTGGAGGTATAGGTCCGGATGATGCAGAACGCCTCTCACTTCTTGCCGCTCAATCCTCATCCCTTCATCCTCGCTGTTTCGGTATCGACCTCAACAGCCGTTTCGAGACCGCTCCCGGCATGAAAGATGTACAAGCACTAAGAAACTTTCTCAAAAAACTAAGACACAATGAATAGAATCAATCAATTATTCCAGAAAAAGCAGTCAAACGTACTGTCCATTTATTTCTGTGCGGGTCATCCCACACTCGACAGTACCGTTCATACCATTCAGACCCTTGAAGCTAATGGGGTGGACATGATTGAGGTCGGCATTCCGTTCTCCGACCCGATGGCCGATGGACCAGTTATTCAGGATGCAGCCACGAAAGCGCTCCGTAATGGGATGTCCTTGCGGTTGCTGTTCTCGCAGTTAGCCGACATCCGTCAGTCGGTCCATATTCCGTTGATACTGATGGGCTACATGAACCCCATCTATCATTATGGCTACGATGAGTTCTTCAAAACCTGCAGTTGTATAGGTATTGATGGGGTTATCATCCCCGACCTTCCTTTTGCAGATTATCTAAACGAAGTAAAACCCATTGCCGACCAGTACGACCTTAGAGTCATTATGCTCATCACACCCGAAACCAGTGAAGAGCGCATCCGCTTTATCGACCAACACACCGACGGCTTCATTTATATGGTTTCGTCGGCAGCCACAACAGGAACACAAAAAGAATTTGATGCAGCAAAGCAAGCCTACTTCAACCGCATCAACCAGATGAACTTAACTCATCCGAGGATGATTGGATTTGGCATTTCCAATCGCCAGACTTATCAGACGTCAATTGCGAATGCATCGGGTGCCATTATTGGCAGTCAGTTCGTCCGTCTCCTCGAAGAGTTGAACGACCCCGAAGCGGCTATACGCCAACTGAGAACACTCATCGGATTGCCGCAAGTGAAGTAAGGTAAAACATAAAGGAGCACCACAGTCGTTCATTGGTGCTCCTTTCTTTTGTTCCAAAAAAGTATTTGATTGTCGGTTGCAGCTTTACAGCGCCATATCAGGGCGCATCACATCGTGTGCCTTCACGGATTGCTTTTTCGACAACGAGAAGATGGTGCAATAACGGACATCATCCACATTGGCAGCAAAATGAACATGATATTTGCCTGCTGCGGTTTCCCATGCTTGTGTGGTTTCGTTGTAAGAAGCGAGGTCGTAGAGGGTGACTCGCATGGTGAGTGTCTGACTTTCACCTAGTTGCAGCATACGTGTCTTGGCAAACGATTTCAACTCACGGTCGGGTTTGATTAGTCCGCCATCAGGAGCCGACACATAGAGCTGTACGGCTTCTTTTCCTGCCGTACTACCCGTGTTGGTAATGGTGATAGATGCTTCGAATCCGTCCTTGGTTGACTTAACTTTTGCTTTGCTATATACAAACGTAGTGTAGCTCAGACCGAAGCCAAAGGGGTAGGAGACAGCCTTGTTTTGAGTGGTGAAATAGCGATAGCCCACATCAAGGCCTTCTTTGTGGAGCGTGAAGTCCCTGAACTCTGTCTTCCCGCCCACAGGAGCGCCAGCCGGACGTGCATTGGGGAAGTTCGCGCTTGATGGAAGATCTGACAGGTTGATAGGCCAAGTCATCGAGAGCTTACCCGATGGGTTCTCCTTGCCTGTTAATACATCAGCTACCGAATAGCCTCCCTCCTGACCTGGTTGCCATGCGAGGAGAATAGCATCAGGTTTTGATTTCCATGAAGCCGTCTCAATCACGTTACCCATGTTGAGCACAACCACCACACGCTTGTTTGCCTGATGGAAAGCAGCGCATACATCGTCGATCAACTGCTGCTCCACATCGCTCAACTTGAAGTCGTTCGCTTCCTGACGGTCCGAGCCTTCGCCTGCTTGTCGTCCGATGGTGATAATCGCGATATCCGATTCCTGAGCTTGAGCGTTGATGATATTCCTATTGATAGCCAACTCATCTAGTTTCGGAGTGCCCCAGAACCACCCTCTACGAGCAGGTCCTGCAGCCGTGAGGCTTGCCTGATAATCTTTATAGGTTTTATAGACATTTGCTAGTTTCTCGTTCACAGTCAGGCCTGCACCCTTTAGCCCTGTCATCATATCGATGGTATAGGCTTTGTTCACATCGCCTGAGCCTGTACCACCTGCTATGAAATTATACGAAGTCACACCGAAGACCGACACTGTAGGCGTTCCAGTCATTGGGAGTGTGTTCTGTTCATTTTTTAGCAACACCATACCCTCTGTAGCGCTCGTTCGAGTAATGGCAGCATGACCTTTCAAGTCGGGCTTGTTTGAGAAAGCATAACCCTTGAAACTCGGTGTCTTGACGATGTATTGCAGGATTCTGCGTACACAGATGTCAAGGTCACTCTCTTTGAGTTCGCCGCTTTTTACCTTTGCAATCACATCTTGCGTCTGGTTAGCAGCACCCGGCTCCATCAAGTCATTACCTGCCATAATCTGAGCAGCCGTATTGCGTAGTCCCGTCCAGTCGGTCATGACGATTCCCTTGAATCCCCATTCGTCCCTGAGAATGGTGGTCAGCAGTTCCTTGTTCTCTTGGGTGAACGGACCATTCAGACGATTATACGATGACATAATGGTCCAAGGATTAGCCTCTCTCACGGCAATCTCAAAGCCCTTCAGGTAAATCTCACGAAGTGTACGTTGCGTCATAACCTCGTTCACACCCATGCGGTTCGTCTCCTGCGAGTTACCTGCAAAGTGCTTCATCGACGTTCCGACCCCCTGACTTTGCACACCTCTTACGTAGGCAGCTGCAATCTTTCCGGTGAGCAGAGGATCCTCAGAATAGTATTCAAAGTTACGGCCACACAGCGGAGAACGATGAATGTTCATACCAGGAGCCAGCAACACGTCGCACCCGTATTCCAGCACCTCGTTGCCGATAGCCCTACCTACCTCTTCAACCAGTTCCTGATTCCACGTACACGCCAAAGCCGTTCCTACGGGGAAGCCCGTGCAGTAGTACGTATTGTTGTCATTCTGTCTGGTAGGGGAGATTCGTACACCCGCAGGTCCGTCTGTCAGCACGGTTGAAGGAATACCCAGACGCGGAATCGCCTGCGTGTTGCCAGCAGCTCCCGGCACCTGATGTGAGTGTCCGCCCAGCATACCGTTAGCTTGGTTTGGAGCCGCCTGCCGGTTCGAACCGACTACCAGAGTTGCCTTCTCTTCGAGCGTCATAGCTTTCAGTACTTCATCAATATTGTTAGCCTTCAGAGAAACTTGAGCAGATAAGTTCATTGCGGTCATAAACAGCAATACAGGAAGAATGATTAGTCGTTTCATGATATATAAAAAGTAAAAAGGTATTTGATTAAACATGGTTTGTAGAAAAAAAGCACTCAGGGATTAACCTCATGAGTGCTTCGTATTTGTTGCTAGAGTCTGTTATGACTTACGAGAAACGTAGCTACCGTCACGCGTGTCAACTTCGATTAAGTCACCCTCGTTGATGAAGAGAGGTACACGAATTTCTACACCCGTTTCCAGCGTAGCAGGCTTCGTGGCGTTGGTAGCTGTATCGCCCTTCAATCCAGGTTCAGTGTAAGTCACCTTCAGCACAATTTTAACAGGAGCTTCAGCCGTCAAGATAGCACCCGTCTGGTCGTCGATTGAAGCCATCACCATCGTTTCGCCCTCCTTCAGGAAGTCGCCACCAGTGATCAGATCCTTGTTGATATTAATCTGCTCGTAAGTCTCAGTGTTCATGAACACCATGTCCTCACCCTCCTTATAAAGGTACTGGAACTGCTGGTGCGAAACCGTCACATCGTCCAACTTAGCCGAAACAATCCATGTACGTTCCAATACACGTCCATCCTCCACGTTGCGGAGTTTGGTAATCATCACAGTGTTACCCTTACCGGGTTTCTTGTGAAGGAAGTCAATCACTACCCAAATTTTGCCGTCATCGAGGCGGAGGCAAACGCCTTTCTTGATATCACCTGCTAAAATAGCCATAATTCAAAAATTCAGTTTTACTAATTTACGATTTATTTTAATAATTCACTGTTCACTACATTTGCGAGCATGTTGCCCTAAATCGAGTACAAAATTAGGACTTTTTCATAAAATAGCAAAAAAAGTAAGCAAAAAACCGCTAATTTTTTGGTCGATTTATTTAAAATCACTAATTTTGCACGCTGTTTGTGCAATGAAACAAACGAAATACAAAAAAACGGCAGATACAATAATAAAAAATTAAAAAGATAAAGCAATGAAAAGAACATTCCAACCACACAATCGTAAGAGAATCAACAAGCACGGTTTCCGTCAGCGTATGACTACTAAGAACGGTCGTCGTGTATTGTCAATGCGTCGTAAGAAAGGACGTAAGTCTCTTACCGTATCATGCGAATTCCACGGTAAGAAGTAATACCGAATCGCTGTAAATACAGAGGATGAGCCAAAAGCCCATCCTTTTTTGTTTTAGGTTTGACCTATCGTTCTTCCGTGAGCCATTAACCCTGAACCGTTCTTCTGTTTCTTTTATAAAGGAAATCCGAAATCTCTCCTTTCTCTCTTTCACATTCCTACAGTTCTACAGCTAGTGCAAGTTTGTGCTGATATGGGAGGATTTCAGCTCGAAAACCAAATATGAGCTATATTCTTTTAGCAAGCCGTTAGCCAACCAAAAATCAAATTGCTGAAGGGGAAGGCGCATTCTGTCAGGTAATTTATGCACAGGCAGCATCATGATGCCATAATGTCTCCGAAGCTGGAATTTGTTTCCAATCATTTCAACTACATTGCTGCAATCCATTTCCATTCCTCCATGCCAGGAAACCTGACGATGATTCAACAATCGACGGCGTTTCTTTGAGGGAATGTCGAAAATCAATCGACCATTTGGTTTTAGAATTCGATGTGCTTCATCCATTATTTGGCTGACGACCGATTCGTTCAGATGCATAAAAAGATGGAATGCATACACGCAGTCGAACATTCCATCTGGATATCCCGTATTCGTAGCCGAGGCACACCTGAACTCCACCTGATGATGACGCTCCATTGCCAGTTTCATCATCTCGCTGCTGGCATCAAGTGCATGAGTTGCATAGTTTGTCAGTCGACCTGTACCACACGCTATCTCCAGTCTCAAAGAGTCTTGATGAACGTCTATCAGCCGATCCAGCACCTTTCGCTCTTGCCCATCGATAAACATCCCGTAACTATTGCCGAACCGACTTTCGTCGTACTGGCTCGCTATGCTATCATAATAATCAACGACTTCGTTCTCTGCCATAAATCATGCTTACCTTTATTTATTGTTTTTGGATGTATTCGTAGACAGCGAGGACGTCTTGCGTGTCTACGATTCCGTCGTTGTTGACGTCACAGGCTCCATCTGTGGATCCTTTCTGCATAGCGAGGTAGATGGTGAGTACGTCTTGTGTGTCGACGGTTCCGTCGTGGTTGACGTCGGCTGCGATAGATGGTTGCTGTGGTGTTGAGAGGCATATCCATCCGAATCGGTCAGCGCTTGCGAGGTCGTTCTTGAATGAGGTGGTAGAGGTGTCGACATTGCGTATGATGCGGGTTCCATAGATGAGCAGCTTGCCTTCGGAATTGAGGGTTGTGTAGTCGATGGTTCGACGCAGGACTGTGGCGGTTGGGTAGTTGAAGGTTTGGAGTGCTCCGAAGATGAGTGGGGCTTCGAGTGCAAGCGAGTCAGCTCCTTCTGAGATGGTTCCGTCTGGGTTGTTCTGCAGAAAGAGGACGCGTCGCTGGTTTTTGCTGCCATAGATAGGGTCGACAGAATGTCCGGCACTTAGAAGTACCTGATTGTCGATTGTGGCTTGTCCAGGTGTACATGCCATATAGTTGACGGTTTGACTGAGTGTGATGCGCTTGTTCATTCCTCCTTCATAGAGCACGATGGCCTTGAAGCCTGCGCGGGTGACTTCCCAGATACGCAGGTTGACAGTGTTGGTCTTGATGGATGGACGTGTTTCGGCAATCACTACTGGGCATACTCCTTCGGGGAAGGGCTGCTGGAAGGTGACTTGGATGGTATCGCCTGATACTTTGGTGCTTCCCACCTCGATGTCCATCGTTCCGTAGTGGTAGTTGCCTGGTATCATCGCCATGAATGGGATGGACTCTTTGGTGCCGAGTGTCTGAGTGCCCGAATAAGCCCAAGGAATCATCTTATATGTGAAGGACTTAGAAGTGGCTTTGTCGATGATACTCACGGGGTTGGTAGTGCTGTTTTTGTTCGTAGCGATTCCCATAAAGACGGCAGGTGTGGCGCTCATCGTGGTGGTGAAATTGATGGTGAGTGCATCAAGATTTGTCACGTCGAGCTGTCCGTACTGGATGAGTTCGTTGCCGCTAGACGAACTGACGGAGATGGGTTCTGATGTGGAGTATTTGGGAGTCCTCGAGCCGATAGGGTAGATAGCAATGCGATAGTAATTGGCTCCTGGTGCAGGATTGGGGTCTGTGAAGGTGTAGCTGGCACCTGCTTTGGCTGCCATATCTTTGAGGGCTACATTTCCTATCCACGCATATTTCGTTGTTCCTGGTCGCATGCATTCAACTGTGACGGAGTCGAGCATATCACCGTTGGGGTCGTTCCACTTCAAGGTGCAGTTGCCAGCTGTACTGTTGTAGGTAGCTGTGAGGTTGGTGGGGCGGAGATAGACCACATTAGGCACTTTCTGTATGGAGGCATTGTAGCCAAGTCCGTCGTTCATGCTGGCATAGTACTTTCCAAGGATGGAGAGCTGTCCGTTGAGGTATATTTTCGATGCGTCGGCTTCGGAGTTCCAGTATGCATATCGCTCGACATACTTGCTGGCATTAAGGATGTCGAGGATGGGTTTGGTTCCATCGTAGCATTTCTGCTGATTGGCGGTAGAGAATGAGTTCTTGCCGTCGGGTGCTTGGGCGAAGATGCCTCCGCTACTCCAGTTGCCGGCATTCCAACTGGCTCCCCATACCCATTCGGAAATCCAGATGGGACGTCCGCCATAGCGGTTGTAGTAGCTGCTGAAGTCGTTGAAGCTTGGAGCTCCCCAATAGCAATGGAGGTCTAGCAGGTCGCATCGCCATCCGCGTGCATCGATAGAATCGATGAAGGCTTGCAGGTGGCTCCAGCTACCATCGTGTGAACTCTCGGAACAAAGTCGCATGCCTGTTCGCATGAGGTTTTGCCAGTTGTCGAGTACCACATCTACACTTTGAGGGTGGTCGTCGGCGCTGTTGCCTGGTTCGTTATTGGTCTTCATGTGGCATGAACCGGTGACGCTTCCACAGGTAGCCGGAGAAGGCCAGTCTTCGTAGATGTGATTTGGTACCCATTCTACGTCAGGCAGGTTGCTTTCGTTACCTTGTGCCCAATCATAGCACCATGAAGAATTGACTGCTGCGTTGGCATTGTAGTCTCCATTGCTTGCCAATCCGGCTTTATGAGCATTGAACCACTTGAACAGGCGATAGGATGACACACGTCCGCTCATGTTGGCAGGGAGGTCGATTTCGAGGTCTTCCTGATCGGCAATGAAACAGCGGCTATAGCCCCATCCGCTGCGTCCCAAAGCGAAAGTGACCATATAGCCACGTTTCAGTTTGAAAGAACGAATGTTGTTGTTCAGTGTAGAAGTCGAAAGGTCTTTCATAAATCCACCGCTACTGCCCTCAGAATAGTCGTTTGAGGACTCTCCCTGAAACTGCTTCTGTGAATAACAGGTGAGGGGCTTGTAGTTTTTTCCGTATGGGAAGATGATGGCGCCACGATTGTACATCTTAACCTGACAGTTGGTGCCGTTCACGGCTTTCTCACCATTGATGTAGATAAAGTTCATCCACGACTTGATGATCGCACTGGGTTTGATGCGTGAGATGATGACGACTGCATGTTCTATGTTCTCGATATTTACACTTCCAGCTGAGGTGAAAGGGGTGGCATCCGTAATGATGAAATCGACATCTTCGGTGATGGATACTGCTGAAGTGACTTGAGTGACCGTCTGTTTTTTGTTAGCGGCCAACATACTTCCTGCTATAAATAGTGTGAATAGAATTGTAGTTAGTAATCTCATATTTTTTTATTTTCTTTGTTGAAAGTTGAATAATTTGACGTTAATGACAATTTGTTTTGATTGTAAGTGCAAAAATAATGATAAATTCTTTGATGACAAATTTTTTCTTGTCTTTTAGTTACGATTTGTTGTTCTGAAGTCTTCATTTTATGTTTTTTGACCTAAAAATGCTGTAAACCGCATAGAATTTCAAGATTTTTGCTTAACTTTGCAACCTAATTAGGTATTTAACAAAATGGAAATAACTGCGCAACAGATTGCGGCATATATTAACGGAACGGTTGAAGGTGATGCGAATGCTGTCATCAACAACTTCGCAAAGATAGAAGAAGGAGTGCCTGGAGCCATATCGTTTCTTGCCAATCCTCAATACGAACACTTTTTATACGAAACACGTTCATCAGTAGTGCTGGTCAATGAAGATTTCAAGCCAGCACAGCCTGTTAGTGCCACACTAATCAGGGTGAAGAACGCTTACGAGGCAGTCAGCAAACTGTTACAACTTTACGAATCGATGAAACCGAAACGTACAGGCATCAGCTCGTTGGCGTTTATTGCTGAGACAGCAAAGGTGGGCAAAGACGTTTACATTGCTCCATTTGTCGCTATAGGCGATGGTGCCGAGGTGGGCGACGGAGCAGAGTTGCATCCGCATGCCACGATTGGACCTCGTGCCAAAGTGGGCAAGAACACCATCATGTATAGTAATTCTGTTGTGTATCACGATTGTGTGGTAGGCGATCGCTGCATACTTCATGCAGGATGTGTGATAGGTGCAGACGGGTTTGGATTTGCTCCGACAGCGCAGGGATATGAGAAGATACCGCAGATAGGCATCGTCACCATCGAGGATGATGTGGAAATAGGTGCCAACACTTGTATTGACCGCTCGACGATGGGTAGCACGATTGTGCACAAAGGTGTGAAGCTTGACAATCTGGTGCAAATAGCTCATAATGTAGAAGTTGGTTCGCACACTGTCATGTCGGCTCAGGTCGGAGTGGCAGGTAGTTGCAAGGTAGGCGAGTGGTGTATGTTGGGCGGACAGGTAGGGGTAGCCGGACATATCACATTGGGTGACCGTGTGTATGCAGGTGCTCAGTCGGGTCTGCCGGGAGGACGTAAATTGAAAGAGGGCAATTGTACGGTGATGGGTTATCCAGCAATCGAGCACCAGAACTTTGCTCGTAGTGCAGCAGCTTATAAGAACCTGCCCAACCTCGTAAAACAGGTGAACGAACTACAAAAAGAAATAGACGAATTAAAGAAGATATGCAAAGACAAGTAACCCTGAACGAAAGTTTCTCGGTAAAAAGTAAAGGACTTCATTCAGGCCAGGTCATTACGGCTAAGTTCTGTCCGGCTCCTGAGAATTTCGGATACAAGATTCAGCGTATTGACCTCGAGGAAAAACCCGTAGTGGATTGTCTGGCCAGCAATGTGGTCGAGACCACTCGCGGAACTGTAATCGCAAATGGAGATATCAAGATAAGTACCATTGAGCATGCTATGGCAGCGCTCTATGCATCGGGAATCGATAACTGTAAGATAGAAATCGATGGTCCGGAGATGCCGATTCTGGATGGCAGCTCATTGGTGTTCATTCAAAATATACAACGTGTGGGACTCAAGGAGCAGGAAGCAGAGAAGAATTTCTTGAAACTCGATAAGGAAATCGTTGTTGACGGCTCGAAAGGAGAACATATTGTGATAAGTCCGGCGGACAAACTCTCGCTGGACATCACCATCGCTTTCGAATCGAAGATGTTGACCAGCCAGTCTGCCCAACTCGATGATATCAGAGACTTCGCTACAGAGGTAGCATCAGCTCGTACGTTTGTGTTTGTGAGGGACATCCAACCTCTCTTCGAACTAGGTTATATCAAAGGAGGAGACCTCGATAACGCCATCGTGATTTATGAGAATCAACAGTCACAGGAACGTCTGGACATGCTGGCTGACGAAATGGGAGTGCCGCATCTGGACGCAACCAAACTGGGCTACCTCAACCGTCGTCCGCTCACATGGCCTAATGAGATGGCTCGCCATAAGTTGCTCGACATTATGGGCGACCTCGCTCTGATAGGACGCCCGTTGCAGGCGAAGGTGACTGCCTACAAACCTGGTCACACCATCAACAACAAGGTGGCAAGGAAAATAGTTGAGAGTTTATAGTTGAAAGTTTTTTAGATTAGATATATGTCAAAAATAAGTCCATTAGCATTTATCGACCCCGAGGCAAAGATTGGTGAAAATTGTACCATCGGACCTTTCTGCTTCATCGATAAAGGGGTCGAGATAGGAGATAATAACGAGTTGATGAACAGTGTGACCTTGCTCAAAGGTACGACTTTAGGAAGTGGAAACATTCTGTTCCCTGGTGCTGTGATTGGAGCTATACCCCAGGATATGAAGTTCAAGGGTGAAGATTCTGTGGTAGTGATAGGCGATAATAACAAGATTCGTGAGAACGTAACCATCCACAGAGGAACTGCTAGCAAGGGTATTACGAAAGTGGGTAATAACAACCTCATTATGGAGAATGCCCATATCGCTCACGACTGCGAGTTCGGTAATGGTATCATTATGGGTAACTCAACAAAGTTGGCAGGTGAAGTAATCGTTGATGATAATGCAATTATCAGCGCGACCGTGTTAGTACATCAGTTCTGCCGAATCGGTGGATACACAATGGTGCAGGGAGGTACCCGTACTAGTATGGATGTGCCACCATTCGTGATTGCGGCTCGTGAACCAGTTGCGTATTGTGGAATCAACCTCGTAGGATTGCGTCGTCGTAACTTTTCCAACGATCTCATTGGCGACATTCACAATGCCTATCGCATCATCTACAACAGCAACCTCCGTATTCCAGAGGCATTGCAGCAGATACGTGAGACAATCACCGTAGGACCAGAGATTCAATACATCATAGACTTCGTAGGTGACTCACGGAGGGGTATCATTAGGTAGTTTAGATTTAACAATTAACAAGTTATCATTTGAAAAATAGTTGTATTATGATATATCGTTTTATAATCATCTCGGACGAAGTGGATAACTTCATGAGGGAAATACAAATTGATGCTGACGCTACATTTCTGGAGTTCCATAAGGCCATCCAGAAGTCGTGTGGTTATGAAGATGGTGAGATGACTTCGTTCACTATTTGCGAGAACGGGTGGGAGAAATGTCAGGAAATCACCCTTGAAGAGATGGATACTGAGAGCGATCAGGATTCGTATGTAATGGCAGATACTCACATCGAAGATCTGATAGAAGAAGAGAAGCAGCATCTGATTTATACGTTTGACCCTTTGGCCGACAGGTGTTTCTTCATTGAACTGGCTGAAATTATTACAGGTAAATCGCTTAAGACTCCAAAGGTAAGCCGACAGATGGGTGATGCTCCTCAGCAGACGCTCGATTTTGACGAACTGATGGCACGCAATCCGATAAGTACTTCGTCAGATTTCGATGATGATGATATGTTTGGCGATGGTATCGATGATGAGGAGATTGGTCTGGAGGGATTGGAAATCAGCGATGGAAACCCTTATGAATAATACGCTGGTTGTCCTTTTGGGACCTACGGCCGTAGGAAAGACAGAGCTTAGCATTCGACTTGCTAAGCTCTTGTCATGTGATATCATCTCTGCTGACTCACGTCAGATCTATCAAGATATTGATATTGGTACAGCTAAACCTACCAAAGAGGAGCAGGGAACCGTGAAGCATCATTTTATCGATATACTCCCACTAACGGAATATTATAGTGCTGCACAGTACGAATCTGATGTGCTCAGTTTGCTTGAGCAACAGTTTCAAAAGAACAGCTTTGCTCTGATGGTCGGAGGGAGTATGATGTATATCGATGCTGTGACGAAAGGAATAGATGACATCCCGACTATTGAGGACGAGACGCGTGAGATGATGCGACAGAAGTTTGCGACAGAAGGGTTGGATGCCTTGAGTGCCGAGTTGAAGTTGCTCGATCCGGAATACTATGAACTTGTCGATAAGAAGAATCACAAACGGATTGTCCATGCGCTCGAGATTTGCTATCAGACTGGGCATACCTACACCTCGTTCCGAAAGAACCAAACGAAAGAACGCCCATTCCGAATCGTCAAGGTAGGTCTGCGTAGGGAGCGCGAGAATCTGTTTTCGCGCATCAATGCCCGAGTGGATCAGATGATGAAGCAGGGACTGATGGACGAAGTACGCAAGGTCTATCCCTTACGTGAATTGAACGCCCTCAACACCGTGGGTTATAAAGAGTTGTTCAAGGTGTTGGACGGGGAGTGGGAACTTCGAATGGCGGTTGAACGTATGAAGAAGAACACGCGTGTCTATGCCAAGAAGCAGATGACGTGGTTTGCCCACGATGAGGAAATTCATTGGATAGATGTCGACAAGTTGACGATAGAGCAGCAAATTCAGCAAATTCGAGAGTTGTTGGAATCAAAAGCGGAATAATAAACAAGAATTCTCGAGTAAGATGATATGATTATACATTATATATTTTTCACTATAAATTAAAATGACTATCTTTGCACAAAGATAGTCATTTTTAGAGCCGCATGCGGGACTCGAACCCGCGACCTACGCATTACGAATGCGTTGCTCTACCAACTGAGCTAATTCGGCAAAAACGAACTTGACGCTCATTTCGGAGCGCAAAGGTACGAAAAAAAATGAAAAGTGAAAAGTGAAAAGTAAAAAATCTTGATTATACAATCTAAAATTGTGTCGAAATGAGGATTTCTGTCTTGGTAAACATGTTTCTTCTGATTGCTTTGGGAGTTAAGGCACAGCAACTGGAGCTGCCCAAACCGCTCAATCGAAGCGACGAGAAGACGATAAAGCACGAGGGGTACACTTGTTCCTTCAACACTTCCCGACTGACACCTACTTTTGTGGCTTGGTGCCTGACGAGAGAAAGAACGAAGGGGAAGGTGAAACGTAGTAACTTCTTTGATGTAGATCCTGTTGTAGATAAAAGATATCAGGTGAAGCATAGCGACTATTCTGGTTCTCGATATGACAGGGGGCACATGTGTCCGTCTGCAGATAATCAACATAGTCAGCAGGCGATGGTGGAGTGTTTCTACATGACCAATATGTGTCCACAGAGTCATGCTCTTAATTCGGGCGCATGGAACGATCTCGAGATACAATGTCGTTCATGGGCTCGTAACTATGAAAAGATTTATATTTGTGCAGGTCCGATTTACGACAAGCAGCCTTATCGAACGATTGGGAGCCGACGCAACTATCGCATCGCAGTTCCCGATCGGTTTTACAAGGTGGTTTTGATGGTGGGAAAGAACACGAAAGCCATCGGGTTCATCTACCCAAATGGTTCGGCTAATAAGGATATGCGTGATTATGCCGTGAGTGTGGACAAAGTGGAGCAGGTGACAGGACTGGATTTCTTCTACCAGCTGGCTGATAAGATAGAGAATCAGATTGAGAAAGAATGTAAACCAAGTGCATGGGGAATATGAAACAATGTAAAGACTTAAAAATTGTTGCTGTAGAGCATCCAAACGATGGGTATGTGTTGCTGAAACTGACAGATACGGAACCTCTGCCAGCTGTTCGAGCTGGTCAGTTTGTGGAAATCAAGGTGGATAATAGTCCGCAGACATTCTTGCGCCGCCCCATTTCTGTGAACTTTGTGGATGAGGATTGTAACGAGCTTTGGCTGTTAATCCAGATTGTAGGGGAGGGTACCCGTCAACTGTCTCGACTGCAAGTAGGCGATATGCTCAATGTATTGTTCCCGTTAGGAAATGGGTTCATGCAGGGTGTGGCTGGTGAACGTGTGTTGTTGGTTGGAGGTGGTGTAGGTATTGCACCTCTGTTGGAATACGCCAAGCAGCTCAAGCAGGTGGGGGCTACACCTTATTTATTATTAGGAGGACGTTCGGCTAACAACTTGCTGCAGTTAGACCTGTTCAGCAAGTATGGTGAAGTGTATGTGACTACAGAAGACGGCTCGATGGGTGAGCAAGGTTTCGTGACCAATCACTCAATCCTTGAAACTTATAACTCTCAGCTGTCAACTCTCAACTCTCAACTATTCCAACGCATCTCTTGCTGTGGTCCCAAACCCATGATGATGGCTGTAGCCCGATGGGCAAAGCAACATCAGGTTCGCTGTGAAGTCTCGTTAGAGAACCTTATGGCTTGCGGTCTAGGAGCCTGCCTCTGTTGTGTGGAGAAGACCGTCAAGGGCAATGTGTGTGTATGTAAGGAAGGACCAGTGTTTGATATAAACGAATTAACATGGCAGATATAAGAACAAATATAGCAGGGTTGCAGATGGTGAATCCTGTAATGACAGCATCTGGTACATTCGGATATGGGCTGGAGTTTGCTGATTTGGTCGATCTCTCGCAGATTGGTGGTATCATCATGAAGGGTACGACGTTGAATCCTCGCGAAGGGAACGACTACCCACGAATGGCTGAAACAGCAAGCGGCATGCTGAATTGTGTGGGATTGCAGAACAAGGGTGTGGATTACTTCTGCGAGCATATTTATCCGAAAGTAAAAGAGATCCCGTCCAACATGATTGTTAACGTATCTGGTAGCAGTCCTGACGATTATGCTGCATGTGCTGCTCGTATCAACGAATTGGATGCGATACCTGCTATCGAACTCAATATCTCTTGCCCTAATGTGAAGCAAGGGGGTATGGCGTTCGGAGTCACTACAGAGGGTGCTAGTCAGGTGGTGAAAGCTGTTCGTAAGGTGTACGATAAAACCCTTATCGTGAAGCTTTCGCCTAATGTGACGAGCATCGCTGATATAGCGCGTAGTGTGGAAGATGCAGGGGCAGATGCTGTGAGTCTCATCAACACCTTGATGGGAATGTCGATTGATATTGAGCGTCGCAAACCTCGTCTGTCGATTAACACAGGCGGGTTGAGTGGTCCGGCAGTGAAGCCTGTAGCTGTTCGTTGCGTGTGGCAAGTTGCCAAAGCCGTTCAGATACCAGTTATCGGTCTTGGAGGAATTATGTCTGCTGAAGATGCTATTGAGTTCTTCATGGTTGGCGCATCTGCTATCGAGATAGGAACAGGTAACTTCATCGATCCGGCTATAAGTGTCAAAGTGGCACAAGGCATCAGCAATTGGCTCGATTGTCACCATCTGGAATCTCTTCACGACATCATCGGAATCATATAATTGTTTGGTAATAGATAGAAGTTATCACTACAATTTACATTTTGGGTTAGCTATCATTGCAACCCCTTAGCCTTTTTTTGCCGCCCCCTAGATAGTTTTCTTATTCCTCCTAGAGGGAATTTACGTTTCAAAGTATGAAATATACGTTTCAAAGTATGAAACATACATTTCAAAGTATGAAACATACGTTTCAAAGTATGAAATATAAATTACCCCTAAGGGAAAAAAGATTTTCCCCTAGGGGCTGCAAATTATTTAGTAAGGCTTAAGGCATTTGTACCCACCTCCATATCCTTACAGTTATTAAAGGCTGTCCTTAGATTGTCAGTGCTTTTGTTGGGCAGACTTTTGTGCATTTTTGGCAGAGGATGCATTCAGTAGCATTTTTGCGACTACGGGCGTTCTTGTTTACCTCTACTTCCATCGGACATGCTTTCAGGCACTTTCCGCAATTGATACATTTGTCTTCGTTGCACTTGATGCGGAGCAGAGAATAATAGCTCATTGGCTTGAGGAATATGGTTATGGGGCAGATGTATTTGCAGAAGGAACGATTGTCTTTCAAAAGAATCGCAAGCAATATACCGACTGCATAATAGACAATATTCCCAACCACGAACAACACGAACATGGTGTTGGTATCTGCCTTTTTGAGCCAGAAGAGTAGCAGAACTACCGCTAATGACAAACCAAACATGATATACCGGATGAAGCCCCATTGCTTTCTTGGTGTCCGAGGCTGTTTGTATGGCAGAAGGTCGAGAATCATGGTTGTCCAACAGGCGAATCCGCACCAGCCTCTTCCAAACAAGAGCGGGCCGAAAATCTTGGCTATTGCATAGTGAATGGTTCCTGCTCCCCAGAATCCGCAAAGCAGATAGTACCACAGCCCTTCTATCTGCATATTTTCACGACATATCAGGCCGAGGAACACCAGCATATATGTGCCTACACCAAACTGAGTAAATTCTCGGGCATACTTCCAACCTACTGCGAACATCACTCCACCTAACCCGATACAGATGCCTATATACGAGAAGTTGAGCAGGAAGAACAGATTGCCTGTAGATTGCCACAGCCATACAGCAATCGCTTCGAACACTAGAAACAGGATGATTGATGTGCGATATTTCTTCATCTTAGCTATTTCGTTATGTTCAGATAGGCTTTCAATGCTTGGATGTACGCTTCAAAGGCCTTTTGCCCAGTTGGTGTGATGCGGCAGATGGTGCAGGGCTTCTTGCCCTTGAACGTCTTCTCCACCTCGATATATCCTGCTGCTGAGAGCTTATCGACCTGCACACTCAGGTTGCCCGCCGTAGCTCCCGTCTGTTCTTTGATGTATGGGAACTCAGCTTCTTCGGTACTGATAAGCAGCGACATCACGGCCAGTCGCAGTTCGGAGTGGAGTAGGGGATCTAACGTTGGGAACATCATACGCGTTGTTTTTTAAGCATCAAACCTGGAAGCATCAGGCCGACAAATGCAAATATAAAGATGGTGAGGCAAGGCAGGGTCGAAGCGATAGCTGCAAAGCTTAGGCTAGGATGTGGCTGTCCTGAGAGAAGCATCACAGTAGTTGCCCCCATGTTGAAATGCTCCCAGACGAAGCATCCCAACCCAGCTACGATGCCGAAGATGATGAGCCAACGCTGTTTCAAGATGTGCCCTGTGATAGTGATGGCCATTCCCATCAACAATACTATGACTGGAGTAACCTCGATTCGTGTGGCAACATACTCTTCTGGTTGCAGCATTCGCATTGATACAAAGCCCCAAATGAGGGCAATAATAAAATAGCCGATAACGAACCATGCGAATGTCGACCATGTTTTGGCGACCATCGAGCCGACCAGACTTACAGGCGTGTGCTCACGTTCCTTATTATATTTACGCATGAAGAGCCAGATGATGACTGGCAATACTAACCAAAGCAGGTGGCCTAGTCCGCCACTTGCGTGATTTATCAAAATGAAATTTGTGATAGCAATTATGACTGCCATCCCCATAGTGCATAATCCAGATACGAAAAGTGACTGCCCTGTCGTCTTCGATACGGCACGGCGACTTTGAGCAATTTGTTCAGTAATGATTTCAAGACTGCGCTCGGCAGTCATATTCAGGTTTTCTTCCATTGTTTTCTTAAATTGTTTGTTAGCTTTCGCTTGTTTCTTTACTTTGATTGATACTCTCTAAGTGCCTCACTTCCTCTCCTGCAGAAAGAGTCCGTTTGGCGTTGTGTTTCGAATCACGCTGCAAAGTTAAACAAGTTTATTTTATAAACCAAATTATTTTACAAATATTTATCGTTTATCCTTCATTTTTTTAGTTTTTAGGGAGTAAAATAGATATTTATCCCCTTTTCTTTAAAATCTGATTAGGAAAAAACGCTTCTCCTGATAAGCATCTCAATCATCATTCATCGCCACCTACGGTTTGTTCATCAGAGGGTATCAAGTCTTCTACATCATAGCTGCCTTGTACTAGGAATGCCCGTTGTGAAGCCATATTGATGATGCTGCAGGTTGGTTTGGTATAGGGTTGTTTCATAGTTCGCTCATTTCATTAAAAATACTTATTCCCACTTACATCCCGAAGGGCAGTACCCATACTGATATTTACTGGATGAATCTTTCCTTTCTCAATTGTGATACCTAATGGCAGATAAGCTTTTCCCCATTCGTTCGTACCAGCACCTCCAACCTTGTAGGTCTCTCCATTGAAGATTTTGCATTCAATTTCCACATGCGCATTGGTAGGAGTGCCTGTTTTATCCCATGCAGTCAAGGTCTGAGGCAGTAGGAACATGTAGTGGTTTTCGCCACTCAGATACGTCTTCTCTGCAGTTACATCCATAGAACCGCTAACATACGAAATAAGAGAGAAGTTCTTTTTCCCTTCTGCATCAATGGTCCATGTCCCATCGTTAAAGCAATATGAGCCAGAAGAGGGGATGTTATAGATTGTTACGCTTTTCACCCTTACTGTGTAGTCACTTAGACCAGTCGTCTTGCTGATTGAGAAGCGAACCGCACCACAGGCATGACTGAAGTTGAAACTGATGTTTCCTTTACAATGATCATAGGTGTCGGAAGCAGTAGCCACCAAAAGGTCTTTTTGACTGTTTGTTTGTGTGTCGACTTCAAAATCCATATAGACTTTTCCGTCTTTTATTTCTACATATCGAGTAGCACTCACATTTGCGTAGGCGTAGAACGGAACGACAGTACTTGTTTCGACATCATCTGGCCAAGATCCCCCAGTCCATTGATTGCTCGCATTTTTGCTCGCATTTGCTTCACCGTTTAAACTGCTTCCAGTGGTATAGCGATAGTAAAAACTTGAAAATGTAGCTGTAGTCGTAGGTGCAGTTCGTCGTGCTACTGCAGATTCAGGATTGTCCAATGGAGTTTCTGACACATGGAAGATCAAGGGGCGTGCATTTGCTACCTCTTCGACTTCATTGTCTTCGTTGCTACACCCCCAAGCCAATAGGGTGGTGAGGGTAGTTAGCAGTAATAGTTTTCTCATGATAAATAGATTTTTTATATTCAAAATGATGTTTAATAACTGCCTATTTCTATTTCGTTCCTCCTCCTAATGCAATATACAGTGCAATTACAGCTTGTGCTCCTTTGTACATATTGGCTGCTTCACTGAGTTGCGAGTTGAGGAGCGACTCTTGGGCCGTAAGGACTTCCAAATAGTTAGCCTTACCGTTATCCATCGATTTATTTATAAACTCTTTTCATTTATTATCAAGTGAGAAATCATCTTACAGTCTCAGACCGAAGAAGGTACGGACTCTCCATTTCGAGTTATGTATCGACAGACTATTCTCGTGACCTATATTGGTGAAGTTGTACACCATCGAAAGACCGAGATACTTATTGCCCCATTGTTTCACTACGGCTCCACGACTCGTAATGATTACCTCGGGGAAGTGGTAGTGCAGAGGTACGCGGCTGTCTCCAAATGTCATCGAGGTGTTGCTATACACGATGAAGGTGGGTAGGGCAGAGATATGTAGCAGCCAGCCCTGACCAGGTACATAGTTGTAGCCGTAGCCTGCACCGATACCGATGTTTGTCATCTTCAGCTCCATCGCTTGGTCCCAGTCGAGTGTGGCTTTTTGTCCCATTCCCGATGCAGCCAACAGAAAACTACCAGCAGATCGATGTTGTATGTAGCTCTGCGTAAAGGCAGCAGGGTAGGAGAATCGGCGACTGTTGAAGATGTAGAAAGCGTTCAGGTTCAGCGTTTTCACTTTCAGCAGTCCGTCTGGCAATTCAATACGCTCCATGCCTTCGTGGTCGTGCCAGCCTGTAAAGTTCTTTGCATCCTGGTAGATAATGTCGAACCCGAAGCGGCGACCGTATTTGTTGAAGTTCAGCTCGTAGTCGTGGTATTTGCCCATCATCTTAGCAGGATTGAGTGCTGCGCTCAGCGTGAAACCCATGTAACTGACACCCAAACTAAGTGTGGCCTTTCTATTTGCTTCCATTACCGACTTGAAGTGTTGTCCGTTATCGATGCCTTCAGCCTCGATCTCAGCTCCCGATACATTCAGTCGAGCCGTGATGGTCCACTTCGTGTTAGGGCGAGTGATGTATGCAGAGTCGATATCTCCCTTGTAATACTTCTGGGTCAGCATGCTATCAGCACGATGAAACAGATTCTGGGCTGATACGGACATGCTCAAACCCCACATAACTGCAAGGAGCATCGTTACCAAACTCTTCTTATTCATCTGTTGTATAATAATTAGTAAGTAATCGATGTTTTCGTCGGTAGTCATCGGATTCTATCATCACACATATATTTGCATACCTTAGCGCACAAAGTTAAGTAAAATATTGAATAATGACCACTCATTCAGCGCATTTTTTCCAGTTAGCGTATAAAAAAAGTGAAAAAGATGTATAAATTGTCCCATTTTCATGTTTTATAAGATGTTTGAACCATAAAAATAATGAAGGGAAAACTAAACGAGTCATGAACTACCATCATTTTGTTTTATTAAATTTGGTCGAGTCGATAATATGTTGTAATTTTGCACCCGAAAACAATCATCAATCAACTAATATGAAGAAACTTACAATCTTGTTCGCTTGCCTCTTGGCAGGCAGCGTGGCTTTCGCACAAAGCCATTGGGTAGGAACATGGGGAACCGCTCCACAGTTAGTCGAGAACAACAACAATCCTCCCTCACCAGGCTTGGGAAACAACTCCCTGCGACAGATCGTGCAAGTATCCATCGGAGGCGAGCGGGTACGCCTGAAACTCACCAACGAGTTCAGCACAGGCTCCACCGTCATCAAGGCAGTCGAACTCGCCTATGCTACCACATCAGGCAGCAGTAGCGCTATTGACGAAAACTCAACTGTCAGCCTCACCTTCAACGGACAGCCAGGAGTCACCATGCCCGCCAAAGGTAAGGCAGTGTCCGACCCAGTCGATTTCCATATCGCCCCCCGTCAGAACGTCGCTATCACCATCCACTACGGCTCCGCATCGTCCACCAGCGTGAGCGGCCATCCAGGCTCCCGTACCACCTCATACCTCAAATCAGGCAACACCACCAACTTCAGCGGAGCAACCAAGACCGACCACTGGTACAACATCCTCGCCCTCGAAGTCGAAGCACCCGAATCAGCAGGAGCAGTAGCCATCCTCGGCAACTCCATCACCGACGGACGAGGCTCCACCACCAATCAGCAAAACCGATGGCCCGATATGCTCTCACGCCGACTCCTGGCAAACGAACCCACCAGTCAGGTAGCCGTACTCAACATGGGCATCGGAGGCAACTGTGTGCTCGGAGGTGGCTTAGGCCCTACAGCATCCAGTCGCTATCAGCGCGACCTGCTCGGACAGGAAGGCGTCAAGTGGATCATCCTCTTCGAAGCAGTCAACGACCTTGGAGGCGCACAAAACGGAGTGCAGACCGCCAAGCGCATCATCGATGTCTATAAGCAAATCACCCGCGAAGCTCACGCACAAGGCATCTATGTCTTCGGAGCAACCATCACCCCCTTCAAGGGCAACAACTATTACTCAGCCGACCATGAGAAAGGACGTGCCACACTCAATCAGTGGATACGCACCACCAAGATGCTCGACGGAGTCATCGACTTCGACCAAGCCGTACGCAACCCCCAAGACCCCGAAGCCATGCAATCTCAATATCTCTTCGAGAACGACTGGCTCCACCTCAACGCCAAAGGCTATGAGGCTATGGGAGGCTGCATCGACCTCAGCCTCTTCACCAAGACCGACCCCGTCTCCGATGCCGAAGACGAAGAACCCGACTATGGTGAAGCCCTCTGGATCGAAGCCGAAGACCTGCCCACACAGAAATCAGGTACAGCCTATCAGGTAGTCGATGATGCCTCCGCATCCAAGGGGAAATACCTCGAGACCGTAGCGACCACCTCAACAGACACACCCACCGACAGCGCCAAAATCTTAGCAGCCCATTTCTCAGTACCCCAAACCGCCACCTATTATATATATGCACGCGTTCTATGCCCCACATGGGACGACGACAGCTACTTCATCAGCATCGACGGACCCCTGACCTCCAACTTCGTCAATGGTCTGCAGACCTCATCATGGAATTGGAAAGAACTTCATCACGGCAATCTCAAGGCAGGACAGCACACCCTCTATATCGGAAGTCGTGAAGACGGAGCCTGTCTCGACAAACTCTGCATCACCACCAATCCCGAAGCTCCGTCAGGCATGGGAGGCTCCACTCCTTCCTCCATCACTCCGCTGACCACCCAACAGTCCACCATCCACCCCGTAGCAACCTATACCCCCAGTGGCATGTTGATTCACACAGACACCCCGTCCCTCCCTTCCGGCATCTATATCATCCGATACAACGACGGCAGCAGTCGGAAGTTCATGGTGAGATAGTTTACTGTTGACGATTGACCATTTCAAACAGCCCTGAAGGGGCGAAATATTATGTCGCACTTACAGCGCTTTGGGATGGTGGGGTGTCTTTCCGATAGGGTATGAACCCTATCGGAAAGACATATTATAAGGTATTTCGCCCCTACAGGGCGATGGGTGGGGGTGTTTAAAACGAAATAGGGCTTCCGCCCTATCCTAAATTATTCCGCCCCGTTGGGGCTGGGTAAACCTAGAAACCAAGACCCCCTCTAACTCCCCCAGGGGAAGTTAGAGGGAGAAACCAATTCGTAAATAATTTCGCCCCGTTGGGGCTAAGAAAATCGTTAAATAATCAAATCGGAACATCCTGGAGCGAGTTGTGAAGCTAGCTCCTTTTTGGATTTCAGGTTTCAAGATTCTTTATAGATGATTTGATCGAGCACGATATGGTCGTCGAGGGCATGGATGGTCAGGGTGTGTGTGCCTTTTGAAAGGGGGTGTTCCCATTCGCGTATGGCTTGTCCGGAAAGTACGTTGAGTTTCCATCGTTCGGAGCGGAATGGTTCTTTCAGGCTGTACACCACTGGCTCTGAACCGTCAACACTCACGCTATAGCGCAGGTCGCCATTGTCGTTTGGCTGTGTGGGAATCAGGGCTGTCTGGATGGTGTAGTTGCCTGCGTGTTCGATGGTGAACTGATAGGTGAGGGTTCCGCCTTTGGGCATTGCTACGGCTTTCATGGAGTGACCGAGCATCTCGATGATGTGTGTGCCTTCTGATGCTTCTTTATAGTCGTAGGCGGGCTGAAGGCGGATGGCTGATGGTTGATGGCTGATGGCTGACAGATGGCCGTGTACATCGTCGAATACTGGCAGTTTGCGTGGAGCGGCATCCATCAGACCTCGCCATTTGCCTCCTTGTAGCTGATTGTATTGACGAGTGAGCGATTGGATTTCTTCGTATGCTTGGTGGCTTTCTGTTGAGTCGCTGAGTATTTTACGATTCATGGCTGCTGCTGCACATACTGGGTATTCGATGGCTGCGAAGTAGGCGTCCTTCAGTTCGGGGCGTATTGCTTCACGACATTCCTGAACGATGGTTTTGAGTTGCTCGAAGTCGGCAAGACGGGTTGCTGCCTCTTGGGGAGTGAGTGGAATGTCGGTTACGGGTGAGAGTCCGCGATTGTATTTGTTCTTGTCGAGTTCGACTTGTGTCCATCCCATAAATTCGGGTCGTCGGATTCCGCAAAGCCTGTAGAACTGATGCATCGCAGGGAAGAGTTTCTCACCGACTGCTTTGCCGAACTGACGGGAAAGCCAAGCCTTGTAGTGACTGGTAATCGTCGTTCCCTTGACGGAATTGATGTCCCAAGCCATATCGAGAAACAGTTCAAGGTCGTAGCCTGCCACCTTTGGGTCGTGGACGTTTGCTATCCATAGTTTGCGTACGTGATGGTCGTATGCTTGTCGCATTTCGTTGTAAATGAGTCCTGGCTGAGTGGTGGTCAGCCACAGATAGTCGTGGGGACGTCCCCAATAGCTCAGGTGGTAATAGACTCCAGCTCCTCCTTTCCGCTTCTGTTCGTCGGTATCGGAGAGGCGTGTCATATAGCCGTAGTTGTCGTCGCACCACATGAGTGTGACATAGTCGGGTACTTGTAATCCTTTTTCATAGAGTTGTAGCACTTCCTTGTAGGGTACGAATACTTGCATCTGTCTGGATGGATCGCCAACATGCTTTCTCAGCAGTTCCTGTTGGTCATTAATCACCTGTTGCAGTCCGTCGAATTTCTCCTGATCGGTTCGATAGCCCTCCATCGAACTGTCGTGAATGCCTCGCATGCCGATGGTGAACAGGTTGTTCGTGGAATGCTTCACTTCTTGCAATCGTTCCACCCAATATGTCTGGACTGCTTCGCGATTGGTCCGGTAGTTGAAGTTGCCACGTTCTCTCACGTCCCATTCGCCTACATTGTTTCTGAGCATAGGTTCGCAATGGGAGGAACCGATAAAGATGCCACAGCTGTCTGCCATTTCTTTTGCTCCAGGAATTTTGAAGAAGGCTGTAGTGCCTTCATGCATGGCCGGCCAGATGGTGTTGGCGCGCAGACGGAGCAGCAGTTGAAATATCTTCTTGTAGGTTTGCACACCGATGGTTCCCTTGGTTGCTGGTTCAAAATTAGAACTGCTCCATACACGCAACGACCAGTCTTCATCGTTCAGGAATATGCCACGATAGGTGACACTGGGTTGCTGCTCAGTAGTGAAACGAGTGTCGAGCGTAAGTCGCTTTCTCGGCTCAGGTACCACATCGCCCCACCATATCCATGGGGATACTCCTGCTAAACGCGAAAGTTCCAAAAGTCCATAAGCCATGCCTCGTCCGCCGTGTCCCTCTACGATGATCTGCTTGCCTTTCACATAAATGCGGAAACCATCTGCAATGCCCCGACCCTGTACCACCTTGATAGTGCCCTTTGAAGAAGCCTGGGGTGTCATGCCCGTCACTTGTTGCATATCGCTCTTCCACATGTCAAGCGCGATCTTCACCACCGGTTCTACATCTTTGGGGATGCTATAGGTGATGGGATTTGTGCCGTCAAACCACACAATATCTGCAGCGTGCGCCACATGACACATAAGATATAGGATTATCAGCAAAGCAGTTCGTTTCATACGCACTTGTTTTTAGATTCCGAGAGCAAAGTTAGTAAAAAAGTAAGAGGATAGGGGGTTGATGGAATAATTATGTGAAAAAAAAGAGGGAAAGAGTCGGAAATATGAGGAAATGAAGTTTATGGGGGAGCTGAAATGGAAGTTAAAGTGGAGAATAAAAAGCTGCATTTCGCATGCTGTTGTCATATACGTTTTGAATATAAGGGGGTGTGTTCTAAGTTTTTTTGCATTTTTTTTGATTTTTTTTCGTTTTTTGTTTGGCTATGAACTTTTTTTAGTATATTTGCGGTGTAAAGATGACTTAGTACCAAAAAAGAGAACCTAACAATATTTGAGAACCTAAAAATTATTGAGTTATGAAACGAACACTGTTATTACTAGCGGTTATGCTATCAACAATGATGGCTTCTGCGCAGATTTCGCACGAGGTATTTGGCATGGTGCTCGGTTCCGATGAACAGAAAGTGTTTGAGGCATGGAACGAAGCAGGTGTGAAATACGAACGTTCGGGTGAATTCAGAGACATGTATCACATCAAGTCGAAGAACGAGAACAGAAAACCTACGCCTACGTCGATTGATGTGATTTTCGTCAATCACAAATTGTTCCTTGCTCGCTACACTTATCCAAAGGATCATTTCCAGACAGTATGCGAGTTGCTGGATATGGCTTATGGAAGATGTCTGAGAATGGATGAGGACGAGATGAAGGTGTATTATGACGACAGGACGAATCAGTTTATCAACATTAACGTCTATGGTGATAATACTATCTTGTCGTATGGTATCAATCTGGCTCCTCCTCAGCCAAATCGTGGTCCATTCGGAAGACCGGGTACTTCTCCATTCGGACGCCCACGTATGCCTCTGCAGCCTCAGCAGCCTCAACAGCAGCAATAACAAAGCATCCGTCTTATTCTCCAAGGGACGTAAAATAAAGATGTGAAACAGAAGTGAGCAACCAATTGGCTGCTCACTTCTAATTATTAGAACTTAATGTAGGCTTGAATATCGAATGTGTTGTAGTTCTTGTCAAGCTCAAGACGAGCGTGGGTGTAGGTGTAGTTGGCTTGCAACTGAACATATTGGCAAGGCTTGAATGCTAAAGCCAATCCGTAGTTGGTCTTGGTGCTATCCCAATGTTTCGTGTTACGATATACATCCCAACGTCCGTAAACTTTGAATTGGTTGTTGAGTGGAGCTCCTACGAGTGCATACCATCCGTCGGCATCCTTATCGCCTATATACTCAGCACGTGCAGACCAATCGCTCTCGTATTGCATGCCAGCCGACCAACGCTTACGGTCGATCGTAGTGCCTGCTGAATTTACATAATCGCCTGTCCAGCCATAAATGCCGACAAGGAGTTTCTCGACAGGTTCAACCCACAGACCAGCAAGGAGGTCTTTGCGCTTGTTCTTGTCGGAATGGTTTACACCTTGTCCGTTGTAGATACCTGCATGGTAGTGAAGGAACTTGTGACCATTGTACGGGAACAAATCTCCGCTGATTGCCAATCCTACATCGCGTCCATGACTGTTCTGCTCACCAACTCTATCGGCATATCCTCCGATGAACGATACGCACTGAGAATAAGTGCCGAATCCGATGTCCATAGGATGATAGGGGTTCTCGAACGTGAAGGCACGTTTCTGCTGACCTATCTTCACCTTGAATTCCGGATATTTCTGCCACTCGATCCATGCATCCACAATATGTGGACCTTCTTCTCGTGCACCTCCAGCTACTCCTGTGTATTCGAGCTGCAGCATGTATCCGAAGTCGAGCACTTTACCCATAATGTGTCCACGTACGGAACGCACTCCGAAATCGGTCTTTGTGTTGCTCGCATCATTATCCGTATATCCTGCCCGGGTGATGATGCAACCTCCAATAGTGGTGTTCTTTACAAGGTCTTGTTTTGCTTGTTCAGCAATGCTGGTTTGTGCATTCATGGTAATAGCAGCACTGCAAATTACCGAAAAAAGTAATAATCGTTTCATAAAGTAAGTTTGTTTTTTATTTGTGTAATGTTGGTTATAGTACTTTCTGGAACCGCTCGATAAACTCGTCTGCATCGGCTTTGGTGAGGCAGAGTGGGGGAAGAAGGCGCAGTATGTTGGTGCCTGCACAACCTGTGAAGCAATGTTCTTGATGGATGAGCGGCACACGCACATCTTTATGCGGAATGTCGAGATCGATGCCAATCATCAGTCCGCGTCCGCGAACATCTTGAATATGTGTCTGTGTCTTTTGCAATTCTTTCAATTTCTCAATGAGATAATCACCCACTTCACGAGCGTTTTCTACCAGGTTCTCTGTCTCGAACACATCGAGTACAGCCAATGCAGCAGCGCATGCAAGATGGTTGCCTCCGAAAGTGGTTCCTAACTGGCCGTAAACAGGTTTGAATTCAGGACTGATGAGTACGGCACCCATAGGGAATCCGTTCGCAATACCTTTCGCCACAGTGATGATGTCGGGACGGATATCCAACCATTGGTGGGCAAAAAACTTTCCGGAGCGTCCGTAGCCGCATTGTATCTCATCGCAGATGAGAATGGTTCCGTGTTGCTTGCAGAGTTTCTGCAGCCCCTGAGCAAACTCTTTCGTAGCCAACTTGATGCCACCTACACCTTGAATGCATTCCAGAATGACGGCACACACATCACCTTTCTTCAGTTCGTTTTCCCATGCAGGCAAGTCGTTGAGTGGCAGGTAAGTCACATGACCGTTTGCGTTGATGGGAGCGATAATCTTCGGATTGTTGGTTACCTCAACAGCCAACGAAGTACGTCCGTGGAAGGCTTTCTCTGCAGACAGCACACGGGTGCGACCATTGGTGAACGATGCAAGCTTCAGGGCGTTTTCGTTTGCTTCTGCACCGCTATTGATGAGAAACAGCTGGTAGTCGTCATAGCCTGAGATGCGTCCCAGTCGATCGGCCAGTTGTACTTGTAACTTGTTGATGACAGAATTCGAATAGAAGCCAATCTTCTGAAGCTGCTCTGTCACTTTCTGGATATAGTGGGGGTGGGAATGTCCGATGCTGATAACTGCGTGACCACCATAGAGGTCCAGATATTCCTGACCCTTATCGTCCCACACCTTGCAGCCTTTGCCTTTTACGATATTTACATCGAATAGGGGATATACGTCGAATAGATTCATTTTTTTCTTTTTTTTCGTTGTTTCGTTATGACGACTGTTAGAAAGCTGATGCTTTCAGTTGAAGTCCGGCAGTTTCTTCGATGCCGAACATGAGGTTCATGTTCTGAACTGCTTGTCCTACAGCACCCTTGAGGAGGTTGTCGATGGTAGATACCATAAGTAGTTGGTCTTCGTATTTCTCTACATAGACGAGTGCCTTGTTGGTATTCACCACCTGCTTCATATCGGGCGAGGTGGTCACAAAGTGCGTGAAAGCAGCATCTCGATAATAGTCGGCATAGAGACGTTGCACCTCCTCGATAGGGAAGTTGCACTTGGCTACTGCTGTCACGAATATGCCTCTTGCAAAGCATCCTCGCTGAGGGATGAAGAGTACACGTCCCTGATAGCCGGGATAGAGTTCCTGTACGGTCTGGTTGATTTCCAACAGATGTTGATGGGTGAAGGTCTTGTAGAGCGAAATGTTGTCTGTACGCCACGAGAAGTGTGTAGTAGCACCTGGTTTCTGACCTGCTCCTGTTGAACCTGTCACACCGCTTACATGGATGTCGCCCTCGATGAGCTTGTTCTTCAGTGCTGGAAGCATGGCAAGTTGAATGCATGTAGCAAAGCAACCTGGGTTTGCCAGATGCTGACAAGCTTCGATAGCCGTCTTATGTGTTTCAGGCAGACCATAGATGTAATCATGGTCGCCCTTGATGCGGAAATCCTGTGCGAGATCAATAATCTTCACGTTTGCAGGAATGGTGTGTTCTTTCAGGAACTGCTCGCTCTTTCCGTGTCCAAAGCAGAAGAAGACTACATCGACTTTATCGAATGGCATCTCGCTCGTAAACTTCAAGTCGGTTTCGCCAATCAGTCCTTCGTGCACGTCCGACACAAGATTGCCAGCATTGCTCTCTGAGTTCGCAAACACGATTTTTACCTGCGGGTGATTGAGAAGAACACGAATCAGTTCTCCTCCCGTATATCCTGCAGCACCTAATATACCAACTGATAACATATTATCTTTCATTTGGATGTGCAAGATAATAAGCGCGAAGCGGAGTTGATGTTACCTTGATGAAGCCCTTCGCATCCTCGCTGCTCCATGCTTTTGCGGTCTCTCCGTATTCACCCAGTTTGTTCTTCACGAGGTCGTTAGGAGAATCTACACCAACAGTCTGGAACATCAGCGGACGTAGTTCGAGGGTTACTTCACCCGTCACGTTACGCTGTGAACTGGTCAGCATAGCCTCCATATCAGGCATTACAGGCTCCAGATACTGGCTTTCGTGCAAGAACATACCATACCAGTTGCTGATTTGGTCTTTCCAATACTGCTGCCATTTTGATAATGTAAATTTCTCAAGGAAGCGGTGAGCTCCGATGATGAGCATAGGTGCAGCTGCTTCGAATCCTACACGTCCTTTGATGCCGATGATGGTGTCACCCACATGGCAGTCGCGACCGATTCCATAAGCGGCTCCGATCTCTTCAACAGCCTGAATGGCTTTCACCTTGTCGTCAAAATGCTTTCCGTTTACAGAGCAGAGTTCGCCTTTCTCAAATCCCAGTTTCAGCAGTTCAGGTCCTTCTTTCGTAGGATGCTTCAGGTAGGCAGATTCTGGGAGTCCCTGCTTGGAATCAAGAATTTCACCTCCACAGATGCTGGTTCCCCAAAGGCCTACATTGTAGCTGTATTTGAGTTTTGCAAAGTCGGCAGCAAAGCCGTTCTTGTTCAGGTAGTCAATCTCCTCTTGACGTGAGAGGTTACCGTCACGAGTGAGGGTGATAATCTCTACGCCTGGAGCCATCACGAGGAATGTCATATCGAAACGAATCTGATCGTTGCCTGCTCCCGTAGAACCGTGTGCAATTGCAGAAGCACCAATCTCTTTGGCATAGCGTGCGATAGCGAGTGCTTGGAAAATACGCTCTGAACTGACAGAGATAGGGTAGCAATTGTTACGCAGAACATTGCCGAATACCATGTATTTCAAACTCTTCTCGTAATACTCCTGTGTCACATCGAGTGTGATATATTTTGTTGCGCCTAACTTATAGGCATTCTCTTCGTTGGTCTTCAACTGTTCAGGACTGAAACCACCTGTGTTGGCACATGCTGCATGCACCTCATAACCTTTCTCTTTTGCAAGATACATCACTGTGTAGCTTGTGTCGAGACCGCCGCTAAATGCGACTACTACTTTTTTCTTTTCTGCCATAATTATATATGTGTTATTTTTTTATTACCTTTAACTCTCAACTCTTAACTCTCAACTCTTAACTCTTAACTCTCAACTCATTACATATACCCTCGTTTCACCATCTCTTTCATGATTTCCTGGAAAATCTCGATAGGTGTTGGTTCTCCCTTATGTTTCTCAGGGTCGTAGAGCATACCTGTACAGATGCAGAACTTGCGCTCTTTCATCTCCAGGATAGGGTAGTTGATACACCCTTTGCATCCATGCCAGAATGCATCGTCGTCTGTAAGTTGCTTGAATGACACGGGGACATATCCCAGAGCGGTATTCATCTTCATGACTGCATCGCCACTTGTAAGAGAGAAAATCTTGGCATGAGGCCAACGTACACGTGCCAATGTGAACGTGTGGTCTTTGATGCGTTTTGAGATATCACGTCCCTGATAGTCGGGATGAACAATCAGACCCGATGTGGTGACATAGGCTTTGTTGCCCCATGTCTCGATATAGCTGAACCCTGCAAATGTATCGCCCAGCTCTCCTTGTTTGCTTGGGTCGAGTGCCAACACGGCTTTACCTTCTCTCATCTTTGCTGCAACATATTCGTGAGTACGTTCAGCAATACCTGAACCTCTCTTGCGAGCAGCATCTCGTATCGTATCATTGATTAGGTCAACATACTTCTCGTGTGAAGCATCTGCAACGATGACCTTGATTCCGTCTGCGTATTCCATTTCTATTTATCAAAAATGTTTTCTAGTTTCATACCTACCACCTCTCTCGAGCATTTCTCCTCGAGAGCAATGATGATTGTATCGTCTCCTGCTACTGTTCCGATGATTTCGGGTATATTCGCATCATCAATATCGTATGCAACACTGCTTGCATATCCTGGACGTGTGCGGATAACACATAAGTTACCACTGAACCGAATGGATTTTACTCCGTTGTGTAACATCATCTCCTGAATAGGCATGTGCTCCCTGATGCGTTTGTACATCGTGTTGTTTGGTAACACATAGAACGATTTGCCTGTGATAGATGCTGCTTTAGCCACTTTCAGTTGCTTGAGGTCGCGTGATAATGTCGCTTGTGTAATGTTGTAGCCCTCTTTTGCCAGTTCTTTGACAAGTTCGTCTTGATTAGCAATCTCTTGGCTGGATATAATCAGCCGGATTACCTCTAATCTTGATGATTTTGTGCCCATGTGTGTATAATTATTCGTTACGAGCTGCAAATTTACTACTTATTATGCAATTGACAATGCGTTTATGCAAAAAATATTGCATAAAGGGAAGAAAAAATGTAAAGATAAAGAAAGTAGGGAGTTGGGAGAGCAAACAGGCACTGAATTCTATACTTCAGTCTCGCCTTCGATGTAGTTTCCCATCACGATATCTCTTCCGTCAAAACTGACGTAAGTAAACAGGCTGAACCATTCTCCGAGAATCAGCATGCGACAATCGTGACTCAGCATCAAGTCCAGTTCGATGTGACGGTGTCCGAAGATGAAATAGTTGACGCTGGGGTGTTCTGCGAGGTACTGCTTGGCAAAAGTAATCAGGTTCTCGTTTTCTTCTCCTCTGTATGGATCTTCGCCCGATGCCGCACGTTTGTCGCGACTATGTTTGGCCCAGTTCAGTCCGAAATTGATGAACCAATGTGGATGAATCATTCGCGACAATCGTTGCAGGAACTTGTTTTGGAAGCACCAAAGCATGATTTTTGTCATTTTGTCATCTTTGGCTACATCCATCGTGTGACCGTGAGCCAGGTAGAACTCTTTCCCGTAGATTTCGAGCAGACAAGGTTCACGATGCAGATATACTCCACACTCTTTTTCCAGATAGTCGCCCATCCACATATCGTGGTTGCCGATGAAATAGTGTACCTCCACACCATGATCGCTCAGCTCGCTCAACTTGCCGAGAAAACGTGTATAGCCCTTTGGAACAACATCTTTGTATTCGAACCAGAAGTCGAACATGTCTCCCAGCAAATACACAGCATCCGCTTTGTCTTTTATTTTGTCGAGGAATCGGACCAGCTTGCGCTCTTGTGTCCGCTTATGCTCGAATGCACGGCTACCCAGATGGGCGTCAGAGATGAAGTATACCATAGTTGAAGTGTTTCATGATTAATGTTATAATAGCCCAAGGTCGAGCTTTGCCTCTTCCGTCATCATGTCTTTTGTCCACTCGGGCTCGTAAACCAATTCGATATTCACCTCTTTCACGCCTTCAATCGAACTGACTTTTTGATGAATGTCTTCCATGATGAAGTCTGCAGCAGGGCAGTTGGGGGCGGTGAGGGTCATGTCGATATTGACGACATAGTCGTCTGTAACGTCTATCTTGTATATCAATCCAAGATCATAGACGTTGACAGGTATTTCGGGGTCGAATACTGTTTTCAGCATTTCGACGGTTTTTACTTCTATATCATATTTTTCCATTATCGGCAAAACTATAATAGTCGCCATCAGTGATGATGACGTGGTCAATCAGTCGTATGTTCATTGTGTTGGCTGCCTGTTTGATGTGTTCTGTCAGGTTTTTGTCGTCCATACTTGGGGCAAGTTTACCTGAAGGGTGATTATGACAGACGACAAAGCATGTCGCATCAGCCATAAGGGCCGCTTTGAGCAGCATTCGCACATCTACTGCTGTGTGACTGATGCCTCCTGTACTCAGTCGCAATTTGCGAATGATGCGTGCCTGATTATTCAGCAGCAACACCCAGAACTCCTCATGTGTCAGGTCTTTCATTTGGTCGTGCATCAAGTGATAGGCGTCTGATGCATTCCTCACTACCGTCAGGTCCTGACTGGTCTCCATTGCCCTGCGTCGTCCGATCTCTGCTGCTGCCTTGATAGTGATAGCTTTTGCCTCACCGATTCCGTTATACGATTCCAGTTCTTGGATGCTCATCCTGCTCAGCTGCGACAGGTGGTTGTCGCATGCGTTGAGAATCTCTTCCATGAGATCTACAGCCGATTGTTTCGAATTGCCCGAACCGATCAGGATGGCGAGCAACTCGGCATTTGTCAGCGCTTCCTCGCCTTTGGCCATGAGTTTCTCGCGAGGACGGTCTTCGATGGCCCAGTTCTTGATGGATATCTTGTCAGTCATAGAAATTCTTTTCGTAGGCACTGAATTCTCCCTTTCTCAACACACATCTTTGCCACCAAGCCTTGATGAAGCCCAACCCGTAGCCGAACAGTTGTACGAAGGCGGCTTCAACTGACAGTATGCCTATCACCATGCTTTTGTTTTGTATTGATGAGTCGATAAATATCAGCAGGCAGTACAGCTCGATGGGTAGGAGGGCATAGAGCCACAGCCACGATCCCATGAATCTGAACACCAGTGCTGCAACAATCAGGGCAATCACTCCGATCGTGAAAGCAGTTGGGAGCAGATGCACCAACTTCATGCTGCCTGGGTGACGTTTCTCGAGGTTGATACGGGCGATTCCTGAGTTGAATACCTGTTTGAAGAACTTATCCATATCCGTCCTGCGTTTGTGCCACACCCATGCTTCGGGGAACAGTCGGCATTTGTATCCTCCTTTGAAGATACGGATGCTGAAGTCGATATCTTCACCGAACCGCATCTTCGAGAATCCTCCTAGCGCATTGTACACTTCGCGTTTCACACCCATGTTGAAGGAGCGTGGATAGAACTTATCCAGTTTTTTCTTGCCTCCTCGGATGCCTCCTGTTGTGAAGAAACTCGTCATGCTGTAACTGATTGCTTTCTGAACAGGGGTGAACGATTCGTGAGCACGATCGGGACCTCCGAATGCATCACAGGGGTTGGCCGTCAATTCTGCTTCGATTGCTTCTATATAGGTAGGGGGCAGCACGCAGTCGCTGTCGAGTATCAGTACATAATCACCTTTTGCACGTTCCACTCCGTAGTTGCGGGCTGGTCCTGGACCTCCATTTTCCTTATAATAATATATAAGGTGTAGCTGCTCCGCATATTTATCCACCACATCCTTGCAGGGAGTCTTCGAACCGTCTTCCACAATCACCACCTCAAAGTCCTTCACGGTTTGCTCCGTAAGGCTTTGCAGCAACTCGTCCACTTCGTCAGGACGGTTAAATACCGGTATGATGATGGAGTATCTCATGCGTTGTTGATGGATTAAAGGCGTTTGTTACGTTTCATCCAAACGATGAACCACACCAATGCTACCAGACAGGTTGCTCCAGCGATGCATGAAGCATAAGTCAGGTCGAGGTTGAATATCTGCTCGGAGAATAGGTAGGTGACACTTACGGTTGTCATCAGCATGGCAGGAATCAGTGATATGAAGTAGTTCCTACGTTGCTGGACCAGATAGACGGTGATAGCCCAAAGGGTGAATACCGACAATGTCTGGTTGCTCCAACCAAACCAACTCCAAATCATTTCGAATCCATCCTTGTCAGACATCTGCCATATCAACAGGGCCATCACTGCAGCAAACATCGGAATGCACACATACAGACGCTTACGGATGCTCTTCTGCTCCAGATGGATGAAGTCGGCAACGATCAGTCGGGCTGAGCGCAGCGCTGTGTCACCACTTGTGATTGGTGCTGCAACCACACCCAGAATTGCCAGGATGCTACCGAATACTCCTAACCAGTTTTCGCATATCAGGTTTACAATACCAGGAGCTTTGCCGATGACTTCCTCGCCACCTGCCATCTCCTGATAGCCAGGGGTTGGTTCGTTATAGAAGAAATACATAGCGACTGTTGCCCAGATAAGTGCCACAAGTCCTTCTGTAATCATCGCACCGTAGAAGATGGGGCGTCCCATCTTTTCGCTCTTCATACAGCGGGCCATCAGCGGGCTTTGGGTAGCATGGAAACCGCTTATCGCTCCACACGCAATCGTGATGAACAGACAAGGGAATATGTTCTTTGTCGTGAGAGCCGGTACACTCAGCCCTTCCCACAGCTCAGGAATGTCGGGCTGTTTCACGAATAGCATCACCAGCAGCGCACCTGCCATAAACAGCAGTGAAAAGGCAAATACCGGATAGATTTTGCCGATAATCTTGTCGATTGGCATCATCGTGGCGATGATGTAGTACACAAAGATGATGACAATCCAGAATGTGCTGTTTCCCAGCAGTCCTGCATCGGACATTGTGTCGATACATAGCGCCTGAAGTATAGAGGCAGGACTATACACAAACACGGCTGCTACCATCAGCAGCAGGAACACAGAGAAAACCAGCATCACCTGCTTGGGCGCATTACCCAGATACTTACCGATAATCTCGGGTAGGTTTGCACCTCCGTTCCGAATCGATAGCATACCGCTCAGATAGTCATGTGTAGCACCTGCGAAAATACATCCCAGTACAATCCACAAATAGGCTGCCGGACCGAACTTCGCACCCATGATAGCTCCGAAAATCGGACCCGTACCCGCAATGTTCAGGAACTGAATCATGAAAATCTTCCACGAGGGGAGCACCATGAAGTCCACACCATCAGCTTTGGCAACAGCTGGAGTCGGTCTGTCGTCAGGTCTGAATACTTTCTCAACAAATCGGCCATACAGGAAATAGCCGCAAACAAGAGCAACAAGGCTCAACACAAAAGTGATCATTGTGTACGTATTTTTTTATGTTTGAACTGCAAAATTACAAAATAATTCATATCCATCAAACATAAAACGTGATTATTTCGTTTTTTTTGACACCTCTTGCCTCTTACCTCTTAATTTCTTCGTACCTTTGCATCAATAAACGAACAGAAATGCAACTACCACAGGATTTCATCAATCAGATGCAGGAACTGTTGGATAAGGACGAACTTCAACGGTTTCTTGCTGCGATGGACGTTCCGTCTCCCACATCCATCCGCATCAATTCCGCCAAGGCCGATCGCGAACAGTTAGGTTGCTCGCAGGCAGCGTGTGTACCTTGGTGCTCTGATGGAGTCTATCTCGTCGAACGTCCCTCGTTCACCCTCGATCCATTGTTCCATGCAGGAGCTTATTATGTGCAGGAAGCCTCTTCGATGTTCATCGCTCATCTGCTCCATGAATATGTGGGTGAGGCTGATGTCACAGCAATCGATCTCTGTGCAGCTCCAGGTGGCAAATCCACCCTTTTGCAGTCGTGTCTCTCGGCTGGTTCCACTCTCATCGCAAACGAAATCATGCCCAAGCGGGCTTGGATTCTGCGCGAGAACCTTTCAAAATGGGGTGGGGACAATGTGGTTGTGACCAATAACCGTCCGGAGGATTTCCGAAAGTTCAGCGAGGCGTTCGATCTCATACTCTGCGACGTGCCTTGTTCGGGCGAAGGGATGTTCCGTAAGGACGAGGGAGCCATTCACGACTGGTCCTTGCAGAATGTCGAGCAGTGTGCAGAACGTCAGCGCGACATCGTCGCAACCATCTGGGACTGCTTGCGTCCGGGAGGACTGATGATTTACAGCACCTGTACCTACAACACTCATGAGGACGAGGAAAACGTTCGTTGGATTCGTGACGAACTGGGTGCAGACGTGCTGCCTTGTCTTGCTAAACCCGAATGGAACGTGGTAGGCAATTTGCTGAGCGACGACTTCGATTGCTGTCATTTCTTCCCCCATCGCATACAGGGCGAAGGATTCTTCTGTGCCATTCTGCGTAAGCATGGAGCCGAATCCGACCGCTCATCGTCCCCTCGTTCCATCACTGCCAAGCAGCTGCAGACCCTCCGTATTCTCCCTAATCCGCTTGAGGATTATCAGTCGTCAGTCGCCATCGTCGAGGTCGATCAGTCAGCAGCTCTCCGTTATCTGCGTGGTGAGGCACTTGTGCTGGGTAGCGATGTGCCAAAGGGAGTGGTTACGATTGCCTATCAGGGACTCGCTCTCGGACCCGTAAAGAATATCGGAAGCAGAGCCAACAATCTCTATCCGAAGGAATGGCGCATCAGAAAACAGATTTAGGCACACATCAATTCCCACAATGTATATAGATTTCGGAACTTGGCTAACCGACCAGCTGGGGTGCAAGGCACAGAAGATATCCATCAATGCTGGTTTCACCTGTCCCAATCGTGACGGAAGGGTAGGAGAGGGTGGATGTACCTATTGCAACAACCAGACCTTCAATCCCGCATACTGCCACACCGATAAGACCATCCGTCAGCAACTCGAAGAAGGTAAGGAGTTCTTTGCACGGAAATATCCCTCGATGAAATACCTTGCCTACTTTCAGGCATATACCAATACCTATGCAGCTCTCGATGATCTCAAACGAAAATACGAAGAAGCCCTCAGTGTCGATGGAGTGGTGGGGTTGGTCATCGGAACACGTCCCGACTGCATGCCCGAAGCCCTGCTCGACTATCTCACCGATTTGAATCGCCACACCTTTCTCATCGTTGAATACGGCATCGAAAGCATCTACGACAAAACGCTGATTCGCATCAATCGAGGACACGATTATGCCTGTACACAGCAAGCCGTCAAAGCAACATCTGAACGGGGAATACATGTAGGAGGACATATCATCCTTGGGTTGCCGGGCGAAAGTCGTGAGGAGATGATTCATGAAGCCGAGCAACTCTCACAGCTGCCACTCACCACACTCAAGCTCCATCAGTTGCAACTCATCAAAGGTACACGCATGGCAGACGAATATGCTGCCCATCCCGAAGCATTCCTGCGATTTACCCCCGACGAATACGCCGACCTCGTTGTCCAGTTCATCCGCCATTCACGTCCCGACCTCGTCTTCGAACGATTCGTCAGTCAATCACCCGCATCCCTTCTTGCCCAACCAGGATGGGGACTCAAAAATTACGAATTCGTCGAATTGGTACGCAAGCGGCTACATCATTGACCATTGACGATTGACCATTGACCATTGATTTATTTATTTGACCACGGATTAACCGGATAATATGATGATAGGGTGGGAACCCTATCGTAACGACCAACCCACCACCCAAAAGCGCTGTAAGAACAGACCCCCTCTAGCTCCCCCTCTAGGGGGAGGAAGGTCAATCGTCAATAATCAATAATCAATGGTCAATGGTCAATAACACTGAGTGAAGGTGGGAAAATACCTCTCCTTACTCCTTTTTCTATTTATTATTTGGCTGTTTCAGATTTTTTTTTGTATATTTGCAGTGTAAAAGGATGGTGGGTGGAATAACGAAGAGAGAGAATGGTTTAATCGACAATATTATCAATAACGGTACAGGGATGATGGGTATAAAACATATTACTACAATGGTATTGCTGCTTGTCGGTTTATCGATGACAGCAGAGGCTCAGACGAAGGCGACTCTTCGTTTCGATGCGAGCAAGAAGCATCAGCATATCACTGGTTTCGGTGGATTCGTCTGTTCACCTCAGTTTACTTACAACCACATGTCGGAGAGCGAAATCAAAAAGGTGTGGGGTAAGGGTAGTACGGTGGGGTGTAACATCATGAGGCTTTATATCCCTATCGGCAGAAATGCATGGGGACAGTCGTTGAATACTGCTAAGCTGGCGAAGCAGATGGGACTGATTGTGTTTGCATCGCCGTGGGGGCAGCCTGCTGAATGGAAGACGAACAACTCGAGCAGTGCCAAGAACGAGGACGGACAGGAGGGACGACTGAAGCGTGAGAACTGGGCTGACTATGCGAAGTATCTGGACGACTATGTGACGTACTTGCGTCAGAACGGGGTGGAGCTTGATGCAATCTCCATTCAGAACGAGCCTGACTGGCCTGCTGAGTATGCGGGATGTCTGTGGTCGGCCAGTGAAATGGCTGAGTTTGTGAAGACGTATGGCCGACAAATCAACTGTAAGATTATGGCTCCGGAAACAATCGGCAGTAGCGACTCGTATGCGAATGCGTTGAATACTTCGGCTGTTCTCGATTGCTTCGATATCTACGGCGGACATCAGTACGGTGGTATCGGATCGTCCTATAAGAACCTTGGGAAGAAGGGAAAGGAGTTGTGGATGACGGAGTATCTCATCAACTGGAACGAGGTGGAGAACAGCGAGCGTAACTTCGACTTCTCGAAGGACTTCTTCAATTTCTACCGAGCTATCAACACATGTATGTTGGGCGACTTCAACGCTTGGATTCACTATGCTGCCAAACGCTACTATGCCATGATGGGTGACGGGCAGCGAGGTGCAGGCAGTAGTGGAACGATTACGAAACGTGGCTATGTGATGGCTCATTTCGCTCGCTTCGTAACGGGTATGACACGTATCGAAGGTAGTTTCACGGGTGGAGGAATGGAGGGGTCGTACTATCTGTCGCAGACAGGCGACACCATCGTGGCTGTGCTGGCCAACAGCTCGAATCAGAGTGTCAGCCTGACGGTCGATTTGCCATTCTACACCACAGGCGGAAAGGTCTATACGACGAATCAGACGAGGAACCTCACGGTGACGAACATCAATCCTGACGCAGAGACCTGCCGACCTGTAGCAGAGGTGGCTGCACAGAGTGTTGTGACGCTGTGGTTTACGCGCAGTCGAGACCGCATGGCATCGAATATGAAAGGCGCTACGAAACGGTTCGACCGCATCGAAGACATGACTCAGACGCGCTCTACGTTCGGCGTGAACTACAAGCTCAGCGGTAAGACCAAGACATTCGATCACGAGAACCCTCTCATCTCGACACGCACCAACGCAGTGCTGGGCTACCTCGAACTGACGCAAAAGTTCGACCGCCTCGTGCTGAGCGTAAAGAAGGTGACATCGGCATCCAACTACACTTCGTCGCAAACCACGCTCATATACGTCAACCGCGAAGGAAAAGTGGCGAAGCACGACTACGGTGAACTCAGTCTCGAACAGAGAGAGAACTTTGAACTCTCGTTCGACATCTCACCACGAACCCTTACCGACGGGTGCATCGGCTTAATCTCGCTCACGAACAACAACTACAACTCGAAGCTCAACATCACCTTCGGCGACGTATATCTCGCCAACGATGAGGGCGAGTATTCAGCCACACTGAGCGGTGAATATGTAGCCGACGACAGTTACGTACTCGACTACACCAACGACCCCTCGTGCACGAGCATCGACATGACAGCCGTCACAAGCATCCCATCAGAACTTCAGTGGCTCAACATTTCGAACAAAGTGGTGTACGTCGGCGATGGACAGGCAAGCGGTACGAACATCGTAGCAGGCGGATTGTGTAAACGTCTGAATCTGTACAACACAGGCGGCAACTTCCGACCGCTGACATCCTTCACAGCCGATGAAGCCACATACACCCTCGGCGATGCACGCCACGACTACGCATTCGTCATCCCATTCACAGCACAGATACCGGCAGGATATGACGCGTACATCATCAACGACGACCTCAGCATCGTAGAAATGCGCTCCATCCCAGCCAACCGACCCGTGCTGCTGCTCCGTGAACAGGAAGACGGAATATTCATACGAGCAGGGGAAGTCAACAATGACAATGAAAGCGAAGAGATTCCCGACGAGAGTATCATCACTCTGAGCGGAACAGGCGACATCGCAGCCGAGCAATGCCCCATCACGGCAAAAGTACGCTATACCTACGCGTCGATGACCCTCTACCCAGGCGACTATCTGTTGAATCCCGAGCGAATGGCATTCGAACGAGTAGAAAGCGAGACCAAAATCGCTCCATTCACGATTTATGCTTACCTCGACACAGACGAACCGATCGTAGCGCTCAAAGCTGCCGATACAGCCATCAGCGAAGTTAAGGCAGATGGGAGGACAGCTCATCGATTGTACAACATTGCCGGGCAACGCATTGATGCCCTCCAGCATGGCATCAATATCATCGACGGACGGAAGGTGTTGGTGAGATGACGCTATAACGAAGCATAAAAAAACGGAATGTGATGCATTCCGTTTTCTTTTTTGCTTTATATTTTTTGTATTGGTTTCTTGAGTCGTGTCAGAGTCTGCACGGTCGTATTTCCAGAGTATTTCAACGTTAATTGCTCGTCTGTTAGTTCCATAATCTCAGCAGAGTGTGCCATAATCTGTGAGTTGATGAGTGGCTGGACTACACATGAGTCTGCATAGGTCTTCAGGAGTTTTACATAGTAGTCTTCATCGTAGTCGGCATTGGGGTCGAGTGCATATCCCTTTGAGAACCTGTAGGCGCATTCGTCGCCACTTAACTGCAAAATATTTCCGTCTATTTCCCATTTTCCCTCATAGTCGGAGTCGTATTCGAGAATGACGGTGTAGGGTGCATCGGTTTCTTCGAGATACAGATTGAAGAAAATCTGCAACGATCCAAACTCTTTCTCGATGTGGTCGGCATCGAACTGATCGATAGTTTCCTGCAGGATGGTCATCGTGCCAGCTGGAATATCTTTTTTGGCAGTCATTGACAGGGAGTTGGATGAAGAATAGGTCCATTGGTAACTCAGTAACCGTTCTTTCTTGCTTGGCTCGCATGAGCTGAACAGGAAAAAGGCGAAAGTAAAGATTGTAACAATAGTAAACGGCTTCATATCAATAATTGTTTTTTTTGCATTTTTCTCGTTGCAAAGGTATAAAAAAATTACAATTTGACAAATTACTATTTACAATTTTTGCAAAACAATCGTAAGAAAGTGCAACCTTTATGCTTTTTTTTTGTAAAATCATTCAATATTTATATCTTTTTTGCAAATTCTGCATGTATAGGTTCCGTTACTCATAACTTTTTTTAGTAACTTTGCATTTGTTTTCAAGATGAAGCATTCGTTATTCATATTGTCTGTTGTGTGTGGCATGTGTTGCATGTCCTTTTGTTCGTGTCGATTTGGGCAAAGCGATGGTGACGAAGACGGAGAGAAGGATTCGATCGGTGTGGACTCACTAGGACTTGAGGAATTGGATTTGTATGAGGAGGTGGTGATTCCAAAGACTGCCGATGAGGTGTTTGACGATTTCCTGTTCAGCTATATTTCCAATGCCTCGTTTTCTCAGGAACGAACGGTTGGGTCTGTGAACGAGTTGGCGATGAATGATGATGATGCCGCTGTGATGATTTATGAGCGTGAGGACGACTTAGTGTTGCAGAAAGATACGACGTTGCAGGAGGTGATTGTAGAGCAGATTGATTGGGAGCAGAACACGATTCATAATTATCAGTTTAATAAGAAGTTGGGGCAGTGGTTTTTGGTGGCAGAGGTCGATGATGAACTGTCGGGCAATCCGAATGCTTCGTTCCTGGTGTTCTTGAAAGATTTCCTGAGTGATTCGCTGTATCGGCACGAATCGCTGCAATTGCCTTTGCACTTCAAGTTCTATTCGGAGGAGGATGACGAGGTGGTAGATACTGAACTCTCGTATGAGGAATGGGACGAACTCTTTAATGACTTGCCTCGATTGGATAATGTCATGTATAACGTGGATTATGGTCAGTCGCTCATCAGTACGAATCGCAAATCGCTGTTGCTGAAGGGGTTGAGTAACGGACTTTTCATGAAGTTCCATTTCGGGTTCTCAGATGGCCGTTGGCACCTGATGGAGGTGGAATAGCGGTGTGACGGAATAACGTAAACAGATTATGTATCGACGAATTAAGAATACATTTGGGATTGAGGCTCAGGCGAAGAGATGGTTGGAGTATCGTTCGGAAGCGGAGTTGGTGAAGATGGTTTCAACACTGCATGCCGATCGTGTGTTACATGTGGGTGGTGGCAGTAATTTGCTGTTCACCCAAGATTTCGACGGTACGGTTTTACATAGTGGCATACGGTTTGTTGCTCCGATTAGCGCAGATGCTGAGCATGTGTGGGTGAGAGTCGGTGCTGCTATTGTGTGGGATGATTTTGTTGCCTATACGATTGCAAACGGGTGGAGTGGGGCAGAGAACCTGTCGCTCATTCCCGGAGAGGTAGGAGCGAGTGCTGTGCAAAATATCGGTGCGTATGGGGTGGAAGCGAAAGACCTGATTGAAACGGTGGAGTGTGTCAGCTTGGTTGATGGCAGCCGTCGTGTGTTCAGCAACGATGAGTGTAATTATTCCTATCGCTCCAGTATCTTCAAGCATGAATTGAAGGGACAATATGCTGTGACGTACGTGACTTACCGCTTGTCAAAACGGTTCGTCCCACATCTGGATTATGGAAACCTGCGTAATCAAGTAGCAGATGTCTCCTCTCTAAGTCCAGCTGCTATTCGCAAAACGATTATAGAAATAAGGAAATCGAAACTGCCCGATCCTCAAGTGTTGGGTAATGCAGGCTCTTTCTTTATGAATCCGGTTGTGACGCGTGAGAAGTTCGAAGCTTTGCAAGCCGATTATCCTCAAATGCCCTTCTATGATGTGGCAGACGGGGTGAAGATTCCCGCAGGATGGCTGATTGAACAATGTGGATGGAAAGGGCGCACATTAGGTCGTGTAGGTGTGTATGAGAAGCAGGCCCTGATACTTGTGAATAGGGGTGGAGCAACCGGAGAAGAGGTTGTGAACCTTTGTCGGACTATCCAACACGATGTGGCAGACCGATTCGGAATAGACATCTATCCAGAAGTGAATTTTATATGAAACTGACGATATTAGGAAGTGGAACCAGTAATGGGGTGCCACAGATAGGATGTATGTGCTCCACATGTCGGAGTGAAGATCCGCGTGACAAACGACTGCGTTGCTCAGCATTGATTGAGCACGAGGGTACTACAATCTTGATTGATTGTGGTCCGGATTTTCGTCAGCAGATATTATCGCTTCCAAAGTTTCCAAAGATTGATGCTATCTTCCTTACTCATGAGCATTACGACCATGTGGGAGGGATTGACGATATACGTCCGGACATCTTGTTCGGAGACGTAGAGATTTATGCAGAAGACTTAGTGGCTGAGCACCTGATGGCACGTATCCCATATTGCTTTACACCGCCGGAGAAACGATATCCAGGCGTCCCCGCGATTACCTTAGAGCACATGGAACCACATCGTGCCATTCGGGTAGGAAGTCTTGACGTGATGCCCTTTCGTGTGATGCATGGCCGTTTGCCGATTGTGGGTTTCCGTATCGGCTCGCTTGCCTATATCACAGATATGAAAACCCTTCCCGATAGTGAGTGGGAGTTTCTGAATGATGTGGATACCTTGATAGTCAACACGCTCCATTATCGTTCGCATCCAGCACATCAAAGTGTTCCTGACTCGATTGCCTTTGCTCAGCGTGTGGGTGCTCGGCAGACATTTTTCATACACATGAGTCATTTTGTGCTTCCTCATGCAGAAGCCGAACGAATGCTTCCTCCTGCGATTCATTATGCTTATGATGGTCTGACACTTGAAATACCCTATTAGTCGTAACTACATCTTTTCCCTCGCAAGAGAGTCATTGAAGTAAGGGGGTAGGGCACAAAAGTGGCGATTATGGTTGTGTTCTGACCTATTTTCTGTAAAATAGTTATCAGTTTATACTGATAAGTATTTTTTTTTGCTTAACTTTGCAACTCAAAAACATCGCAGATTAAAGATTTATGAATCATATACGTAATTTTTGTATCATCGCCCACATTGATCACGGCAAGTCGACTTTGGCAGATCGTCTGTTGGAGTACACTCATACGATTAAGGTGACGGAAGGTCAGATGTTGGACGATATGGACCTGGAACGCGAACGAGGTATCACTATCAAGAGTCATGCCATTCAGATGGAGTATGAATACAGAGGTAAGATGTCAGAAGCAAATGGTAAGAAGTTTGTGCTGAACCTGATTGATACTCCGGGACATGTGGATTTCTCGTACGAGGTGTCGCGTTCGATAGCAGCGTGCGAAGGAGCTTTGTTGGTTGTCGATGCTACTCAGGGAGTACAGGCACAGACCATCTCAAATCTGTATATGGCTATCGATAACGACTTGGAAATCATTCCAGTCATCAATAAGATAGATATGCCGAATGCTATGCCCGATGAGGTGGCCGATGAAATCATCGACCTCTTGGGTTGTAAGCGTGAGGAGATTATTCTGGCTTCGGGTAAGACAGGAGAGGGTGTGGAGGATATCTTGAATGCAGTCGTTGAGCGCATTCCACATCCGACAGGTGATGAAGATGCACCTTTGCAGGCATTGATTTTCGATTCTGTCTTTAACTCCTATCGTGGTATCATTGCATACTTCAAGATAGAGAACGGTGTGATGCGCCCTGGAGAGAAGGTGCGTTTCATCAACACGAAGAAAGAATATATGGCAGAGGAGATTGGTGTGTTGAAGATGGATATGATTCCTAAGAAGGAACTGAGAACAGGTGATGTGGGTTATATCGTTTCAGGCATCAAGAATGCCGTGGAGGTGAAGGTGGGTGATACAATCACCACGGTGTCTAATCCAAGCGATACAGCTATTGAGGGTTTTGAAGAGGTGAAACCAATGGTGTTCGCGGGTGTCTATCCGATAGAAACGGAAGACTACGAGAACCTTCGCACTTCGCTGGAGAAACTACAGTTGAACGATGCTTCCTTGTCGTTCCAGCATGAGAGTTCGGCTGCTTTGGGATTCGGATTCCGATGTGGCTTCCTTGGATTGCTTCATATGGAGATTGTTCAGGAACGACTGGATCGTGAGTTTAACATGAATGTCATCACGACGGTACCTAACGTATCGTATATGGTGTATGACAAACATGGGAATGCCCAAGAGGTGCATAACCCTTCGAGTATGCCCGATCCGACTCTGATAGAACATGTTGAGGAACCCTATATCCATGCAACAGTCATCACAACATCAACTTATATCGGACCGATTATGACCTTGTGTCTAAGTAAACGAGGCGAACTCGTCAAACAAGAGTTTATAGCGGGTAACCGAGTCGAGATTCAGTTCCTGATGCCGTTGGGTGAAATCGTCATCGATTTCTATGATAAGTTAAAGAGCATCAGTCGTGGCTACGCTTCGTTTGATTATCATAGTGCAGGTTTCCGTCCGTCAAAACTTGTGAAACTTGACATCTTGCTGAATGGCGAAAGTGTGGATGCCTTGTCGACCTTGACGCATGTGGACAATGCTGTGACTCTCGGTCGTCGTATGTGTGAGCGACTGAAAGACCTGTTGCCACGTCAACAGTTTGATATCGCTATTCAGGCAGCTATCGGAGGAAAAATCATTGCGCGTGAGACTGTGAAACAAGTTCGTAAGGACGTGTTGGCAAAGTGTTATGGAGGTGATGTTTCCCGTAAACGTAAGCTGCTGGAGAAACAGAAAGCCGGTAAGAAACGTATGAAACAAATCGGCAATGTGCAAGTGCCTCAAAAGGCATTCCTTGCTGTGTTGAAATTAGACGAATAAAAACTAATAATACCAAAAACATGCAAAAAAAATTATTCCTTACATTCAGTGCCTTATGTGTGGCGGCTGTGTTGATGGCCGATCCTATTGATTTTGAAAAAGCAAAACAATTGGCTGCTCAGTTTATGAGCGATACGAATGCTCAGCCTCAGTTGGTCAAGAAGGCAATTCGTAAGCATACCGATGGACGTAGGTTTGCTCCAAAGTATCAGTCAACAGCTCCTTATTATATATTTAGTCGTGGGGAGAATCAGGGATTTGTCATTGTGAGTGGTGATGATGCCATTACAGATGTGTTGGGATATACCGAGACGGGAGATTTCGATGAAGATAATATCGCCCCATTCCTAAAGTGGTATTTGGATTACTATGGTAATATGATTGAAGATGCTCAGGCATCAAATGCACCAAGGAGACGTGCTGCTGTAGCAGGAAGAACTGATATTGCTCCCTTGGTTCAAACCCATTGGGATCAAGGCTGGCCTTACAATAATCTGTGTCCAGATGCAAAGACTGGTAACGAAAGGTGTATAACAGGATGTGTTGCTACAGCTGCAGCACAGGTTTTGTATTATTGGCATAAGGATCTGACGGCATATACTCTGGGTGCTACATCCAGTTATACCTCGGGCAATATAGCAAAGGCAACAAAAGCTTTCCCGAAAGGGACTCCTCTGAAATGGGACTTGATGCGAACCAGTTATCGGACTGAACCCGAAGAGTATCGAGAAGCAGTCGCTATTCTCATGGCTGTCGTAGGAGGTGGTGCAGGACTGGTTTACGGAACCAATGCGTCGGGTGGAACAGCAGGTTATCCCGAAAACTGCATGCGTGTATTCCAAAATGTGTTTGGCATGAATGGAGGTACACATAGATATAAAGATCAGGGAGGTAATGATATCGTATCGGATGATAATTGGATTACTCAACTATACAATGAATTGTCGAAGCAAGCACCTGTGCTCTATGCGGGTTGTAAAGAGCGTCAGAACGAAAAGGGTGAAACAGTGACAGAAGGGCATGCTATCGTAATCGACGGTTATCAGGCAAAAACAGGTTTGTTCCATTTCAATCTGGGTTGGGGCGGACAGAATGACGGATACTATACTGTAGCTCGTCATCAAAGTCCATCATGGGGATTTAACGATAGTTGGCAAGAATATGTGGTAGGTGTCTCTCCCCGTAAACCCAATCTGAAAGCAGAATTTATTATTCGTCCAAAGGTATATTTCAATCGTTCGAACACCTTTACGGTTGAGGTTATCAACAATGGAACACTTGACTATTCCGGCTTGTATCTATTTGCAAATACCACAGGCAAGAATCCTACCAATCTATCAGAGGCAAAGGATAAGGATACAGAAACGATTGTGAGCAATAAAGGAACAGCCGTGAGAGTGAAGTTGCAGGCGAAACCGACAACTGGTTCGAAGTGGTATTTCTTTGTGACAGACAAGAACCTGAACATATTGGCAAAATACGAAGTAGAACCCGAAACTCCTGTTAACGACTTATGGCTCAAGCAACTGACGTTGTTTGGCAGCTGTGATCAGGAAATACACAACAATCAAACCTATCAAGTGGTTTATAACAACCGTACGACAGTCGATGCAGAGATCGAGAATAAGAGTATGATAGGTTTCGATGGTTCACCTCGTATGGCTATCTATGAAAGTACTGATGATGGACAGACGTTCAACTATGTAGGATACAAATACGGTAAAGTGACCATCGATCCACAAGGAACAGGAATTGCCTCCATCTCCATCTCGTCAACAACTGCTTGTCCGATCTCTGTAGGCAATCTGTATTATGGAGTGATGATCGATACCATTCCTGCGATGCGTTCTGATGATATCCTTCAGAAGCCATCAGAGGAGGCTGCAACGGTTCGATTTGTGTTGAAAGATGCAGAACTTGAGGCGGTCGAAATGGTTGACGGATGTCTGAAAGTTGCAGGTGTATGGGATATGAACAAATTTGTCACGTTGACGAAGAAAACAGCATACAAAGGAGCTACCTGCTATGACTTAACGGAAGTGAATAAGATTGGACGCATTCCTGTGTTGGATGCCAATCCGAATGCAGTCTTTTATGTAAGCGACGATTCGGAAGCTACAGGACTGAATGTAATCAAGAACGGCGTGTGCCAGCAGTTGGTGCTCACACCAGGATATGACTTTGCTCCGAAAGCCGATTTTACAGCGATTGAGGCTTCAGTGGCAGTCAATCTACCCGCAGCACGATGGGGATTGATGACTGTGCCTTGTGATGTAGATGTTCCTGCAGGAATCTATGCCCGTCAGATAGATTCGCATATCTCCAGCGGTATCAGCAATCGAACGACAGATGTACGTTCGTTGGTTGCCGGTCATACCTATATCATGATGTCGTCGAGCGACAAACAACAGACACTTTGCGGAAAGAACGTGAATGTGGTGAAAGCACCTGTGGAAAATGTAGATTCAGCTTTGGTCGGAACATTTGTTGCTACAACCACTCCCCAAGGAGCGATGATGGTGAACGATGCAGATCAGCAGTATTTCACTATTGTGGACGAAGGTACAGCAGTTGAGGCTTTGCGTGGCTATTTCTATGATGCAAAGGTGACAAAGGAATTCCGCGCTTATTCCTCAATCACATCTGACCCGACATATCAAAACTTGGCAGAAGCGATACAAGCAGCATATATTGCACTTGATGAACATCAGAATTATGCCCATCGAGATTCGACAAAAGCATTCGTTGCAATGAAAGACTCTGCAGAGATTATGTTTGCAGAGCGTGAGGCAGTTCTCTCTGAAGTGCGTCAGCGTTGTAAAGAGTTGGAAGCAATGACACAACGCTATATCGTTGATGCACCGAATCCTTACGAAATGATAGACTACACTTCCTACATAACCAATCCTTCGTTTGAATCAGGAAAAACGGGTTGGACTACTGAGGGAACTATCAAGAAAAATACGGAATTGGCGGTGAAGAGTGTGGGAGGTGACGGAACATCTTTCCTGTATAATTGTAAGGCTGACAGTACAAGTAGTTCGCTCTCGCAGGTTGTGAAGGATCTGCCTAAGGGTTACTACCGACTGACTGCAAAGGTCGGCTCGTCAGAAGGACATGAGATTACGCTCTTTGCAGGTGATACTACAGCAGTTGTAAAGTCCAGTCCGTTGGGAGCTCATTATTTGGTTGTAGCTCGTATCGATGATATCTTCGTGGAGTCGGGTGAGTTGGAAATCGGTGTCAAGGAAGGATTCTTCTACAAGGCTGATGATTTCCGCTTGACGCTTACAGCCTATGCAGCTACTTCATTGCCGGAAGATGTGAACGGTGATGGTGCTGTGGATACTCAGGATGTCTTGAAGATTTACGAATATATCCAGAATGCAACAGGGCAGGGCACTTCGCCAGTTGAGGATGTGAATGGTGATGGTGCTGTAGATACACAAGATGTATTGAAAATATATGAATATATACAAACACATTAGGTCTTCGTTCTCTTTTCAGCTCGTTACATGGTGTTCAGTAGGACTGCTGTGTGTGGCGTGCGGAAAGGACCGAACTTATGAATACGAGGAGAAAACGGTGGGATGTCATCAGTTGCAAGACTTGATGACAGAATGGTATTTGTGGGGCGATAGCATTAAGGATGTCGATTGGCAGCAATATTTTTCCAAGCCTACTGATTTCATTTCTAAACTGACGGCACAGAGCAAAGCGAATGATAAGTGGTCGTATTGTCTTATCGATACGATTGAGTCCGACCCATTACCATGCGGCACTTTCAATCATATCAATTCATACGGAATGGATGTGGAACTGATGAGTGACCCGACAGGTGAGACCACGAAGCAATATGCTCGAGTCTTGACGGTGTATGCCAATTCGCCTGCTGAGCAATGTGGGTTGCAACGTAACGATTTCATCGGTCAGATTGATAATGACAAGGTAAACTCCTCCATCATCAAGAATCTGGTGAACGGTCGTTCGCGCAAACTGCATGTAAGTCATTTAGGTCTTAGTGATGATGAAGAAGCATTGTGTTGGGCGGGACACGATACGTTGACGATAGGGAAGTCCGAACGTGTGACAGTTCCTGCTGTGATGGTGAGTCGCCTGTTGTATAGCGATATTGGTTATCTGATGCTGAGCGACCTCAGTCAAACGGAGGAGATAACGGCTGCTATCAATCGTTTGAAATCTCCCACGATGTACGACCTGATTATTGATTTGCGTCTGTGTAACAGGGGAACTATCGAGTGCGTATGTGAGGTAGCAAAACTCATCGGTCAAGTCGATGGTCCTTTCCTGCGTACGTTCTGGAATCCCTCGAAGTCAGCTAATAACCAGACATATTCCATCACAACCACGGGTGCCTACAATCTGTACTTCATCACGAGCAAATATACCCAAGGTGCTGCTGAGTGGTTGATACACGGCTTGCAAGCCATGTCGCCCGATTGTGTGAGAGTGATAGGACAGACCACAGCTGGTCAGAATGTGATGCTGAAAGCAATACCTTCCGACTATCAATTTACCATTTATCCTGCAGTAGCATTTGTCGGAGATAAGGATGGAAACTACGACTATAGAAAAGGAATAACGCCCGATGACCCCATCAATGAATTCGAGTACGCCGTGTTATATCCCTATGGAGACCGTCGTGAGGTCCTTGTCAATTATATCTTGTTGAATCGCTAATACCACACACACACATGTCAACCCGTCTACCTTTAGAAAACGAAAGTCTGGAACGCATACCTCATCCTCTGATTGCCATCATACCCGTCGTTGTGCTGGTAGGGATGATGGTCGTCATGATAAGCTTGTTTGGCAGCGATGCCTTGGGTGGAGGTACTCAGATTGCTCTGCTGATGGCTTCGTCTGTATGCATACTTATCTCAATGTTGGTTTATCATTCGAAGTGGAAATCGTTTGAGCAAGGCATCGTAGATACGGTATCAAGTTCTGTCGTTTCACTTTGCATTCTGCTGATTATCGGCATGATGTCTTCGTCGTGGATGGTGAGTGGAGTTGTGCCTACATTAATATATTATGGTGTTCAAATCCTGTCTCCCACCTATTATCTGGCCTGTACCTGCATCATCTGTGCCGTTGTGTCTGTGATGACTGGCTCTTCGTGGACCACAGTAGCTACAATCGGTGTGGCGCTGATTGGTATTGGAAATGCGTTGGGCATACCCGAATACTGGTCGGCAGGTGCCATCATCTCTGGCGCTTACTTCGGTGATAAGATCAGTCCGCTGAGTGATACCACCGTGTTGGCATCCAGTGTGGCTGAGGTTAATCTGTTTGTCCATATTCGCTACATGCTGAAGACGACCATCCCTTCCATGTGCGTCACTTTGGTTATCTTTGTGGTTGCCGGATTCTTCTTTGTTTCAGAAGGCGATGTGTTGGTGAAGGAATATACGGAGCATTTGGGTTCGACCTACAACATCTCCCTTTGGACGATGCTGGTACCTATCGCCACAGCTGTGATGATTGCCAAGAAGGTACCGTCGCTCATCACTCTCTTTGCTTCGTCGCTGCTCGCAGGGGTGTGTGCATTGATTCTTCAACCCGATATCCTGATTAAGATTGCCGATGATCCGTCGCTCTCATTCTGCGGTTCTGTCGGACAATGTGTAAAAGGTGTACTGATGACTTTCTTTACATCTACAAATGTCGATACGGGTAGTGAGGTGGTGAACGAGTTGGTAGCTACGAGTGGAATGGCAGGTATGATGAACACCATTTGGCTCATCCTCTGTGCCATGTGTTTCGGTGGAGCGATGGTTGCAAGCGGAATGCTTCAAAGCATCACATTGGTCATTATGCGTCTCATTCGCGGAACGACTTCGTTGGTTGCTTCAACCGCTTGTTCGGGATTGCTTTCAAACATCCTCACATGCGATCAGTATATCTCTATCATCCTCACCATCAGCATGTTCAAAAAGGCTTATAAGGAGAAGGGCTACGAGGGACGTCTCTTGTCTCGAACCACCGAAGACTCCACGACTGTCACTTCTGTGCTCATTCCGTGGAATACTTGCGGTATGACTCAGAGTACCGTGCTGGGCGTTCCTACACTTGAATACCTGCCGTTCTGTTTCTTCAACTATATCAGTCCGCTCATGAGTATCATCATATCATCTATACAAATAAAGAAACCAAAATGAAGTATTATTTATCCAGCCTATTTCTGGCGACAAGCATCATGGCTTCCGCTCAGATTGTTCATCCAAAGATTGGTACGGAAGTAAAGTCCGCTGACGGACGTATTTCCGTCACGTTGATTGGAAAGAAGATAGCCTATTCAAGTAGCGATGCTAACACGTACGATCAGGACATCCATTCGCCCAAGTCGGTCAATGTGCATCCAAGTGGCAAGAAGTTCTATGTCAACTCCCTCGAGGGAGCCAAGACTGTGGCGTATGCGATGGATGGCTTTAAGAAACTCGCTGTCATCAACCACAAGTTCGACGAGAAGCGCGATGCAGCTCTTTGGAGTAAGCCTTCAGGCCTCTATCCGTTTACTCATTACAACGGTCGCGGCATTGCCCTCAACACCTTCTTCGGTAAACCGGTCGAGAGCACCTTCTCACATGGTGGAAAGTATCTCTGGGTACCTTACTATCGTCGCAACTACGACATCAATGCACAAGACCCTTCAGCTGTTGCCATCATCGACACCGAGACCGACAAGATTATCCGCCTTATGGAGACAGGTCCGCTGCCCAAGATGATTGCTACATCACCCGATGGCAAGTATGTAGCTATCTCCCACTGGGGTAACAACACCGTTGGACTCATCGATATCTCCAGTTCTGATCCCAAGCAATGGCATCATAAGGAAGTGTTCATCATCGACCATCAGCTCGACCTCCATTATAGTCTTACCTCCCCAGTCGATCGCGACAACGGTAGCGGTTACGCACTTCGTGGAACGGTCTTCACTCCCGATGGCCACTATCTGCTTGTAGGCTGCATGGGTGGCGGAGGCGGTATTGCCGTCATCGATCTCCAGAAGTCAGAGTATATGGGACGTCTGCTCGGTATGATGGGCAACGTACGCCATCTTGTCATTAAGAACGGCTACCTCTATCTCAGCATTAACGGAGGCGGATATGTTCAGCGTATTGAACTGGAGAAGTTCATCAATGCAGCCCGTCAGATGAAGAACAAGAAAGGGGAGATAACCGGATGGACCAACTGCAAGGTGGGCACAGGCGCACGTACCATCGAGCTGTCACCCTCAGGCAAGTACATCTTTGCAGCTTGCAACAACGCCAGCGCCCTCTATATTGTCGATGCGAAGGAAATGAAGGTCATCACCCACATATCTGTGGACAGCTATCCAGTAGGACTTGACATCTCGAAGGACGGACGCTACATCTTCACCACCTCGCAAGGACGTTCAGGCGGTGGAGGCAATGCCGTCAACATCTTCCGTGTGGACTATGCGAAGTAGTTATGCAGTCATGGAACAGAAATTCAAGACATCAGATGGTATTGACTTGCGGGCATTACATGAGCTTTGTGAGCGTGAGGGTGAGGAGGTCTGCTTCCGGAAGGTGGAGCGGATGGAGTGCGAGGGTGAGCCGGCTCACTGGTTCGGTTTCGTGACGGAAGGATGCTTCAAGTATACGGCTCGAGGTATCAGCGATGGCAAGGAGCATCTCACATGGTTCTCGTTCAGTGATGAGTATGCGGGTGATTACCCTGCTTGTCTCTATGGTCGCCCATCGCAGACGACGATTGAGGCGATGATGGACAGTCGTATTCACCGTGTGAGTGGGGAGAAGTTGTTGGCATGGTTCCGTGAAAATGAAGAGCAGATGGAATTGCGCTATCTCATCGGCGAGCATCTGCTTGGTCAGGCTCGTGCCCGCTATCTTGATTTCTTCCGTACCACACCCCGTGAACGCTACGACCTGCTCATGCGTCGCTGTCCGGGTATTGTGCAACACCTCACGTTGCAGGACATCGCTTCGTTTCTCAATGTCACGCCAAAGACCATCTCGATGATTCGTCGTGACATCACGTTTGGGCAATAACGGCGTTTTATCAATTAATAAAAGAAAATAATTAGGTGTTTATATCGATTATGTCAATATAAATCCGTACATTTGCAACGTGAAAGAATAAAAAGGAGAAAAGACTATGCAAGCAACTGTTTTCAATCCTATCCAGCTACACCTGCTTCAGATGTTCTCACGCATGAACTCTGAGCAAGAGCTGAAAGAAGTGCAGCAAGTATTATCGGAATACTACTTCAAAAAAGTTGCCAAACGTGCCAATGAGCTTTGGGACGAAATGGAACTGAACGATGAGAAACTCGAACAGATGGCTAACATC
>CACZXN010000006.1 GCA_902785075.1 uncultured Bacteroidales bacterium | reverse complement strand
TAGAAATCATCCGATTCATCATCACCGTATTGGGAGCTTTGCTAGGCTCATCTGCGCTGCAGGCATGCTGCTAATCTCTCCGCTCGTGGCGGATGTATAAATAGAAAAAGGAGGGCCGAGGCTCTCCTTTTGGGGTTCAAGGTTCAAGAGTTCTTTGTTGATTTATTTTGACTTGGACAAGTCGCTGCTTGGCTGAGCAGACATCTCGCCTGTGATGTAGATTCGTACCAGGTCCTCGGAATTGGGCTTCCCATTATAGAACACTTGGATGCTTTTCTTCAGCTTTCCTGGAAGTTTCCCTGTTCCGTCGTAAGTCACTTTGATTTCGCCTGAACCTCCAGGGCTGATGAAGTCTTTGGGGTAGTCGGCTACGGTACAACCACATGATGTGTGGACATAGGTGATAGCGAGTTTGGCTTTCCCTACATTCTTGAACTTGAATACACAGGTTTGCACTGGGTTGTCCTGTGAGAAGGTTCCAAGGTCGATAGTAGTCTTCTCAAACTTAATGACTGGGTATTTTTTTGCTGTTGCCGACATAGCAAACATGCATGCCAGCACAATCATCAGGGTCTTTACTGTTTTCATGATTTTATTGTTTTTTGATTTTCGTTTTCGTTATTTTAATGGCTTTTCCATGTGACATCACCCTTCCCTGCATCGATATTGAGTTTTCGTGCCAACAGGAAGAAATAGTCGCTCAGGCGATTGACATACGAGGTAACTCGTTCATCGACCTCGATGCCGCATTCTACAAGACGGAACATGCAGCGTTCGGCTCTCCGACATACGGTTCGGCATACATGAGCATAGGCGGCTTCACGACAGCCTCCAGGGAGTACGAACAAGCGCAGGGGTGGGACAATGGTTTCGAGGCGGTCGATTTCTGCCTCGACTGCGCTGACCATCTCCTCTGTCACGATGGTTTCGGGGTGTTCCTTGGGGGTGGTATTATCTGTAGCGAGATAGCCTCCCACGACAAACAGGGTTGACTGTATGTTGGTGAGGAACTCCACATCGTGATGGTCGGAGCAAAGGGTGATGAGCACTCCAATGTGGGAATTCAGCTCGTCGATGGTGCCATAGCTCTCAAGACGATCGCAGCATTTCGATACGCGCTGCCCTCCGACTAAGGATGTCTGTCCCCTATCGCCCTTCCTTGTGTATATCTTGCCCATAATGGTTCTTTTCTATGTCTGTTGAGACTATTTACATGGGATGGCGTCGATGCGTGTCTGATGGCGACCTCCAGCGAACTCGGTGGCGAAGAATTCGTCGAGACACTCTCGGCAGGTTTCCTCGGAGATGAAGCGACCAGGAAAGACGATGACGTTTGCATTGTTGTGTTCGCGAATGAGGTGAGCTATCTCTGGCTGCCACACCAATCCGGCACGAATGCCCTGATGTTTGTTGAGTGTCATGCTGATGCCCTCTCCGCTACCACACATAGCGATTCCGGGATATACTTCGCCTCGCTCGATGCCTTCTGCCAATGCGTGTCCGTAAGTGGCATAATTGCAACTGTCCTCGGTGTAGGTGCCATAATCCTTGTATTCCATACCTTTCTCTTCAAGGTAACGCTTCACAAACTGCTTCAACGGAAAAGCTGCGTGGTCGCTTGCAATTCCTACTGTTTTTACCTCCATAATCGTCAATTAATTAATATTTGGGAGCAAATTTACAAATAATTCATAATTCGTGATGCATATTTAATAATTATTTAGTAATTTTGCCACAAATTAAACTCAAAACAACAAAATTACAACTTATGAAACGACTTTTATTATCAATTGCATTGATGGTGATAAGCATTACTTGTATTTACGCACAGAAACGACTTGTGCTCTACTATTCTGAGACAGGATCGACAAAAACAGTAGCTGAAGAGTTGCAGAAACAACTGGGTGCAGACATCGAGGTCATTGAATGTGTGAAGCCTTACTCGGGCAACTTCAATGAGACAATGCAACGCGGTCAGCGTGAGATGCAGAGCGGAGAATGGCCCGAACTGAAACCGCTGAAGTCGAAACTGGCTAACTACGACACGATTTTCCTTGGATACCCGATTTGGTTCGGCACCTATGCCAACCCTATCGCTTCACTGGTGAAGAACAATGATTTCGCAGGCAAAACCATCGTCCCCTTCTGCACGTTCGGAAGCGGTGGTTTGAACACATCAACAGACGCACTGAAGAAGGCACTCCCGAAGGCTACCGTCAAGGAAGGATACGGAGTACGCACTGCTCGTGTAGCTGCTGCGGCAAAGGAACTCAAGCGATTCTTGATTGAAAACAAATTCGTTCAAGGCACCGTAGCACCTCTGCCTGCATTCAGCGAGCAGAAACCCGTGACAGATGCCGAGAAAGCAATCTTCAACGAAGCTTGCTCAAGCTATCAGTTTCCACTCGGAACGCCTTCGACTGTTGGTAGCAGAAAGACTCCGGACGGCACAGAATATAAGTTCACCGTGAAGAGCGGCGGCTTCGGTGGAGGTGGAGGTGACTCCTCAATCATCTACGTTGTAGTAGGTAAGGAAGCTGGTGCGAAGCCTGAATTCACACAGGTCGTTCGATAATCAGGACAGGAAAACAAAGAAAAAACGAGGTCAATCGGCCTCGTTTTTCTGTTGGTTAATACTTGATATTCAACTCTTTGACGATTGCGCTGATTTCGCCAAACGTGGTAAGTCGTGCAGGAACGAGCGGCAGACGGAGTTCGTTCTCAAGCAACCCCATGCTGTTCATCATGGCTTTCACACCAGCAGGATTACCATCGACAAACAGGAGTTTGAATAATTCGGTGAATTTGTGATGAATGGTGAGTGCATCCGCATAATTGCCGCTGAGCGCCAAACGTACCATACGTCCGAACTCGTTTGGCAATGCGTTTCCAATCACACTGATAACCCCCACAGCTCCCAATGTAATCAATGGGAAGGTGATACCGTCATCACCCGAGATGACTTCAAAGTGTGAAGGTTTGTTCTTAATGATATCGTCAATCTGGGTAAAATTACCACTTGCCTCTTTAATTGCCACGATATTCTGGCAGTCGTTTGCCAAACGCAGCGTTGTCTCGGCCGTCATGTTCACACCAACACGCCCAGGAACATTATACAGAACAACTGGTAATGTGGTTGCGTTGGCGATTGCCTTGAAGTGTTGATAGAGTCCCTCCTGCGATGGTTTGTTGTAATAAGGGCACACACTCAGAATACCATCGATACCCGTAAAGTCCTCCGTCTTCAGTGCATGAACTATCTCAGATGTGTTGTTACCTCCACACCCCATCAGAATAGGAATTGTGCCGTGAACCTTTTCAATAACAATCTCTTTGATTTTGTGTTTTTCCTCCACCGTCAAACATGGAGTCTCGCCCGTAGTGGCAAGAATGCATAGGAAATCAATACCATTTCCTAACTGATAGTCAAGTATTCGTCGCAATGAGTCATAGTCAACTGCACCTTCCTTTGTGAAGGGGGTAACAAGTGCAATTCCTAAGCCTCTGAATTTATTATGTGCCATATGATGTTGTTGTATTGGGTGCAAAGGTACGAAATATTTATGACATATTAGGTCAGCATCTGTAAAAAATCGTCTTCCTTCACGATTTTCACACCCAGTTTCTGCGCTTTCTCCAATTTTGCAGGTCCCATATTATCACCTGCAAGCACAAAGGAGGTCTTTGCAGAGATACTGCCAACATTCTTGCCTCCATGCTTTTCAATCATCGCCTTATACTCATCACGCGAGTGACGCTCAAACACCCCGCTAATGACGATACTCTGTCCTGCAAGCTTATCAGTGTGGTCAGCAAGTTCTTCATCGGACATCCGCATCTGAACACCTGCAGCCGCCAATCGGTCGATGATATCATTGTTCTTTGCATCAGCGAAATAACGTATGACACTCTCGGCTATCACCTGCCCCACCCCGTCTACGTCGAGCAACTGCTCAAGAGAGGCTTGTCGAAGGGCATCCATCGATTTGAACTTACGCGCCAAGAGCTTAGCTGTCGTTTCGCCCACAAAACGAATTCCGATGGCAAAAACCACACGTTCGAACGGTACGTTAACAGAATCCTGAATGGCCTGTACAGCCTTTGTGGCTGACACTACACGGTTCTTGTTATACCCCGCAACCTGTGCAACAGTCAGTGTGTAGAGGTCAGCAATATCATGAATCAATCCACGCTGATAGAAATCATCTACCGTCTCAGGTCCTAAGCTGTCGATATTCATCGCCTTTCGGCTGATATAATGCTCGATACGTCCCTTTATCTGTGGAGGACATCCGCTGTCGTTCGGACAATAATGGGCAGCTTCGCCTTCGTAACGCACCAAAGGAGCGCCACATTCGGGACAGGTAGTAATAAACGCCACCTTCTGCATCCCTGGTACACGTTGCGACTTATCGACTCCCACAACCTTCGGGATAATCTCACCACCCTTCTCTACATACACCATATCGCCCACGTAGAGATCCAATTCTTCGATGATATCCGCATTGTGTAACGATGCACGTTTCACGATTGTTCCTGCTAACTGCACAGGATCCATATTTGCCACAGGAGTGATTGCCCCAGTACGACCTACTTGATAGGTTACCTCGTTCAACCTTGTACACTCGCGCTCAGCCTTGAACTTATAGGCGATTGCCCATCGAGGCGACTTTGCCGTATAACCCAAATGACGTTGCTGACGCAACGAATTTACCTTCAACACAATGCCATCTGTAGCAACAGGTAGGTTCTTACGCTCTTTATCCCAATAGTTGATAAAGTCTAAGATTTCGTCTATCGTCTTGCACTTCTTCATCCCCTCCGAGATCTTGAACCCCCATTGTTTTGCCTGCATCAACCCTTCATAATGATAATCGTTGGAGAACGGCTGTTCTTCTACGCCTCCAAACAAATCGGCCATACCACCCAAAGACGGTTGCTGTACGGAAGCGTTTTCGGGCACAATCAGATAATAGAGATAGGCATCCAGCTTGCGAGCAGCCACCAATTCGGATTTCTGCGATTTCAACGTACCACTTGCAGCATTACGGGGATTGGCAAAGAGCGGTTCCTCCTTCGCCTCACGTTCTGCATTCAACGCCTCGAACGAAGTCCAAGGCATCAATATTTCACCACGGATTTCAAACTCATGGGGATAGCCCGATCCCTCTTTCAACTGCAAAGGTATGCTGCGAATCGTACGAACATTAGCAGTTACATCATCACCCACCACACCATCTCCACGAGTCACTGCTTGCGTCAGTTTGCCGTCCACATAGGTCAATGAGATGCTCAATCCGTCGTATTTCATTTCAGCTACGATGTCGAAGTCCTCTCCCTCCAAACCGCTACGGATACGCTCATAGAAGTCGCGTACCTCGCCTTCGTTGTAGGTATTCGCCAAAGACAACATCGGATATTTATGCGGAACCTGCTTGAACGACTGATTCAAGTCACTACCTACACGCTGAGTCGGAGAATTAGGATCGGCATATTCAGGATGTTGCTGTTCCAACTCCTCCAATTCATGCATCTTTTGGTCGAACTCATAGTCGCTGATTGTCGGCTGGTTCAACACATAATAATTATAGTTGTGCTGATGCAACTCCTTACGGAGAGCCTCTATCTGTTCCTTTGCGCTCATTCCAGTTCTCTCTGACGACAGAAATAGCCGGCAAAGGTCTCGTCAACATACGCTACCGGCTCTTTGAAGAATCCAAACACACTACTGCCACTTCCCGACATTGCTGCATACAACGCACCCATGTCGTACATCTTGTCCTTTATCGCAGCAATCTCTGGATACTTGCAGAATACGCTATCTTCGAAATCATTCTTCACCGTATCCTTCCAAGTATCAATCGGTTGTTGCAACAACTCTGAAAGCGATTGCTTTGGTCGTTTCGGAGTCACATTGCGGTAGGCATCAGCTGTTGATACATAAACATCAGGTTTGATGAGCAGTAAATGCATGCCTTTCAGCGACAATTTGATGGGATGGAACACATTGCCGATACCTGTTGCCATTACCGGACGGTTCTTGATGAAGAACGGACAATCAGCCCCAAGGATAGATGCATACTTCTCCATATCTGAATCGGTCAATCCCAAACGGAACTTGTCATTGATGGCCTTTATAGTGAATGCGGCATCTGCCGACCCTCCACCTAACCCTGCACCTGTCGGGATGTGCTTGAACACATTGAAACTCAAGTCGGGAATGTCATAATCGGACTTTAGCAACTTGTACGCCTTGATGACCAGATTGTCTTCGGGGGTACCGCCAAGTGTATTACCTGTCACTTTCAGACGATACCCACACATGGGAACATCGTCCTCAATGACGTTCATCTCGATCGCATCCTGCAGGTTGATAGGATAGAAAACCGTCTCTAAGTCATGATAACCATCTGGACGTTTGGCTACCACGTTCAACCCGATATTGATTTTTGCATTTGGATAGTATATCATAGTCCTCTTCTTATTTAATTACACTGCAAAAATAAGAAAAGACAAGCGAAACACAAAACAAATCGGCATTTTTTTGTTCTCAGAACGATAATTTAGCATCAAAAAGGGGTACTTTCTTATTCTTGACGCTTGAACACTACAGGAATCGTATATCTTGTACGAATGGGCTTTCCCCTCATTCTACCAGGTTTCCATCGTGGCATTGTTTTGAGAACCCGTATTGCTTCGTCATCACATTCTTTGTTCAACGAACGGACAATCCTAAACTCCTCCAACTCACCATCGACTTCTACCACGAAATCAATGACAGACTTACCTTGTACTCGACCATCCAATACACACTCAGGCAGTTTTACATTGTCTTTTATATAAGTCATCAAGGCATCCTCACCTTCAGGGTATTCAGGCATCACTTCGTATGTAACAAACAGCCCCTCTTCTTCAACCTGTTTCTCCCATTCGATGGTTTCATCTACCCATTTCTTCCCCGACGCCACAAGTTCACCATTCACACCTCGCTTCAAAACATTATCACGGTAGGTGAACTCTGTACGACTCCATTCTTTCTTCAGCTGTACCGTATCGAACTGAGCACGAACAGTCGCACTCACCTTATTTATATATAATTGTCGCCAAACTTCCCAAGAGATGTAATCTGGAAGCCATTTCATCAATTGCACGACTTCAGCATCATCTTTTTGCTTTTCCACAAAACGACGAGCATACACGCTTGCCTGCGTGGTCTTACTCCAATAACCCTCTTTTTGATTTACAGCATCAATAAACTTTGCAGCTGATTCATAAAAAGCATAAGGATTAGGATCACTTGCGTAATAATTGGGCTTTAATGGCGAATCCTTCAGTTCAAAATGATCCTGATTGACAATTGGTTTGCTTGTCTGCTGGTTGCTTCCTGCACATGAAATGAGAAGCCAGACGAGACAGAAAAAGGGTAATAGCTTCATAATATTTGTCTATTGATTGATTCTGGGCGCAAAGTTACAGACTTTTTTTCAATCAGGCAAACAAAAGGGGTGGAAAACTGATTTTTGCAAAAAAGAATGCCACAGATATCTCTGTGGCACAATTTCTTTGTTTTTTTAGAAAAATGGGGGTGGAAAATTAACCTATGAAATTATCATTATACCATTCGCCCTCATACACTTCGCCGTCAGTCGTGGTCAATTTACCATATCCGTTACGTTTATCGTTCTTCCAGTTCCCCTCGTATTTATTTCCATTTTCCCAAGTATAGGTTCCGTATCCATCAGCCTTTCCTCGATGGAAATGTCCTGAGTAGCGACTACCGCTCGAGAAGATATAAGTTCCCTGCCCTTCGCTCTTTCCATTTTCCCAAGAACCGATATACTTGTCACCATTAGGATATTCCTTCGTGCCTTCTCCATGAGGTCTTCCCTTCTTGAATGTTCCTGTATACTTTTCTTGGAACTCATTGATAGCGACTCCTTCACCTTCAAGCCATCCGTCCTTGAACGTACCCTCTTTCATCGAACCGTCAGGCGCCAGATACTTGCCTTCTCCATTCGGATGTCCGTTTTTATACTCTCCTTCATAAAAGGCACCATCCTTCCACACATAGGTACCTTTCCCACAAGGCACACTATCAACGAACTCTCCCTCGAAGGAATTGCCGTTCTCCCATGTGTATTTCCCTTGACCATTAGGCTTGTCGTTCTTCCACTCTCCTTCGTACGTACAACCGTTCACCCACGTCATCTTTCCTACACCACTTCGCTTGCCGTCCTTCCATTCTCCTTCGTACACACTACTATCAGCAAATACAAAACTTGCATTTCCTTCAACAGGTTTTTCTATTCGCTGCTCACCACATGATACCATCATCATGAAGACAGGAAGCAGCAGAAACATCTTCTTTTTCATTATTATCTCATGATTTAGCGTGCAAAATTAGTAATTTATGACGAATTGAGAATGATGAATCTCAAATAATTTCATCTTTGATGCCATAATTCCCCATTTTCGTTATTATTTGGGCAGGGTTAATTACTATTCGACGTTGCTCTCGGAGAAATAGAACTCTCTCAGCGGCTTGGTGACACGATTGCCTTTCAGCGTCACATTCTCCGACATCTTGATGTGTGCCGACGAAGTGCCGACCTTCACGGTATAGGTTCCTGGAGAGATATTCCACTGTCGCTGTCCCTCATGGCTGTAGTAGCCAAATTGTTCAGTATAGAGTTTCACACGAACGGTTTTACTTTCGCCTGGTTGCAACGATACGCGAGCAAATCCTTGCAACTGAATGGGGTGAATCGGCTGGCTATCACTCGTGGGTGAAAGGTAGATTTGTGCTACTTCATCAGCAGCCATCTTACCTGTGTTCTCTACCTCAAACGATAGGTTGATGAATTCATCTGAGGTCGAAGCAACTTTGTCAATCTGCAGATTGCGGTATTCGAAAGTCGTATAGCTCAATCCATAACCAAAGGGCCACTGAATATTGGGAGTAACAAGTATAGGTCCTGCAGCCTTAAGCGAAGGATGAACAGCAAGAGGGGAAGGATTGTTGTAACACAAAGGCGTATTCAGTTCGGTATTTGGATAACTGACAGATAACTTTGCAGAAGGTGACACTTTTCCGTAGAGAATGTCGGCAACAGCATTACCTCCTTCTTCACCTGGATACCAAGCCTGAATAACAGCTGCACACTTTTCAGCCAAACCAGACACTACTTGAGCCCTACCTCCGAACATCACCAACACGACAGGTTTACCCGTCTTGATGAGTTCTTCTACATATTGTTCTTGTTTGCCTGGCAGACGAAGTCCCTGACGGTCACGGTTCTCCCCACAAAGCATCACGTTCTCACCCATTGCAGCCACGATAACATCTGCCTGCTTGGCCATAGAGAGAGCTTCTTGCAAATCTGCCTTCTCACCCGAATCAACCTTTCGATGCAGAATCTCATACTCCCAAGCTCTGATATCACCACCTTTCTTGAAATCCGTCTCAATCGTATCTGTCCAGTCACAACCCCGTGAATACAGGAGATTGACACCTTCGGGCTTGTGCGAGGTCATTCCCTCCAACAGCTTCACAATGTGGGGATTATCACGTTCGGCTACATCCTCTACTCGTTTCCAGAAATACGACATAGCTGGATACGCGTAGTCACCGCACATCGCCCAAATGGAGTTTGCGTTAGGTCCTGTAAGGAGTATATGCTTCGCGGTTAAAGGCAGCACTCCGTTATTCTCCAAAAGGACAACTGACTGCGTAGCAATATCGTAAGCGGTCTTTCGCTCTTCTGGAGTGTCGAGTTCAATCTTCTCTGTTGAATAGAGGTAAGGATTCTTGTCGAAGAGGCCTGCTCTGAATTTATAGCGAAGCACATTCTTCACTGCACGCTCCAACACTTCTGGTTTCACCAATCCTTGATCTATCGCTTTCTGCAAGTACTGATAGTTGGCACCATGAGGGAAATCTACATCGTTGCCTCCATTGATGGCAGCAGCTGCTTTTTGCTCCACGTCATCCAAATCGGGTAATTGGTCGATTGCGGTATAGTCGCTCACCACCATTCCGTCAAAGCCCACATAGTCACGCAGGATGTCCTGCAGTATTTCACTATTCGCAACACACTTCGTTCCATGAACGGCATGGTAGCCAGGCATCACACACTTACTGCCTGCCAAACGTATCATCGCCTCATGGGGAAAGAGGATATCTTCCATCATCTCCTGCTCATCAGTATCTCCTCCACCTCCATAGCCAAGATAGTGTTTCGAACAAGCACCCACACCCTTCTTCAAGTCATCTTGCTGTAATCCTCTCACAAAAGCCACACCCATCACAGCCGACAGATAGCCATCTTCGCCATACGATTCTTCCAGACGGTTGAATGAAGGGATACGACACACATCGACCATCGGAGAGAGGGCAAGCACACCACCCATCTTGCGGAGTGTAGTACTTGTCTGACGGGTCTTCAAGGTTGCCAGTTCAGGATTGAACGAACAAGCCTGACCAATCTGCTGAGGATAGATGGTAGATCCCAACGTGTTCACTCCTGAGAGAACTTCTTCATGACAGAGAGCCGGAATACCATTGGGGGTATTGTTCATCAGCCAGTCTTGGATAGCAGCCACACGGTCGCGCAACTCGTTAGGATCTCTGGGCTGCTGCATACAGAACTGCGAGAAATGACCGATTCCAAACGGAATCAGTTCGCGACACTTCGCCGTATCAAGATGTCCCTGTTCGTCGAAGAGGTCGTCCATATACATACTTCTCAACTGTGCGATACGCTCTTCCTGAGGCATTCTATCGTACAGTTCATCGATTTGCTGCTCAATATCATGAGCATCGTTACAACCTGTCAGCATCGTAGCGAGGACTAACAATGCCAACAGGCCGCAACTGGTCAGTATCTGTTTCATTATGCTTTTCATGATAATCTATGGTATTTACTCTACAAACACCTTCTTCGTACTGCCGTTGCTGTAACGAATGAAATAGATGCCTTTTCCTCCCTCGAGTACATGCTGAGGAACTTGAACACCATTGGCGTTATACACAGCCTGAATGGTGGGCAGCTGACCTACGTTCTCCTTCAGTTCGATTTCCTTGACAGCTGTTTCTACAGGATCGGTCAGCATAATCGAGCGGAACTCTTCCACATCTGCTGCAGTAATACCTATCTTCGTGAGCCAGAAGTTCTCGAACTTATCGCGCAGGGTTGCCCCACTCTCTTTCTGAACTACTGCGATACGCTCCTGAATAGCACTCTTGTTGCGGTTACCTGCAGGTGCAGCAAACGAGGTGAACTCATAGTCGTGATAGAGGGAGTTGAGGTCGAAGCCCAACAAGCCTTCTAGCAATACTGCCAACAGACCTGTACGGTCGGCTCCGAATACACAATGGAAATGTACACCACGACCTTGACGGATGTGCTTCATCATGAAATAGAACTCCTCTTTGAAACGATTCAGCGTAGCTGCCTCACTGAGGTTGGCTGCTGTATAGTCGTTCGCTCCTGCGAAATAGTAAGTGTCACCCTTCACAAATCCATATCCTGATTTGTTGGTTTCTCTGTCCTGATCATAATCGTCACGCCAACGAAGGTCTATCTCGGCACCGATACCCAAATCCATCAACACCTTCAGGTCGTCGAATACAGGAGCATGATAGCCATTCACTTCTCCTCCACGATACAGCAATCCGTAACGAACGACTTTACCATCCTGAACCGTCCATCCTCCTAGATCACGCATATTGTACACACTCGGAGCGTACATCATGCGGACAGGACCCTCGACATTGAGTTCTCCCTTCACGACTGTCTGTCCTGCTGATTCTACAGCGAAGTAATATTTGTTGCTTGGGATGAGGTTCGTGAGATAGCAAATCGGAGCAGCATTCACAACAGCGACTTCTTTTGCATCCGTCATATCTGCATTCAGGCTATACTTCACCTTCGCACCCTCTGCCTTGCTTGCAGGAACAGGGATTCCGATTGCATGTGGGAGGTCACGACGAGCTGGAACTATTGCATTGTAAGTACTAACTACCGACGATGATGACTGCGTGTACTTCTGATTCATGAACATCCGCACTTGATAGTTCTCAATATTGCCGGTAATGCTCATATTGTTGAGGTCTTGCAACTCTATATTCGTGAAGAAGCTGGCTGCACGAGTTGCTTTCTTGAACTCTGTCATACGCCAGTTGAATACGCCAGCATAGTAAGCAAAGATAGCTCCACCATCCCAATTGATTTGGTAGGTGTCGGGCTTCTCGGATTTCAGCACGGTCTTTCCTACACAAAGCGTATCTGTCTCTTCTGCAAACTCAACATAGCAAGGAATGCCTGCTCGTACATTCTCTACAGGGAACAGTTCTGCCTTACGAGCGGTTGTTGCATCGAGCGAACCGATTTCGTAAACGGCTTTGAACTTGCTGCCTGGAATATCACAAGGAGCAGAGAATGGGATGAGCGTATTGGCTTCAAACGGATTGTTAGGAACAATCATCACCTCAGCAGGCGTGTCGTCCGTCACAGGTACAGTTGCATTCACAACGATTGGCTTGCGTTCACCATAGTACAGACGGAAGTTGTCGAGAATCAACCAGTTATTCTTTAATGATGTTGCATCGAGAACGACACCGATATTGATTTCACTATCATCTGTCACATCTGCTTCCAAGTAGTTCCAATAGCCTCCAGGTGTGAGCGACTCTGACACCTTATCTATTAATAATGGGAATCCACGACCATCTACCAACGATCCCACATCCTCAACACGACTCTGACAAGCCGAAGCAAGCGTGTTGCGCGCATCGTCGAAGATGCTCTTGATAGGCTTCGTTTCATAAGCAGTCAGCACAGCGGCTTCAGAATTGGAAGGATTACCCCAAAGTACAAGGTTCAACCTGCTCTCTGCCTTCCCGTGCTCGTAGTTGTACAATGCCTGCTTCCATGCCTGATCCTGATAGAATCCCTGTACCTTCAGTGTGTACTTTCCTGCAGGCATTCCCTTCAGCAACTGAGTCATTTGAGCGCCGTCTGTAATGTTCTGTCCCTGCAGCACACCGATGCTGTTCTGCTTCATGGCCTTATTGCTGATTTTCCATCCATCTGCATTCTTGTCGAAGGTTGGATTCTCGATGAGTGCTGTCAGGTCAAATTGTCCAGTCTCTGTCTCGCCAGTCTTCAACAGGTTGCGGAAGGCAGCCATCAGTTTCTCCCTCGCATCTGCAATCGCATCCTCAGTAGCAGCAGCATCTTTGTAAACAGCCATTGTCGTTGTGTAAACATCATCGAAGGCTGCATGTTCTTTCGCTTGAGCGGCAATCTGCTTATAAGCATCTGCCTGAGCAATCATGTCATCAATGGTCTCCACATCCTCTGTCTCAGTCTTCTCTTTTACTTCTGTGCTGATGTAAGTCAGACGGAAGTTGTCGAAACCTGCATAGGTAATACCTTGACTGCCTGTTGCTACTTCGTTGCGAATACCTACGGTGAGCTTGCCATCAGAGCCTACCGACACCTCCAACTCGTTGTCGTACATACCACGCTTAAACGCATCAGCGAAAGCCGATGAGTTGTCTGGCAGATAAACGGTCTTTCCGCCAATCGTATGACTTCTCCATGTGCCCGAACCTGCTGATGAGAGCCATTGGCTGGAGAGTTGAACTGGCTGAATCTCCTCATCGTTTGCATAGATATAGCAGAAGTTCTCCAGTTCCTTGCCCGATTGCAACAAGGCATCGATTTCATCATTCACACACGGACGGAAGAATGCCTGAGCCTGAACTTTATAGGTACCAGGCGTAAGTCCCGTTAAGGTCTGATAGATGTTGAACACACCATTATAGCAAGTGTAAACGGGGTTGCCTGTATCTGCTGCCTTTACACCCACACTACCACCTTCCGACTTCTCTACGGTCCATCCGTTCAGACCGTCGTCGAGGTTCGGATTCTGCAGCTTATCTGTCATATCACAGCTACCTAAGTAGTGGAGACGGAAGTTATCGAATCCGGCATACGATTCACCGTTGCTCGTATCTTCGTTCTTGATACCGAGTGTCAGTTTGCCATCTTCCTTCACTATACATATCACTTCGTTCTCAAACAGACCTGCGGAGAATGCGATTGAGAATGCGTCCGAGTTATTCGGAACAAAGACAGCTGTTCCGTCAAGACTGAATTCACTCCAAGTTCCGCTACTTGGTTTCGGCGACATATAATCATCTACGATGAACTTCACCTGCTTCTCCGTTCCGTTTGCATAGAGGTAAGTCTTGTTGACCACTTCCTCGTTCGCACGTACTGCATTCCAAGTGTCAGCATTACTGAATGGACGCGTGAAGGCCTGTGCCTGTACGCTATAAATACCTGGCTCCAGTCCCTCGATGTTCTGATAGACATTGAAACCACCACCGTAGCAAGTAATGACCGGATTGCTCGACGGACCTTTCTTCGCACCATTTCCAAAATCACCTTCCCATCCGTCCTTCCCATCGTTGAACTGAGGATTCCTGATGAGGGCAGTCTTGTCTGTCGTATTAGCCAGATCGTCTGCAATAGCTTTCTCAAGTGCTGCCTTGATGGCCTCCACTTCTTTCGTTCCGTCGCCTTTCAGGGTTTTATTCTGATAGGCGGTCAAGATATCTGCAATCGCAGCTTTGAATGCGGTACGTACTCCATCGCTCAAGGTCTGCTTCTCAGCATCTTCAAGCGCTTCCGTGATATCTTCATAAGCCTTTACACTCTCGGATGCATCCATAATCGCATCAAGCAACGTCATGAATGTCTCAGCCGACTTTGATGCCTTATACGCAGTCAAAGCACTCGTCTGAGCTGCTTCAACGTCTTTGTTCATCATTCCCTCCTGAACCACATTCAACAAATCGGCGTCCATCTTGTCTGTCACATTGGTGAGCGCACCTTCGTAATAGAGGCGGAAGTTATCGAAACCTGTGTATGTATCACCTTTCGCACTGGTTGCCGACAAGTTTGTCACACCAAAGGTCAGCTCTCCTCTACTACCTACTACTACCGTCAGCTCATTGTCATACATGCCACGCTTGAAAGCCTCAGCAAATGCACCTGAAGCATTTGGCAGATAAATGGTCTGCCCGTCCACCTCATGCGACGACCAGTCACTCGAGAGATTCTCTGTCAACCATTGCGAAGTGAGAGCAACTGGATGCTGCATCACATAGTTGGCCATGATAAAGCAGTTATTCTCCTGCTCTTCCACTGGGATGCTGACAGCATCAGCATTAGCCGTCGGACGTGAGAACGCCTGCACCTTCAGGGTGTACACACCAGGTTGTAAATCCTTGATGGTCTGACGAATGTCAAACACACCCTTAAAGCAAGTATAAACCGGATTGCCCGAACTGGTTGCTTTCACACCCAGACTCTGACCCGATGCCTCTAACACAGTCCAACCATTCAGACCATCGTCCAGATTTGGATTAGTGATTTTACTCGTGAGGTCTGTAGCCTCATCTTGCTGCAAAAAAACAGTTGTTGTGGCCCAAGAGGCAAGTAGTACAGCCGCAAAAGCCAAGGTTGCAAAATAGATTTTTTTCATTGTCCGTAAGTATTAATTGAATAGTTATGTTGTTGCATTATTGTTGACACCGCAAAGATACAAACAATTATTGAGTCAACCAAATTTTATCACATTTTTTTTCGTGTACGAACAAATAAAACGAAAATACCTGACAAAACCTAAGTTACGATTTTGTCAGGCATAAAGCAAATGAATTGTTAATCATTAACATATCATTACTTTGTTAAAAATTGTTTAAATTGAGTTAATAATCCTCGCACGCATCACGCGTACTTCTAAGTTTCTTTTTGGCATTTCATTCAATCAATTCACATCTTATTAATTCATTTCGAAATTAATCTCAGCTTTTAATTGCATATCTTAATTCCTTCTTGATTTCACAATCAATCGACACATCTTAATTTCTTCTTGGCCTCCAATCAGTCGGCACATCTTAATTCCTTCTTGGCCTCCAATCAGTCGGCACATCTTAATTCCTTCTTGATCACCCCTTCGTCTTTGGGGTGCTGAACGCTTCGTAGGTTCCGTCATCGAAGAAGATTCTCACCTCGACAATCTGACGTTTCCTTTGACCAATCGCAGCCATCATCGAATCTCTGATGACATCTTTCAAATCAGAACCATTCACCGAATTCGAACCGCCTCTCACACCTGAGTTGGCAATCGGCTTTTCATCCTGAGTTGCTGAAGAGAAAAGATCAGGTGTCCCATCCGAATTCGGATTATAATCGGTCTGGTAATCCACCTTATTTATTTTATACATCGGACCGATACCCAGGAAAACCCACTCGGGATTCAAATCGGGAAAACCCTTAAGAATTCCCTTTAATATCGGAAGGGTGGGTTTGCTTCTTCCACTCGTTATATGAGAGATCGTCGCAGGTGCTATTCCGGTAATCGCCGAGAACTCGACATTACTCAGTCCTTTGTCACGAATCAGAAACTCTATTCTATCTTTATCTTCCATTTTCTCACAAAAAATATATCAATTCTTACATATCAACATCTGATTTACAAAAAGTGAAGCAAAATCTCACTTCTGAAATCGTTTACAAAAGTAGATAAAATTTTTGAACCCACCAAATTTTTTTAAAATAAAATTATAAAATTCATGTATTTTTTGTATTTTCCTTTATTATATTGCATAACTCAAGTGCAAAAGGTCAAAAATAACAACTGTATAACAATCAGCGGAAATGATTTTAATTTACACAATAAAAGAATTTGGCTAATTATCTGAAAAGCAAACCATTAAGACGCCATCCTATCGGTATATTTACAAAAATATGCCTAAATATTCCGAAATCTGTATTTTTATTGAATTTACACTTTATATATTCATGCATATTGTGCTGATTTTCAGCAATTTACAAAACAAATATTCATTATGCATAGAAATGTGTTTACAATGATTTATTGAAAGAAAATACAAATATTATTCTCATTAAACAAATTGAAACGCGAAACTGATTATTAAAAGATGTATATGATTTGCTCAATTTGTTTACAAATAGCATGAAATATAATTAAACAGAAATTACTATTCGAAATTTAAGAAAATATATAGTTTCTCGAATTTCGTCACTTTTGATTCTATTCTTGGGAAATGAGCGATGAATTGTAAATAATCAAACCACACGAACTCTTTCAAGCAACAAAAACACCACTACAGATACGCAGGATAGAGAAATTATCATAAAAATTATTGTACGCCATTTTTCGCCTAAAAAATTTCACTACCCCCTATTTCTGCAAAAAAAGCACCAGTTTATCAGGATTTTACCCTTTAAACTGGCGCTTGAAACCATCATTTATCTCGAATTTACATTTTTTAGACCAAATTCACTGTACAAAAATCCCATTCAATCATTCACGAATGAGGGCAAAAATCAGTGCAAAATAAAGAAAATCAGCTCTTTCATAATCTCACCATCCGAAGCACTCCCCTTTTCAATACCCTTCAATTTCGTATCAGTTTCCCTCAGTTTTGCGATCACCTCCATCGTCTTGCGAGCCGTATAATTCTTCATGGCAATCATCAAATCTTTCACTTGCCAACTCCCCATTCCCAAATGTTGCATCAATCCATACTCCGTTTTTTCTGGAGCATAATAAGCCTGCATCATTGAAGCAAAAAGACTGAAAATGATTGCAACTGTTGCAACCGGAGGATTCGCTTTTGGATTTGATTCGAAGTAAGCGATGATTCTGTTAGCCTTGAAAATATCCTTCTGAATAATGGCACTTCTCAGCTCCCAGTTGTTGAACTCCTTACTGATTCCGATATTCTCCTCCACGAGGTCAGCTGTAATCTTGCTCTCCCCTTTCGGCAGCGCAATAATCAGTTTGTCGAGCTCACCAACCATTCGGTTCAGATCCGCTCCGATATGGTCGGCCATCATCATGCTCGCATTCGTATCGATGGTCACTCCCTTTGGCTTCAGGTAACCCTCAATAAAGCCTGGCAACGCACTGTCTTTCAACTTCTGACTTTCATACACCACCCCATTTTTCTGGATAGCAGCCACCAGTTTTTTGCGTTTATCGACGTTTCCGTTTTTGTGACATATCACCAAAATAGTGGAACGTGATGGATTCGTTACATAATCCGATAGTTCGTCGATTTTTAACAAATTCTGTGCCTCTTTAACAATTACGACTTGGAATTCCGACATCATCGGATACCGTTTGGCGGCAGTGATGATATTTGTCACATCCGTATCGCGGGTACAATAGATAACCATCTGATTGAACCCCTGCTCCTCTTCGGTCAATACGGTCGAAGCAATCGCATCTGAAATCTTATCGATGTAATACGATTCCTCTCCCATCAACAGATAGACAGGAGCAAACTGCCGCTGCTCCACCCCTTTGATAATCTCCTGATAACTTGGTCCGACTGATTTAGCCATAATTGCTTAGTTTACGATGCAAAGTTACATCTATTTTTTCATTCCACCAAACAAATCCATAAAAAAAGCCAAAACCGATAGTTTACCAATTACGGTTTACAATTTACCCCCTAAGGGACAGGATGGTTCCCTTCCTCTTCTTCTCTGCATTCAGATATTCCTTTTCTGCTTTGTCATCAATATATGATATAGTCTTGGAGGACTGGGCAACTTCTTTTGCGGAAGCATGATAAGTGTCTTCCGATGTTCACAGAAACTTATTCAGATAGGCTTTCAATTTCTCTATTACGGTTTGTTTCTTCTCTCCGCTTTCTGGTAGGAAAGGATTCGAAGGAGGCAGAATTTTTGCGATTCCCGTTCCTGTTTCTGTCACATATCCGTCATTGAATGCACGTTGCAACAATTCCCTGATGCCACAAAATGTCTCTTGTTAAAAATGTTAAATGTTAAACGTGAAATCGGAAGGTGGTGTAAAAAAAGAGTCTAAGGAAAAACTAAAATTTTATATATATAATATTATTATATATATAAAATTCATCATATTTCTCGCTTTGCATTTAACCGTTTAACATTTAACATTTTTAACAGCATTTTTTTGCTACCTCCACATAGCAAATTCGGAGATATGAAAGGCAAAGATTGGAAATTTTACGAAATATATTATAAAATACTATGTATTTTTAATATAATTTCGTAACTTTGCAGCACCATTCAAGATGGTACTGCAATGTGGGCTTCGGCTCAGCAAACTCGAACAAGTTCGGTATGCATTCCCTCTTGCACCACATTTGTTATCGCCTAAGAGAAAATCAGGCAAGTGAGCCTGCATTTGCACACTCCTCGAGGCTACACATGCACAATCCCGGGCAGCGCACGTGCATCCTCCTGAGTTCGCAAAAACGAGGCAAAAATTAACCGATCTATTAACAACAACTCATCTAAAGGAACAACAATTATGATTCAGATCAAAGCTAAACAACAGAACGTATCGTTCGAAAAGAATGTAGAGAAACTCGCATTCGTGCTCTCAGCACATCTTTACAACACCCTCTCTGCCGACAAGGTGATTGAGGAGGCAGCCAAGCAGCCCCCCCCTTGCCCCTCCCTGCGAGGGAGGCGAGCGGGAACCTAGAAACCCCGTAGGGGTGACAGGACAAAGGATAGGGTGAAACCCCATCGTAATGACATTCTACCAGCCAAAGCGGCTCCAGTCCATGCGGCGGTTCCACTCAAAGTTGTTTGCAGTCAGGTTGTACTTCGCTCCAGTTGTGGTGTAGGATGGAAGATTGAGAGGAATAAACATGCTCATGCAGCCATAGACGGACTTGTCTTGATTGAATTCCTTGAATTCCTGTATCAATGAATCGTATACGGTCTTCCATGCCATGGACATACGGTAGTAGGGCACTGCCTGCTGATAGACTTTGTCCCACTGCTGGAAATCGGCATCCGATGTGTGCTGCTTGATGAAGGCTCTCATGTCGTACATCACTGGATCGTATCGATATTCATAGAAAGCAATGCCTGTCACTGACGGATATTCGGGTTTGTTGGGATATCCGCCTGCGAAGTAACTCCCCTGCGAAACTTTACTCAGAACTTAATTATTTAGTTCCAGACCTACAGCATTGTACTCCTTGCCGTCCTTAACGATGATGAATCTACCGTTGCTAATGATTTTCTTTGCGGTTTGACCCTTGGTGCTTGGGGTTTGGTCCTTTACAGTCTTCACTGCGGTGGTGATTTCAGGAGCGTGGTTGGTTGTCTGTGTAGAGTAGGTGCTACCATCTACGCCCAGATAGTCGGCCATATAGAACCCCAGGTGTGGAGGATGGTTGTATGAAGAGTTCTGACAAGCGACAGCCATGCGGTACATGTGGTCCTCCATGAGGCAAGGCACCATATACTCAGTAGGCTCTGGTGTAGAGAAGATAAGGAGGTCACAGGTAGGAACACTCCAATCGGTCTCATAGTTTATCATGATGATCTCCTCGCGCCAATCGCCCAGCAAATCGGCCTGCAGACAGGGTGTTGCCTTAGTGGCGTTGCAGGTCTGTGGCTTATCATAGTCAGCAAACTCTTGAAACGTAATAATGGCTTTGGTTGCCGTATCCCATAAGCGGATGCGTGGTGAACAACCGTTTGTTGCATCATATCCACCATCGAACGTCTGATCGAACGGGTCACCCGTCCAATAGATTCGGTAGTTGGTGTTAGGCTTTGAAGAGGATAATTCAGAGCCGTCAACACATGAACGAATCATGTTGTCGGCAGAAGACCAGAACTCTGCGCCACGCTTGTCGGGAATGAAGTCGCACGCCAGTCCGAGACCGTTTTCTCCTGAACTGGTAGCACTATGCAGTACCTCACCGGTTGTGGCATCATGCACATCCCAGCCATAGGCGCCAAAAGACGATTTCTCCCCATGAGGCATCATCACCTCGAGGCCTGGGCGGTCTGGACAGAGGTCGGCAAGGTGAAGGATATCACCAGAGCCAAAACCTGTTGCGCAGAGCAGTTTGCCGTCAGAGGAGATAGTGGCAGAACCTATGCAGATGTCGTCCTTGTCGTCTTTATTAACATCGCCAATAGAAATGCCGTGCACACCCTGTCCGTAGCTTGACTTGCCCATCGATGTGACTGGGTTGGTGTCTTGGTTTGCAAGTTCTGTGCCTGCTGCATCGACAACACACCATGCCGTCATTGTAGTACCCTTGTGCAACCAGCGGGTCTTAAGGTTCGTGCCGTCCCAGTCAACAGCCCATAGGTAGCATGCAGTCATGTAGCCACGCTGGAGGATGGCAGAAGGTGGGTTATCAAGCCCATCGAGGTATGCAACGGCGGCATTATAGCACTCACCATAATTGTGGGAATCATCACCCCATGATGAACTGTATGAAGTGTCGCTGGTTGGAAAGTCGGCCATCGAGCGGCTTGGAGAGTAGAAGATGGTTTGCATGGCAGCACCTGTCTCGCCGTTGAAGACGGTGAGGAACTCTTCACCTGCCGTAACGCGACCATTGCTGTTCACCTGTACCGTAGTAGGTGCAATAGCCTGAATGGTGGAATTGCCAGCCTGTGTGACATAGTTGTCCAACCCATCCTTGGAGTCAGGAGCAGTTTTGAAGATTACCTCTGCCTTGCCGTCGTTGTCAAAGTCGTAGACCAGGAACGGTGTGGTATGGTTGCCTGAGCGCACTCCGTTACCCACGTCAATACGCCACTTCTGTGTGCCATCCATCTCATAGCAGTCGATATACGTGGCACTGGCATGACCTTCCTCATCATAGTCGCGCTGATTGTCGGGGGACCACTTTACGATGAGCTCGTAGTCGCCGTCGCCGTCAACATCGCCCACGGAGATGTCGTCCGGACGATAGTTGCCTGTGCTATACTTGCCAAGGTCGTCTGGCGCAAGGGTCTGACGTGCTTCAGGACGGGGAATGCTTATCTTCGTAAACATATTGTCCCAGGCAGTGCAGGTAGCCTCGCTACCCTTGCTGCTCTCCACCTTGTAGATGTCGCCAGGTTTACCTTCGGCATCAAGGTAATTAGTAACATTGTTAATACCGCTCTTTAGCAGTGTTCCGTTGCGATATACCGAGAATTGGACGTAGCCATCAGCTTCCAGATAGCGCCATGACACGAGAATGCCCTGCGAGGTTTTCACTGCCACAGGGGCGAGATTCAGCTTTTCATTATTTTGAGCACTGGCGCTGCTACACAGCATCACAGCCAACAGGATTAAAAAAAATTGTTTCATAAGTTAGTCTATTTATTATTAATAATCACCTTACCTTGCAAAGGTAAGAAAAAATGACTAAAGAATATGAGTTTATGGTTAAAGAATAAGAAAAAACATCGTATTTTTGCTGTTCATAGGTGTATTTTTTATAAAAAAGATAAAGATTAGTTTACAGTTTACCGTTTAGTTTCTTTAACCGTGAACCCTGAACCAAAATTAACTCGCTACGAAGGAAAAGCGAAATAAAAATTTTTTTTGAAAAAAAATCATAATTCATGATTCATGATTCATAAATAATTACTATCTTTGCAAGCGAAACAATGAGTTTAGATATCGATTACTAACAATTAAACAAAACGATTATGGCTAAAAAATGGATTTGCCCTGTTTGTGGCTATGTACACGAAGGTGATACCCCACCTGAGAGATGTCCTCAATGTAAAGTTCCTGGAAGTAAGTTCAAGGAGATGGTTGAAACTGAAGGAATACAATTTGCTTGTCAGCATGAGTTAGGAGTTGCAAAAGCTATTCCTGACACAGAAGAAGGTAAGTTTGTTCTTCAGGGATTGAAAGATCACTTCGCAGGCGAGTGCTCTGAAGTTGGTATGTATCTGGCTATGAGCCGTCAGGCCGACCGCGAAGGCTACCCCGATGTAGCAGAAGCATTCAAGCGCTATGCATTCGAAGAGGCAGAGCATGCTGCTAAGTTCTGCGAACTCCTCGGAGAACTGTGCTGGGACACCAAGACCAACCTTGAGAAGCGTATGCAGGCTGAAGGTGGTGCTTGCGAAGCAAAACTCGAAATTGCAAAGGTGGCAAAGAAACTCAACCTCGATGCCATTCACGACACAGTGCACGAAATGGCAAAAGACGAAGCTCGTCACGGTGCAGGATTCCAAGGGCTCTTCAACAAATACTTCAAGTAAGTTAGACGAAGTAAGTCATCAAACAAAAAGACGGGACGCAAGCGTTCCGTCTTTTATTTTTTATGCAGTTTATTTACTCATCATACAGGATATACTGGTCTAACACTCGTGCAGACCAATCTTTATAGAGATTGATGAGTCGTTGGGGCTGTGTTCCAAACCAGCTATATCCGTTACGACGTTCGTATTCGATTTCCTCAACATGCTTACGAGGAATTCCGTCACGCCCGCAGAAGAGAGGTTCACCATGAACAAGGTCGTAGAATCGTGCCCACATGGGTGGTGCTCCCGCTCGATCGACCACTCGGTAATCGGGTTGTCCCTCTGCATTGGTATATCGCTCGATGGCTTTCCCTTCTATCTTATGGTTCTCCAACCATCGGATAGCTCCATCGATAGCCATGATGACTCGCTCGGACGGATCGGGAAGGGAGAGCAGCAGTTCGACGATGGTGACGGTCTCCCCTGCAGCACAGAAGGACGGCAGTTCGTATGCTCGTGCCTGTGCGGGTTTGAGGGTGACTTCGTCGTGTTGCTGACACCATACGGTCGGTTGTCCATCAACCATGATCTGACAATCGAGAATGCACTCTACTCCTTTGTCATAGGCTCGCTTACAAGCTTCGCGTTGTTCGGGTTTCAACCATAGCATATCGTACGGTTCATCATTGCGTGAGATACTCAGGAGGAACTTCATCACATTGACCATCGCATTGTCGTTAAAGGTGATGTGACTGGAGTAGTGATCTTTGCCTCTTGGCGGATAGAACTGGGGCCAACCTCCATTCTCGTACTGCATGCTCAAGAGATAGTTAAGTCCGTTGAGAAACGCCACACGATACGCGATAAGATTGGTGTAGTAGTACATCTTTGCCAAGAACTCCATCTCCTGATAGGTGGCTCCATTATCGATGGTTCCGCCTATTCCGGTCTCCATACACTCGCTGATGTATACGCTGTCGGGATTGAGTCCCCAGTCTTGATTCTTCACCCATCCGCCTGTGGGTAACTGGTATTTGACGATGCTGTCTGCTACCGCTCTGGCTTGCTTGGTGATGAACCACTCGTATTTCGTCTGTCGCATGGCTTGTTTCCAAGACATAGGAACAAAAGGAACGGTGTCGACTGGGATTTGAGCCGACACTGTCGTGGATATCACGAAAAGAAGAAGAACTATTGATTTTCTCATCTTTCGTTAATAAGGGTTTTCGTCTAAAGGATGGTTTTGACTGCTTCGAGCATTCCAAATTGCTGAATCTTATTCAAATCGGCCGTCACAAGATCGGTGAGTCCAGGAATGCAGTTGAGGTCTTCGTGCCAAATCATCTCTGCAGCCAACACGCCCTCCGCCACCTTGCGTGTATCGCCAGTAGCCCAGAGGTCGGTGAGCAGTTGCATGATTTCGGGTGCATCGTTCGGAACGATCTCTGCCCCATCTGCACGTTTGCCACCCTTATAATAGGTGATGATGGCTGCCAGTCCGAACACCAGTCCTTGAGGCAGTTCGCCCTTACGCTCCAGATAAACCTTGAGTCCAGGCAGGTCGCGTGTCTCGTATTTGGGGAATGAGTTGAGCATGATACTGGTCACCTGATGATCGACGTATGGATTGTTGAATCGCTCCAACACGTCTGACGCAAACTTCTGCAACTCGTCCATTGGAAGATTGAGTGTCTGCATGAGTTCCTCGAACTGTACCTTATGGATATACTTACCGACTATAGGATCGTTGCATGCATCACGAACGATATTGATGCCGCTGAGGAATGCTACAGGACTCAATACGGTATGCGGACCATTGAGCAAGGTGACCTTACGTTCGTGGTAGGGTTTCTCTGACTCTGCTATCAGCACATGGAGTCCCGCCTTCTCTGCAGGGAACTCGGCCTTCAGCTGGTCAATCTCCATATTCTCCGGTTTCTCGATCACCCAAAGATGGAATGCCTCGCCCTGTACGACCATATTGTCTTCATAGCAGATTTTCTCCTGTATCTGCTTGATTTCCTTACGTGGGAATCCTGGCACGATACGATCGACGAGTGTGGCACATACATAGCAGTAATTCGTGAACCAGTCCTTGAACCCTTTGTAGTTGGCTCCGAAGTCGTCCTTCCAGAGTTCTATGTATTTGAAGATACACTCTTTCAGATGGTGTCCGTTGAGGAAGATGAGTTCGCAAGGCATGATAATCAATCCCTTATCGGGTGCTCCATTGAAGGTCATATAGCGACGATAGAGCAACTGAGTCAGCTTGCCTGGATAGGAACTTGCAGGAGCATCTGTGAGTTTACAACTATCATCGAATGCGATGCCTGCTTCTGTGGTGTTCGAGATGACGAAACGGATTTCAGGCTGGTCGGCTAATGCCATGAATGCCTGATTCTGACTATATGGATTCAACGCACGACTGATGCAATCGATACGGGTGAGAGAATTGACTACCTCACCATTCAAACGTCCTTGGAGATTGACGTGATACAAACAATCCTGACCGTTCAACCAATCGACCATACCACGCTCGATGGGTTGTACAACCACTACGCTGGAGTTGAAATCAGTCTTCTGATTCATGTTGTAGATAATCCAATCGACAAAACAACGAAGGAAGTTACCTTCACCAAACTGGATAATTCTCTCAGGTGCTACACTCTTAGGTGCTGTTCTTTTATTAAGCGCTTTCATATATCGTTCATTTTGATAATTGTCTGCAAAGATAGTAAATATAATTGATAATTGTTATTTGATTATTGATATTTTAAAATTATTTATTAACTTTGCATCACGATGAGTTCGGATTGTTTTCAATTCAAACAGTTTTGTGTTCATCATGATCGATGTAGCATGAAGGTAGGAACGGACGGTGTGTTGCTGGGCTGTTGGGCTTTTGCATGCGACCTCCCCCACTCCGCTCAAGGACCCATTCTCGACATCGGGACGGGTAGCGGATTGATAGCCTTGATGCTGGCTCAACGATTTCCGAACGCAAGTATTACTGGCATCGATATCGACCTGCCTTCAGTTGAACAGGCTCGCGAGAATGTAGCGCAATCGCCTTTTCGCAACAGCATGGAAATCGTACATATCGGTTTGGAGGCTTTTGAAGCAGGTGGCTATCAGCGTATCGTTTCCAACCCTCCATTCTATGAGGAAGACACGCATAGCAAGACGGAGCAGATGCACAACGCAAAACATACGACTGCTCTGACGTTCGATGCGCTCGCTGCCGGGGTGGACAGACTTCTGGATAAAGAGGGCGAATTTGATGTGATTGTCCCTTATGCTGCAGCGGAGCGATTCATTGGTGTGGCTGCCACGCATGGGTTGTATCTCGTTAGGCGTTGTGACGTAAAAGGAAGTACGACTCGTCCATTCAAGCGGTCGATGATGGCATTCTGTCGTGAACCTCGCGAAACTGAACACACCTTATTAATAATACGTACTCCCCAGAACACATATTCTGAGGAGTACATAAGACTGACACAAGATTTCTACTTGTAATCGATTTTATTTCATCTGATAGCGTGTACCTGTCTCTTTCACCACACGCTTATTGAACTCAGTAGGATAGCCTGGACGAATAGTCGGAGCTGCATATCCTTCAGGCGTACGTTCGAACTGTCCGTCTTTCTCACGCTTCACCACCATATCGTTGTGCTTCACGATGAGGTACTTATAGAGGCGGTCCCAACGCTGCATCATCAGATCTGCTGCCTTATTGCTGTAATTGGCAAGATAGCGTCCGATAGTTGCTGGTTGGCTTTCGAATTGTTTTGTAGCATCCTTGTCGAAAGCTGCCACTTCCTGACTGAAGGTAGTTTCGAGTTCATCAATCACCTTACGCAAATCTGGATACATCTTGCTATAATAAGGATAGACCATATTGCTTACAGTGTTCTGCATCCAGAAAGCAGACTCCCAAGAGAAGGTCAGTTCGTCCTGAACACCTGCCACACGTTCATAGCAATGAGGAATGTCGCTCACACCACAATATACAGGTGTGTAGGCTACCATATTAGCATCATCATTTCCCCACCACACAATACCACCGACTGCATCGGGCATCCAACTACGCATCTGACCGACAAAGGTAAAACCTGTCTGCTGAGTGCTGGTCGGACGTTCGTTGAAGTATTCCTTCTCGTCGATCTTGAAACTCAGTGGACTTGGACGATATGGCATCGTGTAAGCTCCTGCTCCGAGATCCTTTGTGATGTCAAGCGCCGTTCCCTCATAGTGGTCGCGCATTCCGTTCTTTATATCCTGAACTGTCAGCAGATGATTGGGTTTGAGATATAAAGGCATCTCACCCTTCAAATCCTCTCCGTTGATGTAAGGCAGATACTTATCCATACCATCTACATGATGGCGGAAGAAACTCCAAGCACGTGCATCACAATAGCGTATACCACTGAAATCGAGAGGATTGAACGCATCACGGAAACTGAAATCAGCATCCTTACCGCTGAAGTAACCCTTCTCACGAGCAAACTTCACATTATCCTTGTTATAAAGCACATCCTGCTTGGGGAACAACTGGAAATAACGAGTGATACGGCTTTGATTGGCATGCGCACAGATGCAGTCATCAGGAATCCGTACAGCTACCCATGCTGCATTTTGTGAACCTGGTCCCATTCCCACCATTTCCATCACCCACACTTCGTTCTTGTCGGCAATCGTGAAGGTTTCGCCCTCACTGCAATAGCCATACTTAGCTACGAGGTCTGTCATGATCTGGATGGCTTCACGGGCTGTTCGCGAACGCTCCAATCCGATATAAATGAGGCTTCCGTAGTCGATAATACCTTTTGGATCGACCACTTCCTCACGTCCACCGAAGGTTGTCTCGCAAATACTTACTTGGTTTTCGTTCATCTGTCCCACCACATTGTAGGTACGGGCAGCTTGAGGAATTTCACCCAAATACTTGTTGGTGTCCCACTCATAAATCTTACGCATCTCACCTGGCTGGTGAGTTCCTCCTACATGACGGAACATGGTTCCATACATGCCGTAGGAGTCGGCATTGTAGCTTACGATGACGCTCCCATCAACTGATGCCTTCTTGGCTACGATAAGGTTTGTACAAGCTACAGAATGTAGCATTGGCAACTGCATGCCTACAATTGCCAATGCTGTAAGGATAATGTTTCTTTTCATTGAATACTTTATGTTTTACATTCTACAAGATTAGAATCCTCCTCCGAATCCGCCACCTTGTCCCATATTACGCATCATCGGAATCATCATGATCATCATGAGATTATCGACGGTGAGGTCAGTAGCCTCAACAACTGACAAAGCGTTCTGCTGACCAGTTGAGAAGAAGATTACTTCGTTGAATTTATTGTCTGTTACCTTTGCATAAGCCTGCATTGAGCCGCCCTGCTGCTGGAACATGTTTGGAAGTTGCAGACGACGAATGCCATCAGCTCCGACTTTTGGTTCTGGCATAGCAAAACCTCCCATACCGCCACCACCATCGGTCTGAACAAATTCGATAAGGCTCTTATAATCCTTCATTGCTTCGATATCAGCCTTGATAGCTGCTACCTTATCAGCACTTGGAGTGAGAGTTGTATAAGTCTTGATGCTCTTGAGCGACTTTACCATCTCGCCCATATCAGGCATACCAGGCATTCCGCCTCCACCCTGTGCTGGCATTTGACCAAACATATCGACCATACGCTTCACGTCTGCCATCATGTCTTCGGTCTTCATTCCCTGACCTTTGTACTTTGTTACTAATGCACTACCAGTCTGTGCGTTAGCTGTCACTGCGAACAATGCGATGAGCACTGTCAAGATTGATTTCATAACTTTCATAATTGTTTTAATTTTAAAGTTAAAAAAAGGTTGATAATTAGGTTGATTAAATATTCAATTTACTTGAATCTACTGCCTTGAAACTCATATCGAGACCTTTCACGCTGTGGGTCAAAGCGCCTACGGAAACGAAATCGACTCCACACTCAGCATAGTCGCGAATGGTGTCGAAGGTGATTCCTCCTGATGATTCTGTCTCGTATTTCCCATCAATCAAAGCTACAGCGCGACGGGTATCTTCAGGTGTGAAGTTGTCTAACATGATACGGTCAACCCCACCTACACGCAGCACTTCGTTCAACTCGTCAAATCCGCGTACTTCGATTTCTATCTTCAAATCTTTGCCTTTTGCCTCAAGATACTGATGACAACGTGTGATAGCATTCTCAATGCCTCCTGCAAAGTCAATATGGTTGTCCTTCAGCAGAATCATATCGAACAGACCTATGCGGTGATTGACACCTCCTCCGATTTTCACAGCCTCTTTCTCAAGCATACGCATACCTGGAGTTGTCTTACGGGTGTCGAGCACACGCGTTTTCGTTCCTTCCAGACGTTTCACATAGCGGTTGGTCATCGTAGCGATGCCACTCATGCGTTGCAGGATGTTCAGCATTAGACGTTCGGTCTGCAAAAGACTTTGAATCTTACCCTTCACACTCATCACAATATCTCCTGGTTTCACATGGGCACCATCGTGGATATACACCTCTACTTGCAATGTTGGGTCGAAACGATGGAATACTTGCTTGGCAATCTGTTCACCTGCAAAGATACCCTCCTCCTTGATCAAGAGTTTGGATTCGCTTACAGCATCAGCTGGAATGCAACACAATGTTGTGTGGTCACCATCTCCGATATCCTCTGCAAAAGCGAGATCTATCAGGCGGTCGTTGAGTTCTTCTACTGATAACATAGTATTTCTAAATTGAAATTACGATTGCAAAGATAAGGAAAAAAAATGAATCACCATCTTTTCATGTCGAAAAAAAACTGATTGAAGCCAAAAAGCCACCCAAAAGGGTGGCAAACACAAAGTATTAACCTATTTATACGATTATTCGTCTATCGTAACTGCTGTTCCGCTACATGCCACTAAGAGCATGCTGGCACTCTGACCAATGGTCTCGTAATCGAAATCAATACCGACCACAGCATTAGCGCCCAACTGCTGAGCACGTTCTTTCAATTCACTCAAGGCAGTCATCTTTGCTTCTGCTAAAGTGTTCTCGTAGCCGCGTGAACGACCACCAAAGAAATCGTGAAAACCTGCTACAAAATCTTTCAAGACGTTTGCTGCGATAATTGTCTCACTTGTTACGACACCATAATACTTCTTGATTGGGTGTCCCTCGATGGTTGGAGTTGTTGATGTAATCATAATCGTCTGGTATTTTAAGTATTTATACTGATTTTCTATCGTTTTTGTTGATTAGACGAAGAAACAACAGAAAAACTACAGAAAATCTTAAAAATTATTTGATTCTTTTTGCTGCCCCTAAAGAAATTTCTTATTCCCCCTAGGGGGATTCTATGTTGCAAGCCTTGCAACAGAAATTCCCCTTAAGGGAAAATTTTGTTACCCCTAGGGGCTGCAAATTTTTAATCTAAGCTATTGCCCCTATTTCTGGAGAAGATGCCTCATCGAAGAAGAGTAGTGAATTATTTTTTTAACAGCTGAGAAAGTTCGTCTATCATCGACTGAGGAACGGGTGTGACAGCATCAGTTGCGACCGATTGAACAAAATGGGGATTTTCTTCACGATAAACCTGCACCATTCGTTGTTCGGGCACAAACAAAGTTGAGAAACGCACATTAGCCATACGATCACAGAATTTGAGAATGGAAGCAAAAGGGGTGGTACGAATCCCTTGATAGTACGACTCCCCTGCCCTTTCTGCTCTGGTGCGCCCTTTATCATTCGTGAGCGCATAAACCATCTCGGCTGCTTCGACCTCATGAATCGAACATCCCTGCTGATTGAATTGCTGAAACAGTTTCTTCAGGTCGTTATAAGTGATGCGTGTATCCTCGAGCGAATCATGGAAATAAATAGCAGCATAGAGGGTCTCGATATTGTCTTCGTCCATCGGGATTTCGTCTGAGAAACGGGTCAGGTATGAAGCAGCCAAACGTAGATGAAACGCATAGGGAAGGTCGTTCCCATAGAACTGATTGACGGACGCATGCAGTTCGGAAGCTCTTGTTGCAATAAGGTCAATGTGTGCCTGATGGGCAGCAAGCAATGAGGTTCTCATTATTATTTGGATTTAGAATCTATGTTCGATTTGCCAGAAAGCCTTCGGGAGATAGTCAATCAAATCTGTTGCAATAAGACTTTCCTGTGTGAGGTCAGCAGCTGCCAAATCACCAGCTAAACCATGTATATAGGTAGCAAGGAGGGAAGCTTGAAGTGAAGAATAGTCTTGTGCTAACAGCGAAAGGATGATACCCGACAACACATCACCACTTCCAGCAGTTGCCATTCCTGGGTTGCCTGTAATATTGAAGATAACATCTCCTTCTGGTGTAACGATTGCGGAATTGGCTCCTTTCACGATAACGTAGATATGATAGCGTTGGGCAAGCTGACGTGTGAGCTGCAGTTCCTCGTAACTGTTCGAAGTAGCACCTATCAGCCCTCTCAGTTCTTTCTTATGAGGGGTAAGGATGGCATCTTGTGGTATCTTATTCATCAACTCAGGATGACTGCCGAGGATATTTAGAGCATCTGCATCGAGCACCAATGGACCTTGATGGTAGTGTAACTGCTGAGAGAAGGCACGTACCGTTGCTTCTTCTGTTCCAATTCCCGGACCTATAGCTAATGCGTTGAACGACGTAGTCTCAAACGGTGTGGTGAAATAACTTGACTGACGTTCGATATGAAGGATAGCTTCGGGAACTGTAATCTGTAATGGTATCAGGTTGGCAATTGGAGTATGAACCGTCAGTTTTCCAGCTCCACTACGCATACATGCCTTCGAAGCCATGATGGCTGCACCACCCATTCCCTCCTTTCCTGCAATCAGACAAGCATGTCCGAAGGTTCCCTTATGAGAGAAACGTGGACGGGTTTTCAGCATCGCAACAGCATCTGTCTCCTCAAATAAATAATAAGGTGTAGTGGTGGCATCGCTAAGCAGATCATGCAATCCGATGTCAAGCACTTCCAACTTTCCAACATAATGTTCGTTCTCCGCAAAAAGAAAAGCTAGTTTATTATACTGGAAAGTAAAGGTGTAAGCAGCTTGTACCACATGAGTCATCACATTTGCCGTATTGTCTTCAGTCATCAAGCCTGAAGGGATATCAATAGAGATCACGGTTGCCTCGGAGGAGTTGATATATTTCACCACAGAAGCAAAACCTCCCATCAAGGGACGTGAGAGACCTGTTCCGAAAAGGCCGTCAACAATCACATCATCAGACGAAATGGCTGGGGGAACAAAATCTGTGGTGATTTCATGGAAGTCAATCGAAGGACACAACTTCAGACGGTTCTTGTTGGTCTGACAGTCTGCTGACAGGTTGTTTCCGATATTAAATAGAAAGACAGACACTCGATAGCCTTGCTGTACAAGCATCCGGGCTACAGCCATTGCATCACCTCCATTATTACCAGGTCCGGCAAAAACGATGATTCGTCGATTCTTATCACACAGCTCACAGATTCTCTCTGCCACACGTGTTGCTGCCCGCTCCATCAGATCGAGCGAAGATATCGGTTCTGTTTGAATCGTATAAGCATCAACTTGCCGAATCTGCTGTGATGACAGTATTTTCTTCATTCTTTATTCTTCTGTCTTACTTCTTCCCTTTTACATCTTACATCAAACTACACACATCAGCCATCTGACATCTTACATCAGCCTTCTCAAATCAACGGCATTCCGAAGTCTGCACATTCTTTGCGCATCGAGTCAGGCCAAATACTCGCTTGGATTTCACCAATATGCGCTTTCTGCAACATAATCATGCAGAGACGACTCTGACCTATACCTCCTCCAACTGAGAGAGGTAGTTCGCCAGCCAATAGTTTTTTGTGGAAATACAGGTTCTTACGTTCTTGCTTACCCGTGAGTTCCAACTGGCGATTCAACGCCTCAATATCAACACGGATACCCATAGAACTGAGTTCGACTGCGCGGCCGAGAATTGGATACCATATCATGATGTCTCCATTCAACCCCTTATATCCATCCTTATTTACGGTAGTCCAATCATCATAATCGGGAGCACGTAGGTCATGCTCCTCACCATTACTGAGTTTGCCACCAATTCCCATGATGAATACAGCACCATAAGTGCGACAAATCTCATCCTCACGCTCTTTCGGAGTAAGGTTTGGATAGAGTTTCAACAACTCTTCAGAATGGATGAAATGTATTTTCTCAGGAAGGAATGGCTTCAATTGTGTGAAATGCTCACACACCAAGTACTCTGTACGACGGATTGCCTCATATATCTGTACCACGATTCCCTTCAAGAAATCAATGTTACGATCTTCATTATTGATGGTTCGCTCCCAATCCCATTGATCCACATAGAGCGAATGCAAGTTATCGAGTTCTTCATCACCACGAACTGCATTCATGTCGGTATACAAACCATAACCAGCAGGAATTTTGTATTCCGCCAACATTACTCGTTTCCACTTGGCAAGCGAATGAACAACTTCTGCCACTTGATCGCCCATATCCTTAATAGGGAAAGAAACGGGACGCTCTACTCCATTTAAATCATCATTGAGCCCTAAACCGCGAAGCACGAACAAAGGCGCTGTCACCCTTCGTAAACGCAAAGCGGTAGATAGGTTCGACTGAAAAAAATCTTTGATCAACTTAATACCCTGTTCTGTTTCCAGCGGGTTTATTTGCGGCTTATAACCTGCAGGTTTGATGAGCTTACTCATTGTGTATTTTGTTTTTGTGCATGCAAAGTTACGAAAAAAAATAGCATGTGAGTGTAAAATATATCAAGTTTTTAACTATTTATCGCTAGTTACCTCTCAAATGATGCGCTTTGCATGTTTCGTTTAATCATTATTACCATTCTTCTATGGACAGAGACGAATGCTTGTTTCGTTTAATACTAACGTAAATTTACAATTGTAGGACAAATTTACACTTGAACCTCTGTGCACGCACACAAAAATTTTAAATGTAACAACGAGTCGTCAATATGTATAAAAAACGGAAGAAATATTGCATATATATGCTTAAAATGTGTAAATAAGTGAATTTTTTTACAAAATTATTTGGTCAATTCAAATAAACACCTTAACTTTGCAGCGAGTTAATAAAAAGGACAAGCCGAAAACCTCAAAAAGAGTAGGCAAAATTAAAACAATGTAAAGTGAAGATGTGCGCTAGTCGCACACACGCGTAAACATTATTTAATTATTAAAAAAAATTATGAAGAAGATTATTCTTTCTGCTATCGTAGCAGTATGTGCAATTTCAGCTAACGCTCAGGTATGGGCAGGTGGTAAGCTTGGTTTCAACGCAACTAGCGGTGATGCTTATGCAGAAACTGAGACTCAGTTGACTATCGCTCCTGAAATCGGTTACACTATCAACGACAATTGGGATGTAGCAGCAGCTATCAACTTCTCATTGCTCAACAACCGTGCAGGTATTAAGGATGCTAACGTAACTGAATTCACTGTTGAGCCATATGCTCGTTACACTTTCGCTGAGGCTGGTATCGCTAAGTTCTTCGTTGACGGTTATGTAGGTTTCGGAAGCTACAAGCCAAAAGGTGTTGACGCTACTACTACTTTCAAAGTAGGTGTTCGTCCAGGTGTAAAGGTTGCTCTTTCTGACGACATTTGCCTCGTTTCAACTCTTGGTAACCTTGGTTACAAGACAGTTAAGGACTCTTACAACCAGTTTGGTTTCAACCTTGACAACGCTATCAACTTCGGTATCTACTTCAACTTCTAATCAATAGCTGAAAGATCGATAAAACTAAGAAAGGGTGGAAGTCGCATGACTTCCACCCTCTCTTTTTATTCTTGTAACAATAAGCCTTAAATTCTTAATCCACCATCCCGTTATTCCGTCTCATTCGTTTTTCCTAAGCTCCGTTATTCCGTAGTTCCGTAGTTCCGTTATCCAGTAATTCCGTTATCCAGTTTTTCCAGAGTTCCGTCAGCCCTTACAACCTAAGCCTCAACTACTGGATATCAAATAACTTTCCCCACTGGGTCTCTTTATAGTAATCGAAATAAGAATCGTTCTTGTATTTATCAAGTGGCAGATACATACAAACCGCTCCGCATTGAGACCTATCTACAGGCATTAAAGCATGTGTATAAGCGCTAAACCAATCTGAAGCTATGCTGACATACGGAGACAATTTATAAAACGCATTCTCCCAAAGACGGTAATCTTCACTGTCTGACGACATAACCTGCATCATGATTCCTTGTATATCGTAGGCATCAGGAGACTTAAACGGTGCCTTTGAATTCCATTCGTAGAAGTAATAATTGAGACATTTAGCATATTTCGTCGCATCCAGAAAACGATACTTACTGAATAACTGAGCCATCACGGAAACAAATGCGTCAAACTCACTTGTCCTAATAGCTGACAGCACTACCCCACCCGAACTCGTCAGTCTTTGATTATAGCAATCACCATATGCATTCACAATTGACTCAGCCACCTGACCATCTGAAGCTTGAAGGAATAAACTTGGTATCATATCCTTATAGGGAGCACCAGCCCCAGGAATCTCTGCAGGTGAACCAATTATGTACTTTGCTGCCGCCCTTAACTCATAAGCCACTTCAATGGTCTGCATAAAACAGGCATCGAAAAGGATGTATTCGAATGTTGGATATTTACTCAGCACAGACGCCATATCCGCAATTTGCATCCTTGTAGTTCCTGTTGTTGCATCATCTACAGCAAAGGATCTGCGTTGGGGAGCAGAGGTCGAAGCGTTATTCCACCCCGAACCATGTGACCATAACACTAGTCCATAACTCTTCGCTTTATAGTGCTTGAAGAAATAGTCCAACACCTGATCAAACACTTGTGGTGAAGCAGAGTTGAGGTTGTCAGGATATGTGTAGATAGGAGTCAGATTATAGAGCGTCTTTGCGTTACTAAATCGATCTATCTCATAGAATCTCGATCTGTTATTATCATCCAAGAACAGCACCAGACGATCGCGGTCACCCATACGGGATGCTCCTGCCAACATTTCTATGACATCATTATCCACATTTCCCTTCAAACTGTTTTGGGCAGAAATATACACCAACACACTTCGTGTATAGGTATCATTCTCAGAGGAGTCGTCATCTTTTGAACAAGAAAAAACTCCAACCATCATCACGCCCATCAGAAAGACCGACAAGACCGAACGGAATATGCGAAACATAGATTGCATCAATTTAGTAAATCTTAATTAATCGATGGAATTCATCACAGAGAAGTGGAACTTATCGTCCGTCACCTGCATCAAGTGCATGGACTTATTGTTCTCATAACGCTTCAAAATCTTATTAAAACGCTTTAGGGCTTTCTTCCTATTCTTCTCAAACACCACACTAGTCACAGGATGTTTAATCTTATAGGTATCAGCTATATACTTACGGAACTGGCTACTGTAATCCGAACGATAGGCCAAATAGTCATATTTCTTTGTCAGCTGGGCATTATCAACCATTTGTAGGTTCGTCACATACACAACAGAATCTCCGAACTGAGCAGAGATACCGAAAAGATAGACTGGTACTGTATAGGTCTCACTCTTCTTTGTGTCGATTCGCTCCATTTTCGCCAACTTCTCCGCCTTTTTCTGCTCCTCTTTCTGACGTCTGGCCTGTTTCTTTTCAGCCAGCTCTTGCTGCTTACGCAAGGCTTGGTCGTTGATCATCGTCTCAATATCCTGAGCAAAAACTTTCGTTCCTGTCAGCATCATGAGCATCAACACAAATACTATTTTCAACTTTCCACCCATTCCTTTATCCCAAATATGATTTCAACAAACGGCTTCTTGAATTCTGACGCAGACGGCGAATGGCTTTCTCCTTGATCTGACGGACACGTTCACGTGTCAAACCAAATGTCTGACCGATCTCCTCTAATGTCATCTCATGACAACCGATTCCAAAGAACATACGGATAATATCCTTCTCTCGTGGAGTAAGTGTATCGAGTGCACGGTCTATCTCTTTCGACAAGGACTCATTCACCAACGTCTTATCTGCCATAGGGCTGTCATCATTCACCAACACATCCAGCAAGCTATTATCCTCACCCTCCACAAATGGTGCATCAACACTGATATGTCGACCTTGAACCTTCAGCGTATCGCCAATCTTATCAACTGGCAGACCAATGATACTGGCCAACTCCTCAGACGATGGGCGACGCTCATTCTCCTGCTCGAATTTTGCAAGAGCCTTTGTTATCTTATTGAGCGATCCTACCTGATTCAATGGCAAGCGAACGATACGAGCCTGTTCTGCCAAAGCCTGTAAGATACTTTGACGAATCCACCACACTGCATACGAGATAAACTTGAAACCACGAGTCTCATCAAACTTCTCTGCAGCCTTAATCAGTCCGAGGTTACCTTCGTTAATTAGGTCAGGCAGACTCAAGCCCTGATTCTGATACTGCTTGGCAACAGATACGACAAATCGGAGATTAGCCTTAGTTAAGGTCTCCAATGCCCTGCGGTCGCCCTTGCGGATACGCGCAGCAAGTTCTACTTCCTGTTCAACTGTGATGAGTTCTTCACGACCAATCTCCTGAAGATACTTGTCTAACGAAGCACTCTCACGATTGGTAATACTTTTGGTAATTTTTAATTGTCTCATTCCTAAAAATACATATTAGCTTGCAAAATTACAACTTTTTTTCGACATAATGCATCGCTATGTCAAAAAAAATTACTTACTTTGTAAAAATATTTACAAAACATGCAGAAAAAAGAACGTTATCAACGCATCACCGACTATTTTCAGCAGACAATGCCCGATGCGCAAACAGAGTTACAATATCAATCGCCCTACCAACTTTTGGTAGCTGTGATGCTCAGTGCCCAATGCACGGATAAGCGTGTCAACATGACAACACCGGCTTTGTTCCAAGCCTACCCTACTTCACAGGCTTTAGCGACTGCCACATTCGAAGAGGTCTACCAACTAATTCGGAGCATCAGTTATCCCAATAGCAAAGCTCGCCACCTGATCAACATGGCACAGATGCTTGAGACAAAGTACAATGGCGAAGTACCTTCTACCCTCGAAGAACTCACACGACTTCCTGGAGTGGGACGTAAGACAGCGAATGTTGTCATGAGCGTAGCTTTCGGCAAATCCGCTATGGCAGTCGACACACATGTGTTTCGTGTCAGCCACAGAATCGGATTGGTTCCTTCAAGATGCACAACCCCTCTCAGTGTCGAGCGCGAACTGGTTCGGAACATTCCACCTCATCTGGTACATTCGTTCCATCATTGGCTAATCCTGCATGGTCGTTATGTATGCAAAGCCATCCATCCCGACTGCACGAATTGCGGTATCCGCCAATGGTGTCGTTTTACCTCACCATCACCTTCTTCCCATTCATGATATAGATTCCCTTTGTCAGAGAACTCTCTGTATAGCGTCTACCTTGCAGGTCATAGACGCCTGTCTGTTTGCGTTCAGCATCCGGCAGCACTTCGTGAATGCCCGTATCTGTAAATGGAGAACGATACACGAAATTGACGGTTCCATCAAGATTCTGCTTAATCTTAAGGATCGCGCCCTGCATAAATCGGTTACCCTGCATATTAAAATTGTGGAAGATTGCAGCTGGTTTGGAAGTCGCAGTTAAACTGTCGTTTCTCAAATAGGGATAGAGGTCGTGAGCCATACTACTGCTTGCCAAACTTGCTTTGTTGTCTGCCCTAACGATAATGATGCGTGCGTGATCGTTGAGAGGATAGTCGTAGTCTGTTACATAACTATCTGTGGATGTCAAAATGGAATTAGGTACATTTAGATACCAAATCAGGGAATCAAAATCTACATGTGTAATCATCAGTCCCCTTCCGGGAATATTCTGGTCCCAGTTTGTTTGCTGACGGTTCTCCAAAATATAATACTCGTCTGGATGCCCGTCGTTATAGATGATATACCCATTTCCTCCCTCACTGACAGGTTTCATGTTACTGACGGTTACATTCTTGTCCGACAGCACCGTCAGATCTATCCATCCTGCCATCCATTTCTCGTAGGCTGAATAGCCAGCAGGTCTAAAACCATTTCCGTTATAGCAGCCACCATCCATCAAGTCGTATTCACCCCAAGTAATCTCAAAGCCATTGGCTACGTCATAGAGATCAGGATAGCCCAGACAGTGCGAGAACTCATGGCAGAAGGAACCAATACCTTCAATGTTACCTTGGTAGGTAATCTCATTTGCACAAGCATAGGTATTGATTCGCATTTGGTCGAGAATGAGGCGATTACCCGTCCATTCCAGAGCATACATGTGTGGCCAAATGGTATAGGAACTGCCTCCATCTGCTTCACCTTTATCTGCATAGACCACAAACACCTCATCTACTTCTCCATCACCATCCCAGTCATAGTTGCGGAAATCCACTTGGCTATCAACAGCCTTGCAGGCTTCGACAATCATCTCTTCGGGTCTCATATCGCTATCGTCTTCATCATTCTCTCCATAGTATTTCCGAGGATGTTTCAGTGCGACGGGACCAAACACATCAAAGTTCAGTTCAAACTGTCCTCCACTCTGAGCTTTGAAATAGTCATATACACTACCCACAAACCCCTCTTGAGATGTATAACCTTCTTTATTCAGGATATCGTCATACTTATTTCGGTCATTACCTGTCTTGAACTTCGCATCCGTAAACTCTACTAATATCACCAATCCTTTTTTATGACCTGTATAATGGGTATGAGCACCTGGTGTCACCCTACGTGATAGTATAGTTGACGATTGAGCAGCCCTGCGACTCATGGTACGAAAACTCATGGAACGGAACTTCTTGGTAGTAGCATCAATCTCCATATATGAGTCACCTGCTTTAACGTACTGACGCCCGTCTATACCTTTCCAGCAATGGTGAAATTCATCTCCAGACAATAGTGCACGTACCTCGGTTCCATCATTGAGCGTCAAGGTCTTCCACACACCAGATCTAGCTGGTACTGCTCTCAAGGCAATCACCACCCCACACAACAATAGCATGAACAATATTCTCTTCATCTCGCTTAAACTTAAACTTTTATTCAGTAAATCCATTATCCCGGAATTCCCTAATTCCGAGAATCCGCCCAAAGGGCATCACTCCCATTCAATCGTTCCTGTTGGTTTCGGAGTCAAATCGTAAAGCACGCGGTTTACTCCAGGAACCTCAGTGATGATACGCTGAGTGATATGGTGAAGTAACTGATAAGGAATCTCCTCAATGGTTGCAGTCATCGCATCACGGGTATTCACCGCACGGATGATAACCGGCCAATCCCAAGAGCGCTTGTTGTCCTTAACGCCAGTTGACTTGTAGTCAGGAACGATGGTGAAGTACTGCCACACCTTACCCTCTAGTCCATTCTTTGCAAATTCCTCACGCAGGATTGCATCACTCTCACGAAGCGCCTCCAGACGGTCACGGGTAATCGCTCCTGTACAACGAACACCAAGGCCAGGACCTGGGAATGGCTGACGGAACACCATGTTATCAGGCAGACCTAATTCCTTACCTACCACTCGAACTTCATCCTTGAACAGCAACTTGATTGGTTCCACCAATTCAAACTGCAAATCCTCGGGCAGACCACCTACGTTATGGTGACTTTTTACAGGACCAGACTCCACTATATCGGGATAGATAGTACCTTGAGCCAAAAAGCTGATACCTTCTTGCTTGCGGGCTTCCTCTTCAAACACACGGATAAACTCAGCACCGATAATCTTACGCTTCTGCTCTGGATCAGCCACACCTGCCAACTTATCCAAGAAACGATCCGTTGCATCTACATACACCAAATTGGCATTCAGTTCATCACGGAACACACGTACAACCTGCTCTGGTTCACCCTTGCGTAGCAGACCATGATTAACGTGAACGGATACCAGTTGCTTACCTACTGCTTTAATAAGCAAGGCAGCTACAACCGATGAATCAACACCACCAGAGAGTGCCAGTAACACCTTCTTATTACCTATCTGAGCACGAAGCTCCTGAATCTGTTCATCAATGAATTTTTGGGCCAATGCCGGAGTTGTGATACGCTCCATGTCGGCCGGACGTACATTTCCTGTTGACATAATGATTTCTTTTTAGTGATTAATAATTTGGGTACAAAATTACAATTTTTTACGCATACCACCAAATATTTTTGCGAAGGAGAGAGAAATGAGGTCGTAAATCAATTGAATATGATACCATTCGAAGAAAAAATACTTGTTTTTGTAAAAACATCATTTATCAGATGATAATTTCTGCAGAGAATGAAAGTTTCTCAAAAATAATGATTATCTTTGCAGCAGGAACTACTAATACATGTATTACTATGGAGAAATTTAAATTAATGACACTTCCGTATGCTCCCGAGGCTCTGGAGCCAGTGATTAGTCGTGAAACCATTGCTTTTCATCACGGAAAGCATTTAGCAGCTTATGTTAATAACCTGAATGCATTGCTGCCAGATAGCGGATTCGAGAATTCTACACTAGAGGAGATTGTGTGTAAAGCTCAAGGAGGAATCCTCAATAATGCTGGACAGATTTTAAATCATGAACTCTACTTTGGACAATTAAAAGCAGCCCAGACTGTCAATCAGCCTACAGGCAAACTCGCAGAGGCTATCGATTGTGACTTCGGTTCGTTTGCCACTTTCAAGGAGACTTTCCAGAAGGCTGGTGCTACACTCTTTGGTTCTGGTTGGGTATGGTTGTCTGCTGATGCTGATGGCAAACTAGTGATTACCCAGGAAGCAAATGCTGCCAATCCTATCCAACGTGGATTGAAACCCCTTTTGACTTTCGACGTTTGGGAGCATGCCTATTATCTCGACTATCAGAACCGTCGTCCTGACCATCTTACAGCCCTTTGGCAAATCATCAATTGGGACATAATCGAAAAACGATTTAGCACACGGTAAATAGTAACCTCTTGATCCGTTATTCCGTCTTTCCGATAATCCTTGACCTATTATGACTGCTCAAGAAATCATAAAACACATGGAGTCGCTGCAGGATGACAAGCAGCGGCAAGGTTTGATACGTTTCTTCAAAACCGGCAAAGGCGAATATGGTGAAGGTGATGAGTTTCTTGGATTGAAAGTGCCACAGACACGCACAGTCGTTGGGCTTGCAGGGCAAGGATTTCCCTTGTCTGAAGTACCTGTACTTCTACAAAACCGCTGGCACGAGGTGCGTCTCTGCGGCTTTCTAATCCTCGTGGCTAAATTCGAGAAACTGGCTTCCAAACGATTGGAAAACGATGAAACGGCCATCCGTTCTCGCGATGAAATCCTTCTGATGTATCTGAAATACGCAGATAAAGCCAACAACTGGGACTTGGTCGATCTTTCCGTTCCTAAGATTCTTGGCCATTGGCTCCTGCTTCCTTCTCTTCTTGGAGATCAAGACTATAAAAGAAAGGTGGTCGACGAACTGGCATACAGCGATAATCTCTGGAAACAGCGTATGAGTATTGTATGTTCATGGAAAACCTCCCAAATGGGCGACCCCTCATGGTGTCTACGTTATGCAGAAATTCATCTTCACCACCCACACGACCTAATGCACAAAGCAGTGGGTTGGATGCTACGAGAGATGGGAAAACGTGTAAGTATGGACTTATTGAGAGAGTTCCTTCATCAACATGTGCACGAAATGCCACGAACAACACTTCGCTATGCCATCGAGAAGATGTCTGAGCCAGAACGCAAACAATGGATGGCTTGAAGGTAGGCGTACCCTAAGAATCCCTACGTCTTCAACTATAATCTTCCTTGTTCTCCCAGATAAGAGTCCTTAAAACCAAGGAAATAAAGCACACCATCCAATCCGATGGTATTGATACTTTGCTCCGCATTAGCAACTACACGAGGTTTAGCGTGGAAAGCGATTCCCAGACCTGCCTCTGATATCATTGGTAAATCATTGGCTCCATCACCCACGGCAATGGTCTGTGCCAGATTGACTTTCTCCACCTGAGCAATCAATTTGAGCAGTTCTGCCTTGCGATGGCCATCCACAATCTCGCCAACATAACGACCTGTCAATTTACCATCCTCCCCTATCTCCAACTCATTCGCATAGACATAATCTATTCCATATTTTCTTTGAAGATATTCACCAAAATAGGTAAATCCACCGCTGAGTATGGCAATCTTATACCCACACGTCTTGAGGACAGACATCAGTCTGTCAACTCCTTCCGTCATTGGGAGATGCTCGGCAATATCCTGCATCACACTCACATCGAGTCCTTTCAATAATGCCACTCTACGTGTGAAACTCTCCTTAAAGTCAATCTCACCACGCATGGCACTCTCAGTGATGGCACGAACTTCTGCTCCTACCCCATTCCGTTCTGCAAGTTCATCGATACACTCCGTCTGAATCAGTGTCGAGTCCATATCAAAGCAGATTAACCTACGCATGCGTCTAAACATATCGTCCTTCTGGAACGAGAAGTCAATCTCAAGTTCGGAGGACAGATGCATGAGTTTCTCCTGCATCACTTGACGGTTCGTCGGTTCACCTCGTAAGGATAGCTGGATACAAGCGCGTGTATGCTTATCCAATTGTTTGATACTCTTACGGCCAGTCAAACGGACAATCGAGTCAATATTCAGCCCTTGGTCGGCAATAATACGGGTAGCAGCAGCAATCTGACTGGCTTCCAACTGACGTCCCATCACCATCAGGATATATCGGTTCTTACCTTGATGGCCTACCCAGTCTTCATACTCATCGTCACTAATAGGCGAGAAACCGATATTCACACCCAGCTCCGTTGCCTTGAACAGCAGTTCCTTCATGGCAAGTCCCGATTTCATTTCGTCAATACGAATCAAGATACCCAGCGAAAGGGTGCTATGGATATCAGCCTGACCAATATCGAGGATACAAGCATCATATTTGGCAAGAATGCTCATGACGGCAGCAGTCAAGCCTGGACGGTCCTGCCCCGTAATGCGTACAAGTATTTGTTCTTCTTTCATATTACTATGTTTCATGTTCGACTTATTACAGATCCTCTGGTTCCCAAAGATAACGGTTCATGTCCACATGACCATTAGCCTTAAAACACACCCCTTCCTCTTCTAACAGCAATCGCTGTCCACCCCATCCAGGAGCGGTTCGACCTTCTTTGTTCACCACCCGATGACAAGGCAATTGCGTGGCTTCGGGCGAATAACGAAGTGTACGTCCTACCATTCTGGCATGACTGGGCCAACCTGCCAGAGTAGCAATCAGTCCGTAGGTCGTTACCCTACCCAGCGGTATCTGGCTGACGATGTTCAGTACGTCTGACTGAAATGCCCTGACCTCATCTACCGTCATCTTATCTGGATAATCCTTCATATTCAGTAATACTTCAACTCTCAAATGTCAACCAATCTGGTAAAGATTCATGGTTCAAGGTTCAAGAACTTCCCCATTTCATCAATTTTTGCATGGAGTAGATAAAAGCTGTAATTAGAATTCATTTGATTTGCATCTTTTTATTTGTGCAAAGGTAATACTTTTAATTGAAAAAAGAAAGAATTTACACTTATTTTATTTCAGTAACCCATCTTTTTTCATTTACCGCAGTATTATAATGACAGATGAAGACCCTCCGACGTAAAAAATTTATGCAAAAATATTTGCATTTCAGCCATTTTTTTCGTATCTTTGCAGTCTGGAAAGACTTTAGACCCTAGACTCTAGTCTTCCCCCCCTTGAGGGAATAAAAAGGGGGCCTTGGTCTTTTGGCGGCCGCAGCAAGATATTCGCACGTCCGCCACAAGATATTGCCCCGCCCGCTGCAAGATATTCGCACGGGCGGGGCAAACTTGTTACATGCCGTATCTATCCCTTTTCTCCCCCGTTGTTTTCCCTGTTACCCCCTAGTGTTTTCCCCTTTTTGCTCTATTGTTGATTCAGCCAATTGGAAATAATAGATGAAAACGACATGTGATTACAAAAAAAGCCGCCTTTTTGGGGCGGCTTGTTAAGAAGTGACGTATTTACGAAATTGCGATGCTCTTTACGGCTTTCTTCTCTTCCTTCGTTGTCTTTGGCATTACGACGGTGAGAATGCCATTTTCTACTTTCGCAGTGATTTTATCCTTCATCACATCATCAGGCAATGTGTAGGCTTGCTCGTAGTTCGAGTAAGAGAACTCACGGCGCAGGTAGTGGTGCTTGTGGTCACTTTCCTTATGTTCGGTCTTGTTCTCGATGGCGATGCTCAGATTGCCGTCATCGTTGATGCTGATTCTACAATACTCTTTCTTGATTCCTGGAGCTGCAAGTTCCATCGTGTAGGCCTTTTCGTCCTCTTTCACATTGACTGCAGGTGCTGTACTATTGGCACGAGGCATAAAATCAGTGTTCATGAAATCGTCAAATACTGTTGGAAACCAACTGTTCTGAAACATTACTGGTAACATAATCAATACCTCCCGTTTTTAGTTTATTAGTTTAGTTGTTTAATAGTTTAATTGTTCTCTGATTGCCTCTGTTTTCACTTCGGCTTTCATTCATACTTAATGCAAAAAGGTGTGCCATAGGGTCGAGACGTTACAATTTGGCATGATTATGGCAGAATTGACCAGAAGTTGGACAAAAAGACCCCCCAGCCCCCTTTAAGGGGAGGAAATCGTAAATAAATCAAATGGTAAACAAATAGTCAATCGTCAATCGTAAAATCGTAAATTAACTAGGATTTTTCAACTATCAACTGTCATCTTTCAACTGTCAACTTTCAACTATCAACTTTTTTTTGTATCTTTGCAGCATGAAAAAGAAAAAAAGATGAAAAATTATCAACTATCAACTATCAACTGTCAATTATTTTCAGTGCTGCTGTGCCTCACACTCCTGTCGTGTCATCAGGCAAAAGTGGCAGAGAGCGGCTTAGAGGGCGATACAATAACGATGAGCTATGCTGAGAATATCTGCATGGTTCGCTATGATGGTTATACAAAAGTGATATTGGACAACCCTTGGAAGAAAGGTAGCACTTTGCATACCTATTATTTAATCAGCAAGGGCTCATCCACTCCAATCCCTGAGGGAGAGTCGGAGGGAGCTACCATTATCGAAGTACCGCTCACTCACTCTGCCGTTTACTCGGGTGTTCATGGGAGTATCATCGATGAGCTGGGAGCGTCTGAAAGTATTCGTGCGGTTTGCGAGATTGAGTACTTCACGAACGAACATATCCTACAAGCCTATCATGCAGGAAAGATTGCCAATCTGGGGAATAGTCTTGCTCCTGATATCGAACAGTTGATCGATATCCACCCTGATGCCATACTGCTTTCACCATTCGAGAACAGCGGTGGGTATGGTTTGGTAGAAACGACTGACATCCCGATTGTGGAATGTGCCGACTACATGGAGACTTCGCCACTGGGAAGGGCTGAATGGATGAAGTTCTATGGAATGCTTTACGGAAAAGCAGAGGAGGCTGACAGCCTGTTCAAGCAAGTAGCAGCTGACTATAACGAACTGAAAACGATGGTTAAGACCTCCAAGGGAAAAAGTAACGACTCACCCAGAGTAATCTGTGACCTGATTACCGGATCTACGTGGTATGTGCCTGGTGGAAACAGCACATCAGGACGTCTCATAGCGGATGCAGGAGGTGACTATATCTTCCGCACCCGTTCGGAGAGTGGCTCACTCGCCCTTGCTCCTGAAACGGTGTTTGAGGAGAGTCAGGATGCTGATGTGTGGTTCTTGAAATACACGAACAACCTAACTGATATGAGCTATCAGGAATTAGCAAAAGAATCTCCGCTTTATGCCCAGATGAAGGCATTCAAGGAGAGAAAGGTGTATGGATGTAACTTAAGCTATGTGCACTTCTATAACGACCTACCCTACCACCCTGAGCGGCATCTAAAGGATATGATTCGGATGTTTCATCCCGACTTGCTCCCCGATTACCAATTGAAGTATTACAAGCCGCTCAAGTAGCGCTACAGCAAGGTTGTCTTTCCTCCAGCTTTCAGCTTGAGCGTTTTGACTATTCCATTATAGGATACCGTAGTTGTTCCACCCTTCTTTGAGCGAATGGTGCAGTTGACCACTTTTCCCTCTTTCCAACGCATATCGACTTCGAACCCTCCTCGAGCGCAGATGCCTCGAACTTCACCTTCTGCCCATTGTTCAGGAAGGGCAGGAAGGAGCGTGATGGTGTTCTCGGACGATTGCATGAGCATCTCAACAACTCCTGCACAACCTCCAAAGTTTCCGTCAATCTGGAAAGGGCTATGTGCATCGAGCAGATTGGGATAGGTTCCCCCACCCCCTTGATAATCCTCTCCACGATAATTATCAGGACTGACGTATTTCAACAGACGTCGATAAATGCGGTAAGCTCCAACAGCATCATGTAATCGTGCATATAGGTTCACACGCCAACCTGTACTCCATCCTGTTGTGTTATCACCTTTGATTTCAAGTGTTTTGGCGCATGCGCGAGCTAAATCGGATAAGGAAGACTTGTCCGATACCTCGATCTGATGTCCAGGATAGAGACCGAACAAATGTGACTGATGGCGATGCTGAGGGTCGGCATCATTCCAATCGTGATACCACTCCTGGAGGTTGCCTTTCGCTCCTATCTTATATGGGAGGAGACGAGGAAGGGCTTGGGTGATTTCGTCACAAAACTTCTTGTCAACTTTCAACTCCTTCGCTGCAGCTAGGGCATCTGTGAGGCATTCGCGTATCATCGCAATATCGGCAGAACCTCCATAGACGGTATATCCTCGATAGCGGTCAGGCGTGAGATATTCGTTCTCTGGGGAAGTTGAGGGCGAGGTCATCAAATGACCGTCTTTCTCGATGAGCCAATCCAGACAGAACTCAGCTGCTCCTCGTAACACAGGATAGTACTCACGAAGGAAAGCTTTGTCTTTTGTGAACATGTAGTGTTCCCAAATATGTGTGGAGGTCCAAGCGCCTCCCATGTTCCAGTTTGCCCACTGAGGACCTCCATCATGCTCGCCTACCGGATTGGTCATAGCCCATATATCCGTATTGTGAGCCAGACACCACCCACGATGGACGTTGTAGTACTCGCTTGCTGTGACGACACCCGTCTTTGCTGTATTCTTCAGGAACGAAAGCATCGGCATGTGGAGTTCACTCAAATTAGCCGTCTCTGCTGCCCAGTAGTTTTCCTCGAGGTTGATGTTCGAAGTGTAGTTGCAACTCCAAGGTGGCAACAATTTCTCATTCCATAGACCCTGTAGATTCGCAGGAACACCCATCGTACGCGAACAAGAGATGAGCAAGTAGCGGCCGTACTGGAAGTAGAGGGCTTCCAACTCAGGATTGTGCTGATGCTGTTCTGTGTAGTTGTAGAGTTGACGGTCGGTAGGCAAAGCAGAGATAGCAGGATCGGTCTTACCGAGGTCGAGACTCACACGATTGAAATACTGCTGATAGTCGGCAATATGACGCTTGCGAAACTCGTCGAAGTCGTATTCCTCTGCATTCTGGAAACGTTTTTTAAGCAGGGATTTGTAGTCGCGTCCCTGGGTCACAGGGTTCTTGTCGAACCCATTGAAACTGGTAGCATTAGAGATAGCGATGAATGCTTCCTTGGTTTTGATGATTTCTACAGAGTCACCTTCCGTCGGGCCTTCAACATGATCGGCTTCAACCATTACCATCGTGCGATAGCGCATGCCACGTTGCTCGTCGTAGAAGAATTTGCCGTCCGTGTAATTGGGTCGTGAGTGATAGGCCACATATCCATCAGAAATGATGTTACCGTAATCTGTATAGGTTGTATGAGGCAGTTGGGAATCCAATCGGACAACAGCGCGGAATGGTTTGTCGGACTGAAGACGGATGAAGATGATGCTATCGGGCGCAGAACAGAAGTATTCAGCCGTGAAAGGCACACCATCACGTTTGAAGGAAACGGTAGCAATCGCACGGGAAATATCAAGTTCACGCTTATAATCCGTGATTTCAGCTTCCGTCCCATCTGTATTGAGATAGGTAATGTAAAGGGTTCCTAGTGGCTGATAATTCTCAGAATAATGACCTTGAACCTTTCGCTGGAGACGGTCGGCCAGACGATAATCCTCCTTGTCGAGTGCATCGCGGATATCAGCCAGATTGCGCCAGGCTTCGGGTGCATAGACCTTGGTGTCGGGCTCACCTGTCCAGAGGGTGATGTCGTTCAGGCTGATGCGCTCTTGCTGCGTACCTCCATAAACAGTAGCTCCCAACGTTCCGTTCCCAATGACCAAAGCCTCCTCGAAATAGCGGGCAGGACGGTCGTAGTGAAGGGTAAGGGATTGGGCGGAAACTAAATATTGGTGAGCAAATAGGCTCACCAATATCGATATATAATGCTTGATGCTCATTACCTCTTTATAAATTCAACTCTTCGGTTCTTTGCACGTCCAGCATCTGTCTTGTTATCTGCTACGGGTTCGTGAGAGCCTTTACCTACTGCCTTGAGGTTGAAATCATCAACACCAAGTCCAGCAAGCGCCTTCACAACAGCCTCAGCACGTTGCTGAGAGAGCGGATCGTTGGTTGCATCGGAGCCTTGATTGTCGGTATGTCCCTGCACCTCGAAGCGAGCAGTTGGGTTCTTCTTCATGTAATCAGCCACCTTCTGGATTTCAGCCATAGATTCTGGTTTCAGGGTTGCCTTACCTGTTTCGAAGAGGATATTGTTTGTAACAAACTTACCTGTCTCAGCAATTGCTTTCTCAACTGCGGTCATGGTCTGTGCATCACGTTCATACAACTCGCCTCCACCCTTTGCTAAACGGATATTGGTGATGTAGTCGATGTGATCCTCCCAGAACTCTGTGCAAACAGAGAACCAGTCCATCGCTTTCGCATTCGGAATATTGATGAAACGTTTGTCGTTTATATACACCTTCAACGCACGCTTGTTGAACGACAGAGCGAAGTGGTTCCAGTCATTCACTTCAATCATATCCTCGATAGAAGCATTTCCGTCAACAACATCGTTACCATTAGGTTTCATAATCCGCCAATTGAGATTCTCCCGACCAATGAAGACATCGCTATCATCTCCGCCATCAGCAGGATGCAGAACCAGTTTGTAAACAGAAGTATGGTCTTCTTTACCGGTCACAAAGAAATCGAACTCCAGCGAGTAGACCTCAGGCAGATATTTCTTGTTGTCGTTTTCGAGCAACGGAGTGATTTCCGTGCTAGAACCATGCTCAAACTTGATAGCCATCTTGCCATTCATACGAGCCACTTCGACATTGTTTTCTATCAAGTCCCACTTCGATGGGAACTCACCCATCTTCTCACGAGCAAGGTCGTCCTGGAAGATGACGGTTGTACCTGCCACGAAATCGCTCTTCACCTCTTCGCCCTTAGCGGTCTTCTTCTGCTTGGAAGGAGTTTCTTCCTCGTAGGCTTCTTCGTCGTCCGAATCATTATTCTTCTTCGATTTCTTACCGGAGAGTGCTTCTTCGGTTGCTTCCTGAGCAGCATTCTCTACTTTATTTTCAATGGTATTCGTAACTGCATTTACAGCACGGTCGCGCAGACGGTTGAGAAAACTCTGCGCATTTACACCTGTTGCAACTATTGCCAACAGTGTCAAACTGATTACGATTCGTTTCATATTCATAAGGTTTTATTCGTTTTGCTCGGATTTGATCATGATTCAAGTGCAAAGAACGTAAAAAAAAATCAATGCACAAAAAAAATAACTATAAATAAACACATTATTATTAATATTAGACATATTATGACCATTTTCGAACGAATAGGAACAATTGTTTGTACGAGCACAAAAAACTTGCAGCCCCTAGGGGTAACAAAATTTTCCCTTAGGGGCAGCAAAAATTACCCCATGAGATTTGGTGGTTTCAAATAAATGCTTTATCTTTGCAGACGAAACATACATATGCGTTCCGATATGACACTTGAAAAGATTTACAATATCATCGAACCAAGAATCGGAAATCGGATTTCACGAGTGTACGATGTGGTTATGTTGTTAGCAATCGCTATGGGTATCTTTCCGCTGATGTTCCGCACACAACACAAGATATTCATCTACTTCGATATCATCTCGTGTATCTGCTATGTAGTCGATTATATTCTAAGATGGATAACAGCAGGAGTCCGCACAGGGAAGAAGGGTTGGAAGGTCTATCTCTTCTATCCTTTCACCCCAATGGCCATCATCGACCTGCTATCCATATTACCAACCATCAACCTTCTGACTCCAACATTCAAGATTGCCAGAGTGTCACGTCTGCTGAAGATACTCCGACTGATTAAGGTCATCAGGTATTACGAACCTCTGGGAATCATTCTCACAGTCATCAAGAAGCAAAAACAATTTCTGTTCACTGTACTTTCGCTCGCCATTTTCTATATTTTCATCACAGCGCTGATTATGTTCAATGTCGAAGCTCCTGTAAACCCAGCGACAGGAGAGGAACTATTCAACGACTTCTTCGATGCATTCTATTGGGCTGCTTGCACACTCACGACGGTTGGCTACGGCGACATCTATCCGATTTCGGACACAGGGCGAGTCATCAGTATCATCTCGTCAATTGTAGGCATCGCTGTTATTGCACTTCCGTCAGGTATCTTTACTGCTGGATATATCAACGAGTTGAAACTCAGGAATGGCGAGACAAAATCGGACGAGACGGATATTGAGAATAGTGGAAAAGATTATCATCGCAACAGATTCTTTTAAAGGATCGCTGACCAGCCTCGAAGTAGCTGAAGCCGTTTGCGCAGCAATCCGCTCCACCCAACCAAAGGTGGCTACGAAAGTGCTTGCCATTTCGGATGGAGGGGAAGGATTTGCTGAAACCGTAACCAAAGCAAAAGGTGGTAAATGGATAGAAACTGATGGTCATGATGCTCTGATGAGAACGATACGCACCCACTATGGAGTGATTGACGAAAAATGGGGTGTGATGGACGTTGCATCCACGATAGGCCTGACTCGACTGGCTCCAAACGAACGCAATCCACAGATGACCAGCAGCTACGGAGTGGGCGAGATGATACGCCAGCTCATTTCGAAAGGCATCGGCCACCTGATTATCGGATTAGGAGGCTCGTCCACAAACGACTGCGGACGCGGATTATTGGAAGCGCTGAAAGGAACTCCACACCTTGATGAATGCGAGTTTATCATTGCCTCAGATGTATCTGCCCCACTCTGCGGTCCTACTGGTGCCACGTATATGTTTGCACGCCAGAAAGGAGCTACAGAGGACATGTTGCCTCAGTTGGAGGCTCGAAACCTTGCTTTCGGAAAAGAGTTGGAAAACACTACGGGCACATCAATTATCAATCTGCCTGGAGCTGGAGCAGCAGGCGGAATCGGAGCTGCATTGATGACCATGAAGCACCACAGAATGGTTCAAGGCATCGATTGGCTATTAGACCTCTATGACTTCAAGACACACCTAGCTGATGCTTCGTTGGTCATTACTGGCGAAGGAAAAATAGACAGCCAAACACTTCAAGGAAAAGCCCCATACGGTATCGCGTTGAAAGCAAAAGAGTTGGGGATACCTTGCTTTGCCATTTGCGGACAGATAAGCAAGGAATTAAAGATGTCAGTTAATAATGAGGCGCACGAATCAGTGCCAGAGGTCATTAACGGAATGTTTCCTTGGGATAAAATTATTCAGGTCTCACCACCCGACCTATCATTGGCTGAAGCGATGAGACCTGAAGTTGCAAAAAAGAATATCGAAACAACACTATCTGCTTTGTTTCAGCAGATATAGCTTCGTTACTTTTGGAGCAGTTTCTTTGCCTTATCAGAGAGATACTTTTCTACTTTCTTGTATGGAATCGTACATTCAGGCATACCAGCTACAAAAGGAGCAATTTCGTAAGCACTATAGACGAATCTAACACCATCAGCTTCTAACCAAGGATCGCTATATGGCAAAGGAAAATCGTCGTAAACACCATCGAACAGACACTCCTCGAGAGCTGATTCAGGATCTGTTTCGTCGAAATAGCTTGCAATATGCTGCTTGACAATTGGAGCCAACTGGGTGGTATCTGCAAAAAGTTCCCAACCCAACCTCGAACCGTCCTCCTTGTCGAATGTCACTCCATAGAAGAAAGGCATTCCATGTGCGCCACCTGTATAGTCATAACCTGATACCTGATAAGAGACGAAGTCGGCACTATCGGTTGCCATCGTTACATTGAGTTCGAGATAAGCACCAAAGCCGTCAAACATACCTTCTTCATCGCAATCCTGGAAGTACTCCTGAGCATAGTGGTTGAGCATTTCGTCGTTGAAGTTAACTTCGCCCTCATAAGACTTACCCAGCAAGCCATGCATCCATTTTTTAATAGAATCGACCAATACTGGATTGCCAGAAACAGGAACATCAAGATTGAGCGTATAGCTGATGTTAACATCGTTTTGTTCAAGGCTGTCCGTAAACTCTTTAGTTTCCGTTTTAAACTCCATATCACCCAAAGCGATAGAGTCAAGAACCAGAGAATCGGAATCGTTGGTTGATGAATTATCAGGTACGATTCCACAAGCAATCATAAACGATGTTGCAATAATGCATGCGATAGGAATGAGTATCTTCTTCATGTTGGTATTGATTAAAATGAAATCCCCCCTCATGCGAGAGGGGATTTATGAATAAATTAAGTTGATTTTACAACAAATCGTCGAGGGCACTCTTTACGCCAATCTCTGAAGACTCAGATGATTCTCCCTTGGGAGCATCCGAGTGACGAGACTCCTGACGATGAGAACGATCACCATGACCACGACGCTCGCGACGGTCGCCACGCTCTCCACGTTCTCCACGACCACCCTTCTCACCACGAGCTGGGCGTTCCGGACGTTCAACGTAACCTTCTGGCTTTTCAAGCAAAGCACGACGTGACAACTTGAACTTACCTGTCTTAGGATCGATATCGAGCAACTTCACTTCGAGTTCATCATCCTCTTTGATACCTGTCTCTTCCATTGTCTCGAAACGCTTCCAGTCAATTTCTGAAATGTGGAGCAATCCTTCCTTACCAGGCAGGAACTCAACGAAACAACCATAAGGCATGATTGACTTAACCTTACACTGATAAACAGTTCCTACCTCAGGAACGGCAACGATTGCCTTTATCTTCTTGAGTGCAAGCTGGATAGCATCCTTGTTAGGAGCTGAAACCTGAACCTTACCTACACCGTCTTCCTCATCGATAGTGATAACGGTTTGAGTCTCCTCCTGCATTGCCTGAATAATCTTACCACCAGGACCTATAACGGCACCAATCATATCCTTAGGAATGATGAGTTGCTCGATACGTGGTACGTGTGGCTTGAAGTCTGGACGAGGTTCAGAAATCGTCTTCATCATCTCACCCATGATATGCTCACGACCAGCCTTTGCCTGCATCAATGCCTTCTCAAGTATTTCGTAAGAAAGACCGTCACACTTGATATCCATCTGAGTAGCAGTGATACCATTGACAGTACCTGTTGTCTTGAAGTCCATATCTCCGAGGTGGTCTTCATCACCAAGGATATCGCTAAGGATAGCATACTTCTCCTCTCCAGGATTCTTAATCAAACCCATCGCAATACCTGCAACAGGATTCTTGATTGGCACACCTGCATCCATCAAAGCGAGGGTTCCTGCACAAGTGGTTGCCATAGAAGAAGAACCGTTTGACTCGAGTACATCACTTACGACACGAACAGTGTAAGGGAAGTCATCAGGAAGTTGGCCCTTGATACCACGCCAAGCAAGATGACCATGACCGATCTCACGACGTCCCGTGCTACGTTGAGCTTTAGCCTCACCGGTAGAGAATGGAGGGAAGTTATAGTGGAGCAAGAATTTCATGTTGTAACGCTCGAGTGCACCATCAACAAGTTTCTCGTCAAGTTTCGTACCGAGTGTAGCAGTTGCGAGAGCCTGAGTTTCTCCACGAGTAAAGATAGCAGAACCATGAGGTCCTGGGAGTGGACTTACCTCACACCAAATCGGACGGATGTCAGTGGTCTTACGTCCATCCAGACGGATGCCTTCATCAAGGATACAACGACGCATCGCATCACGCTCAACGTCAGCATAGTATCTGTCAACCAAGGTATTCTTCTCTTCAAGTTCATCCTCTGAGAGGTCTGGATGAGCAGCAGCATAAGCCTCTTTGAATTCCTCACGGATAGCCTCGAATGCATCTGCACGCTGATGTTTCTCAAGTCCCTGCTTAGTCACATCATAAGCCTTCTGATAGCATTCGTTCTTGACTGCCTCACGAAGTTCCTCATCGTTTACCTCATGACAATACTCGCGCTTCACATCAGTGCCGAGTTCCTTCATGAGTTCTTTCTGTATCTGACATTGAGGTTTGATGGCAGCATGAGCAGCCTTCAATGCTTCAAGCAAATCAAGTTCGCTCACTTCCTTCATCTCACCCTCAACCATCATAATGTTCTCTTCAGTTGCTCCTACCATCAGATCCATATCTGCTTCTTTCAGCTGCTCGAACGTAGGATTGATCACAAACTCACCATTGATACGAGCTACACGTACTTCAGAAATAGGACCCTCGAATGGGATATCCGAACATGCCAAAGCAGCTGATGCAGCGAATCCTGCGAGTGCGTCTGGCATATCAACTCCGTCTGCAGAGAAAAGAATCACATTTACATACACCTCTGCATGATAGTTTGAAGGGAACAGAGGACGGAGTGCGCGATCGACAAGACGGCATGTGAGGATTTCCTCGTCTGATGGCTTGCCTTCACGTCTTGTAAAACCTCCAGGGAATCGGCCGTTTGCGGCATACTTTTCACGATACTCTACCTGGAGTGGCATAAAATCTGTTCCTGGTACGGCATCTTTTGCGGCACAAACAGTGGCCAGGAGCATAGTGTTGCCCATACGGAGCATCACAGAACCATCGGCTTGTTTTGCCAACTTTCCTGTCTCAATGCTGATTTCACGTCCGTCAGGCAATGAGACTGTCTTCGTAATTACATTCATCTTTTAAACTTAAATATATATGTTATAACATAAAAAATCGTGCAAAGATACAAATAATTTACCATTTAGCAATTTACTATTTACGTTTTTCTTCATATTTTTCATTTTTCACTTTTCACTTTTCACTTTTTTTACTAATTTTGCGCTCACAAAAGCAACAAGTGATTCATCATGAACATCAAGACATTCACATATTTCATCAGCTTGGCAGGAGCAATTGCGTTCACTTCATGCAACAATCAACCTCAGTTTTGCGTTGAAGGAGCTGTCGAGGAAGCGAAGGGAGAAATGTTGTATCTGGAAGCAATGACCCTTGAGGGTATTCAAGCTATCGACTCAGTCAAGCTCAAGGCAGACGGGCTGTTTCAATTCAAAGCCGACGCACCTTCCAACCCGGAGTTTTATGCACTCCGTCTTGGCGAAGAACGTATCAACTTTTCGATCGACTCCACAGAAACGGTCGCCTTCACTGCCCAGCGTTCCAAATTCAGCAGCGACTACAGCGTTGAAGGGTCGTACAATAGTCAGAAAATTAAAGAGATTGCACAACTGCAGTCACAACTGCAAGGTCAGATCATCGCCCTCGAACAACATTCATCAATGTATCCAGGCGACATAACCGATAGCATCAACACGCTACTGAAGGACTATAAAGAGTATATCAAGACCAACTACATCTTCAAGGAGCCTCAACAGGCATACGCATACTATGCCGTGTGTCAATCGATTACAGACCTTCATTCCACTTATCAACTGTTCAACCCCCTCTACAATCGCGATGATGTAAAATGCTATGCAACCATTGCGACAGCATGGGACGGCCTCTATCCTGATGCAAAACGTACGGAGCAGATTTGCAACATGGCTATTCAAGGAATGGAGAATACCGCTCCAACAACGCAAAAGGTGGTCAATCTCGATGAGTCAAAAATCAGCGAGGTTGGTCTCATCGATGTAGCTTTGCCCGATATCAAAAGCACCATTCATCGGCTGACCGACTTGAAGGGAAAGGTGGTGATGCTCGACTTCACCCTTTACGGGGCTCCCGAATCGCCTGAACGTACACGAAAGATGCGCCAACTCTATGAGCAATATCATTCGAAAGGATTCGAGATTTATCAAGTGGCTCTCGACGAAGATATCCATTTCTGGAAACTATCGTGCGAAAAGCTACCTTGGATATGTGTTCATGAGACCGATGGTTCTGCAATGAACATGTACGGAGTGAGTAATCTGCCCACCTATTTCTTAATTAATCGCAACAACGAATTGGTGAAACGAAGCGATCAAGTCACCACATCTCTTGAAGAAGAGGTGGTGCAATTGCTCAAGTAAGCCAAATTATTTTTCACTATAGCCTTTAGTACTGCTTATGATTCATGACCTCTGCATCATCATGCTGACTGCTGGAATCACCAGTTTGCTGTTTAAGTTTTTTAAACAGCCGGTCGTTCTTGGATACATCGTAGCCGGAATGATTGCTGGTCCATATATGTGCGGTCAGTCATGGATTGACGATGAAGCAAGCGTTGATATGTGGGGCGAAATTGGAGTCTTATTCCTGTTGTTTGCAATGGGATTGGAATTCAGTTTCAAGAAATTGCTTCAGGTCGGAAGTACTGCTCTGATTGCTGCCGGAACCGTCGTTGTAGGGATGATGTCTGTCGGTTTCCTACTTGGCAGAATCCTGGGATGGGACGAAATCAACTCCCTCTTCCTCGGAGGCATGCTCTGTATGTCTTCTACCACGATTGTGTTCAAAGCCATCGAGGACTTGAACCTCGGCAGCCATAAGTTTGCAAAAGTAGCATTCGGCATACTGATAGTCGAAGACCTGTTTGCCGTGGTGTTGATGGTGCTGCTATCTTCGATTGCTGTTGAGAAACAATTTGCAGGAACTCAGCTGCTCATGGAGCTTGGCAAGCTGATTGCCTATCTCGTGCTTTGGTTCGTTGTCGGTATTGCCATTATCCCAACGTTCCTCAAGAAATTCCGCAAACACCTGAACGACGAAACCCTCACTATCTTTGCAATAGGACTCTGTCTCGGCATGGTGTTGCTTGCTATCGGAGCTGGGTTCAGTTCTGCACTTGGTGCTTTTGTCATGGGTTCCGTGTTAGCAGAAACCATCGAAGCCGAACGCATTGAGCATCTCGTATTGCCCATCAAGAATGTATTTGGTTCCATCTTCTTCGTATCAGTCGGCATGATGATCAATCCAGAGTTGTTGCTGCAATATTGGTTACCTATCGTCATCATCACCCTCACCGTCATCATCGGACAAATCATATTTGCGTCCCTCGGAACACTGCTCTCTGGTCAATCGCTCAAAGTCAGCTTGCAGACAGGTTTCACCTTAGTGCAGATAGGAGAGTTTGCATTCATCATTGCCGACTTCGGACAGACAGCAGGCGTAACGGAATCGAGCCTCTACCCTATCGTCGTTGCTGTTTCTGTCATTACGACCTTCCTCACACCGTTCATCATGCGTCTCGCAGATCCTGCAGAGAACTACCTGAACAAGCATCTCAGCCCTGGCATCAAACTCTTCATCGAAAACTACGCACAGCGTAAGAACACCGTATCGTCCGACAGCATTTGGAAGACCTATCTGCGCAAGGTAGGTGTCACGATGATTGTATCAGGCATCATCACAGCATTCATCTACCTCGTCTATTTCCGAGCCATCTGCCCATTCATCCTCTCGAAAGCCACGTGGCTCAACTCATTCCTCAAGCCCGACACAGCACTCTTGGTCATGAAGATCATCGCACTCGTCATCATCATCGGTAGCTGCTCACCTTTTATATATAATATCGCTTCGCGACATCGAAACTCAAAAGAAGCCAAAATACTATGGAATTCGGGGAATGGACAGAAAGCATGGTTAGCAGGCTTGCTGCTGTTACGCATCCTCATCGGCGTAGGAGTCGTTTCATACGCCATCGTTCGTATCTTCACCCTCACGTCAGGTATGCTGATTGGCATATCATTGCTGCTCATTGTCATCATCATGATGTCGCGCAGCGTCAAACGACGTTCACGCGGTTTGGAGGAACAGTTCAACAAAAACCTCACAGCTCGCGAAGTGTCGGCAGACAAACGCCGTCCTTTCACAAAAGCATTCGAGAGTTCACTGCTTCCATACGATATCCACATCTCCACCTTCACCCTACCTGCCGACTCGTCGTTTAGCGGGAAAACACTCAGCCAGCTCAACGTACGCAAACACTCGGGCGTGAGCATCGTACGAATCATACGTGCAGGCGTGTTTACCAACATACCAGGTGGAAGCAAACATGTATATCCAGGCGACCAAATTGTCGTAGCAGGGTCAGACGAACAAATCGACAAGTTCAAACAGATGATCGATGGCAGCATCATGAAAGAGAAACCCGATACACGCGAACATGTCACCCTTGAAAACTTCACCCTCGAGGAAGGAAACCCACTGATCGGTCGCTCCATCATCGAGTCAAACATACGCAATGAAGCCCACTGCATCGTCATGGGAATCAAACGAGGCAACGACTACCTCATGAATCCCGAACCACAAGAAGTGTTCGAACCCGACGACATCGTCATCGTTGCAGGAGAAACCGAACTGCTCAAACAGTTCATCAATTCGTTTAATCCTTAATACCCAATAACATGAACAAGATTACTGACATCATCAAAGGCTCCAAAACCATTCAGGAGAAGGCACCCATCATCAACGAGGTTGCCGATAGTGCCAAAGCACTCAATATAAAGCAAATCATCGATGAAGCTATTGAGAAAATCGGTCAAGTCAACATCATCATCGCAGGAAAGACGGGAGTAGGTAAAAGCACACTCGTCAATGCAGTATTCAAAGGCGACCTTGCTGAGACAGGAGTAGGTAAGCCCGTCACCCAGACAACCAAAGAATACTCCAAAGAAGGCGAACCGGTACACATTTTCGACACCAAAGGCTTCGAATTAGGGAACTACCGAACCATCATCTCAGAGCTGAAATCAGAGATAGAGAAACGTAAGGCAGAAGGCGACACGAAGAAGCAAATCCATCTTGCATGGTTCTGCATCAGTAACGATGGAAAGCGCGTGGAAAAGGCAGAAATAGAGTTCATCAACGAATTGGCAACAGAGATACCCGTCGTAGTCGTACTCACCAAATCCGTAGATACCACCCTCGACTTCTACAACATCGTGAAAGAAGAATGCCACAATGCCACGAACGTCATCCGTGTGCTTGCCCTACCCTACGAAACCCCCATCGGAACCATTCCCGCATTCGGCCTTGAGGAACTCATCGACCACACCTACGAAATCGTACCCGACATCGCTAAGGCAGCACTTGCAGCATCACAGAAAGTAAACGAGAAAATCACAAAAAAAGCAGTGGATAAAATCATTGCAGTTGCAGCGAGTAGTGCTGCGGCAGTTGGGGCGACTCCCATTCCCTTCAGTGATGCGGTTCTTCTGGCGCCAGTTCAAATCGGTATGATGGCAAGCATTACAAAAGTCATGAAGATCGACGCCGACCGCGCATTCCTCACAACCCTCGTATCAAGTGCAGCAGGTGTGCTAGGAGCCACCATCACAGGACGCGCAGTCGTACGCGGCCTCATCAAACTCATTCCAGGAGCAGGATCTGTCATCGGAGGCACCATCAGTGCTGTAACAGCATCCCTCCTCACCACAGGAATGGGATACGCCTACTACAACGCAGTCAAGACCGCAATAGCAAACGGTTCGACAGATGCCAACTCAGTAGCCGAAGACTTCAAGAAAGAGCTCAAGAAGGTGAAGTTCTAACACCCCCTACCCAATCATAACAAAGCACGCCAATCATTAATGGCGTGCTTTTAGTTGATTATTGTATCTTGAAACCAGAAACCATATTGTTCCCGTTCCTATGTCATTTCTCCTGATAGAATGTAATCCAATTGGTGCAGTAATTATGTTTCTTGGGATGAAGTTCTACCACTTGTCCTTTGTTTCGATACCAAGCATGATTCCATCCTCTACCCATATCCATATAGAGCGCTTCTGTGGCTCCTGCCTCCAGTAACAATTGCTTGAATTGACCAAACGGAATAAGGGAATTCGATTCTGCCACACACAACCTACCCTCTATCTCACATAAAGCCCTGAACTGATTTATGTTGGTATCCTTGCGTTTTATCGGCACAAGTTTTCCTTTGTGGATAATCATCTCTTGACCAAAAGCAGCACCTCCATTCTTTGCAGCCTAGAAGAAAGCGGCAGTAGAAATCATCCGATTCATCATCACCGTATTGGGAGCCTTGCTAGGCTCATCTGCACTGCAGGCATGTTGCTAATCTCTCCGCTCGTAGCGGATGTATAAATAGAAAAGGAGGGCTGATGCTCTCCTTTTTGGGTTCAAGGGGAGAGTTGAGAGTTGAGAATTAAAAGTTAAAAGTTAAAAGTTAAGGGTTCATGGTTATCAACTCTAAACTCTAAACTAAAAGCACGCCATTAGTGATTGGCGTGCTTTAATGCTTCTTGCTCTCGGAGCTGCCCTAGGATGAACTTACTCATCATCTGAATGGCTTGTTCGTTGTTTCCTCCATTGGGGATGATGATGTCGGCATATTGCTTCGTGGGTTCGATGAATTCATCGTGCATGGGTTTCAACACATTGCGATATTTGTTGACAAGCATGTCGAGGGGATGTCCTCGCTCTGCCATATCGCGCACGATAACTCGCAGCAGGCGCTCATCGGCTCCTGCATCGACGAATATCTTCAGGTCCATCTGGTCACGCAGTTTCTTGTCGTACAAACTCATGATGCCTTCGACGATGATCACATCCTTGGGTTCGACATGTACGGTTTCGCTCAGGCGCGTACACGTGATATAGGAATAGGTGGGTTGTTCGATGGCTTTTCCCGACTTCAGGTCTTCAATCTGCTGAGAGAAGAGCGGCCAGTCGAACGCATTGGGATGGTCGAAGTTTGTCTGTTTCCTCACCTCGAGCGGCAGGTCACTCTGGTCGTTATAGTATGAGTCTTGCGGAATTACGGCAACACTACCTTCGGGTAATGCCTCGATAATTTTGTTTACAACAGTGGTCTTTCCGCTTCCTGTACCACCTGCGATTCCAATGATTAACATAATCCTAATATTTGTTTTGCAAGGGGTACGACGGCTGTCTTCAATGCTTTCTCGTTGAGATGGTGTTCGCCATCGAACCGCTGTGCATTCTTGTAATACTTCTTGAACAGATCGTAGGTATTGACCGTGGTGTCGTGAATGCCAAACAATCCGTAGGTATTCTCCTTGTCAAAGGGTGTGATGCCCTTGAATTGCTGACGTTCCATCATATTGTGCTTCTGAATGATTTCCTTGGTGATCTTGAAGGTCTTCTGGTTGTCCTTACGTCCATTGAGGAACTTGTGTTCGCCTGTCTTGAACACCTTGGACATGGTTGACATGTTGAATGCAGGATTGACACAAATCTTCTTATAGCCGAACATCTGCTGGGCATACATGGCTCCCATGGATGTGCCGATGATGAGGTCGGGTTTTTCTTGCTCGCACAAACTACGCAGATATGGCAGGGCTTCTGTCGGATCTACGGGGATATCGGGTGAAATCACCTCTACTTCGGGTAGCAATCTACGCAGTGTCTCTGCGGTTCCTGTTGCTCCTGAAGATGCGAAACCGTGAAAGTATAGTATTTTCATCTTAACTGCTCCTCCATTACTTCATTGCCGGGATACCCGATATACTTGTTCTTCACATTCCCTTCCTTATCGACGATGACATAGGTAGGGATGCCGTTGCTGTCGAACTGCTTGAGGAGTTCGGAGTACTGTGAATCGGTCACATAGTAGTGGTCGCCATGAATGTCGGGGATGGTCATCTCCCATGTTTTCTTAGGGCTTGACGGACCTGTGACGTAGATGAAATTGACTTTGCCTGCCAGCTCTTCCTTGACGGGTTGAATGGTCTTCATCGCTGCCTTACAAGGACCGCACCATGTTGCCCAGAAATCGACCAACAGGGGTTTTCCTTTATAGGGGGCAATGAGTGCCTTGAAGATGTCTCCTCCCGTAAGGTTCTCATCGATATTCACAATCTTGTAGGATGTGCTGTATTTGGCTGCCTCGATACGCTGCAGCAGCATATCGTTCTGGAGAAGGATGGCATCGCTCAATCCGGGGCATTCGTTCTTGATGGTTTCGATGTCTGCCACATTGAGTTCGTTGAACTCGGCTATCGACTGCAAATACTTATTGGCGGTCTGCAACTGACGGGTTGAGGGGTGTATCTTGAGATTCGTCTGGCTGGAGAAGTTCTTTACAAGATTGCATGTCTGCAAGGCAGCGAGTGTACTCATGGTGTAGAAATGAGCCACATTGGCGAATGGCTGCATGGTTTGCAGATAGTCGTAATAATCAGCAGGACGCTCATAGGTTTTCTCCGTCTCGTTTGCCACATTGAGCGTGGTGTTGTAGAGCAGCGTCTTAATGATTGTCTGGTACTGATAGGTTGCATCGACATACTCCTTGAATGCACCGCAGAGGCGTTTGTCGACCATCATCTTCTTCTTTGCATCTTCGTAGAGCTTGAGGACGAAATCGCGGTATTGTGACACAGAAAGGCCACGCAACTTATCCAATCCCTCTCGACTCTGAATAGGCTCGAGAATCTTCATCGACTCATACTCCCCTCCATACTGATAGAGGTCGTTGTTAAAGTCTGCCAGATAGCCGGAGAACACCACAGCGGGTTTCTTCGGATTGGGATTCTCCAAGAGCTTCATCTCGATTTTCATGTTCACTTCCTCGCCCGGAGCCAGGAGGATGATATAGGTGTGGTCACGGAATGTCAGCGACACACGATCGGTGTACTTGATAGGTACCTCCAATTCGAACGTACCGTCAGACGGCTCGCTCGGATACATGGTCGATATTACTGAATTAGCGGTAGTACTCTCGTTTGAGCCGAATGCCACATACGAGCATAACATTACCTCCTTGTGCTTGGTGGTGTAGTCCTTGATGAGACCTTTGATGCGAGCAGGCTCCGAGCCGTACTTGATGTCGGGCATGTGCTCCAAACGGCTCTTTGCGCCTGCGCCTACTGCAACGAGTAGCGTAAGTATGACAAATAGTTTTCTCATTATTTCAATTCATTTAAAATCACATCATTACCTGGATAGCCGATATGCTTCGTCACGACTTCATTGTCTGCTCCCACAACCACATAGGCAGGAATGCCTTGAACGCCGAACTGCTTCAGGAGCGTCTCCCATTGAGCTGCTGTGACATAATAGTGGTCGCCATGAATATCGGGTGCCATCTTGTTCCACAGCGCCTTAGGACTTGTCTCGCCTGTCACATACACGAACGCAACCTTCCCCCAGAGTTCTTCCTTGACAGGTAGGATGGTTTGCATGGCTTGACGACAAGGTCCGCACCATGTTGCCCAGAAATCGACAAGTATTTTCTTTCCCTTGTAATCCTTTATGATTGCCTTGAAGACATCTGCGCCTGTGAGCGACTCAGGAATGGACTTGATGTTGAACAGGTTGTTCTTCTCGTTCTCTGCGATACGTGCCTTGGTTGCCTCGTTCTGAGCAAGGAGCATCTTCTCAAAAGCAGGACACTGTGCCTTGACACCACGCAGCTGGTCATCGGTAAGAGGTTTGAGTGTTTCAAGCCCAGTCATGTATTTCCTTGCAGCAATGACCTGACGGGCAGAAGCCGGATAGGTAAGCATCGCACCTGTTTCACGACTGATCTGACCAGATGTTCCCTCTACCGAACCACCGCTCTGATACAGGTAGCCATTCTGGTTGGTGAAGTTCCAACCCTTGACAGGATCGTAGTAATCGGCTGTTTTCTTATACTCACCCTGACCTCCGTTGGCATACTTCAGCAGACGTTCGTAACCAGTCAGCAAAGCGATGGTGAGGAACTGATAATGGGGCATCATGTACTCACGGAACTCAGGAGAAAGGCGGTTGTCGTCGTTGAGTTTCTTCACACCTTTATTATAAAGTTCCATCAGTTTGTCACGATACTGAGCAACTGTGAATCCACGCAGATTCGAGATGCCCTGACCATTGATTTCTGCATTGAGGTTTTGCTCGCGGAATTCATTATAGTAATTCGCCATCGAGTTGTTCAAGGCAGCCAATGGACCTTCACAAGTCACATTATCGTTGGACATATCGACAGTCACTTTCACCTCTTGTCCTGGGGTGATGTAGAAACGTTTTTCGTTACGTGCACCAAGACGAATCATCGCCATCGAGGTGACACAAGCATCGAACTTCGCCTCGAATTTACCATTGGAATCGAGCGCAACTGTCTGACCTATCTCATCGCTTGTCCAAGAAGGTGTCATTACGATGTTGATTGACTCCATTGATGCTGGAATACCGATGATTTGACCTTTGATGACTGCCGGTTCCTGACTATATACCAGATTAGGCAGCAACTGATTCTGTGCAAATGTTGCAAACGTCAGCAACATGGCTGTAATAGATAATACAATTCTTTTCATGGGTTTTTTATTAGTTTTTTAGTTTGTTGTATGCATTTTGGGAATTCTTCTTGATAATGGGTTACCATCACAAGTGTTTTATTGCTTCGTTGGCAGAATGTCTCGATGACATCCTTTACCAACCTACGATTCGTCAAATCAAGCCCGTGTAAGGGTTCGTCGAGGATAAGCAGAGAGGGGTCTTTCACGAACGCTCGTGCCAAAAGCACCAATCGCTGTTCACCACTCGAGAGTTTGAGCATAGACGTATCGCGATAGTGAAGGACTCCAAAGATGTCCATCCAAAACTCACAGATACTCATCTGCTCGGGACGTGGACGCTTATAAAGCCCCACAGCATCGTGCAAACCGCTCGCAACGACCTCGATGGCAGGATAATCGCGCAGAAAGGCTCGATGCATCTCGGGTGAGACATAACCGATATGGTGTTTAATGTCCCAAATCGATTCTCCCGTTCCTCGTTGACGGCCAAAGAGAACGATATCATTGGCATAGGCTTGTGGATTATCAGCACAGACAAGGCTGAGTAGCGTACTTTTGCCCGATCCGTTCGGACCTGTCAAAGCCCAGCGTTCACCATTCATCACCGTCCAGTCAAGACCATTCAAAATGACACGCTCGCCATATTGTATGGTTACTTTGCGGAAATCAACTACCTGTTGCGTTCCTGGCTCGATTTGTGCGTTCATCTCGTCTTCGTAGGGAAGGTCGAGGATGGCTTGTTCTTTTTCTACAGATAACACCCTCTGGGGAACGGACGGACGCATCCATTCGTCTTTCGTCACTTTCTGCCCCACTCTATGTTCCTTCACTTCTACGACGTGAGTCACTACATCAGGCATATCGTCGGTTTTCGAGAGGATGATGATGAGTTGCAAATCGGTAGTGCTGGTCAGCATCTTCAGCGTCTCAGCCAAATAGGAGCGAGCATCAACGTCAAGCCCGATAAACGGATTGTCGAGAATGAGCACTCGTGGATTGCCTTCCATCGCTTTCTTCAGTTGATACTTGCGCAACTCTCCACTCGAGAGGAGGAACAGTTGCTGGCTATCGTCAAACTCCGTATGGTTATACCTGATTTGGTAATAATAGTAGCCTTCTGTTCCGTCGTATGCGTCTTGAAACGTGATGTACTTGATGTTCTCATACACCATCTTCGACGTTCGAGGCGAAAAATCGTAGTGAATATAGCTTCCACGCCCGTCGTCAATGATGGGATGGGCACCTGTGATGATGTCCACCAGCATGCTCTTCCCTGCCCCATTATCACCTACAATAGCCAACTGTTCACCCTCCAAGAGTTGGAGGTTCACAGGCTCCGCCATTCTGTATATCGGATTGCGAGCCACTGCTTCGTGTATGTCGATTACGTATTTCAATTGTCAACTTTCAATTTTCAACTTTCAACCTAAGAAATCTCTCCACTTCCATAGCACAGATGATGATCCTTGTCGTACACCACACAGAACTGTCCTGGAGCCACACCATGAATTTTCTCTTCTGCCTGAATGAACCACGAACCGTCATCTTCCTGACGAATGGTTCCCTTCAGATATTCAGGCGTATGTCGTATCTTGAACGTGATAGGGATGTCTGTAGCAAGTGTTCCCTCCCACGGATTCTCCGTGATAAAGTGGAAGTCATTCATGCGGATGTGATCCTTGTACACTTTCTCTGGGTCATAGCCGTGCGAAACGAACAGAATGTTGCGCTTTATGTTCTTCTTGACCACAAACCAAGGTCCTCCTCCAAATCCCAATCCTTTACGCTGACCGATGGTATAGAACCACAACCCTCGATGCTGTCCAATCTTATGACCTGTTTCCAGTTCGCGCACATCGCCTGGATTCTCACCCAGATGGGCTTTGATGTAGTCGCGGAAATCGATGTCGCCTAAGAAACAGATGCCTTGACTATCCTTACGCTGGGCATTGAGCAGGTGCTCGCGGGCAGCAATATCCCGTACTTCGTGTTTCCACAGGTGTCCGATGGGGAACATGAGTTTCGACACTTGCAGCGAGTCAATCTGACAGAGGAAGTCGGTTTGGTCCTTCACGGGGTCAGGACTTGTTGCTAACCAAGTTTTACCATCAACCACAGCCGTCTGAGCATAATGTCCTGTCGCTGTGAAATCGAAGTCCTTGCCTGCCTCCTGTTCGAAGCAGCCGAACTTAATGAGCTTGTTGCACATCACATCGGGATTGGGTGTCAATCCTAAACGAGCTTTCTCCATCGTGTACCCTACGACCTGCTCCCAATATTGGCGGTGAAGGTCGATAATGTCGAATTTGCATCCGAACCGCTTGGCCAACCAACGGCAAATCTCCACATCCTCCTCAGAGGTGCAGTTCCATTCCGTATCGCGGTCAGGACCTATCTTGATATAGAATAGGTGCGGATCGTAACCTTGCTCTTTCAGCATGTACACGCTGACAGCGGAATCAACGCCTCCCGACACTAAAGCTGCAACAGACTTCATGACGGTTGTTTATTTCGAGAGTTCCAGCATCTTATTGATTGGCAGAACGGCCTTTGCAGCCAACTCTGCATCGACCTCTATCTCAGGCGTCTCGTTCTTGAGAGCCTCATAGAGTTTCTCAAGGGTGTTCAGACGCATGTAGCTACACTCATTGCAGCTACACCCTACCCCTTCAGTCACCTCTGGAGGTGCTGGGTAGAACTGCTTATCGGGACATGCCTGCTGCATCTTATGCAAGATGCCGCTTTCGGTCGCTACGATAAACTCCTGGGCCTCATCGTGGATGGCATAGTTGAGCAATCCTGCTGTCGAACCAATCTCATCAGCCACAGCTTGAATGGCTGCAGGACATTCGGGATGTACCAACACCTTAGCCTCTGGATGCTCTTTCTTCAACTGAAGAATTGCCTCCAACGAGAAGCGTCCATGAACATGACAACCTCCGTTCCACAGCAACATATCACGTCCTGTGATGCTGTTGATATAGGCTCCGAGATTCTTATCAGGACCAAAAATGAGACGTTCGTCCTTGGGATAGCTTTCGACCACCTTGCGAGCATTCGAACTCGTCACAACCACATCGCTCAACGCCTTCACCGCAGCCGTTGTGTTGACATAGCTAACCACCTTGTAGCCAGGATGTTCGTCTATGTAAGCCTTCAGGTCCTCAGCCTTGCAGCTATCTGCCAACGAGCAACCTGCATTGAGGTCGGGTATGATGACTTTCTTGTTGGGACAAAGAATCTTACAGGTCTCACCCATGAAGTGTACACCACACATCACAATGATGTCGGCTTCGGTCTTCGCTGCCGACTGAGCCAAAGCGAGCGAGTCACCCACGAAGTCAGCAATGTCCTGCACCTCACCCTCTGTGTAGTAGTGCGCCAGAATCACCGCATTTTTCTCGCGGCACATACGGCGAATCTCTTGTTTTAATGCTTCTCTTTCCATGTATAATCTCCTTTTGTGTGCAAAGTTAAGAAAAAAATAGTGAATGAATGCCGCAAAACAAAATGTATTAACATTTTTTTCAGTAAAATCGCATGAGCATTTGTTTATTTGCGCCTCATAGCCTTAGAATTTACCAATCGGCCACCTTTGGTAAAATAGGAAACCGATAATCCTCATTACACCTTCATTCATTGTAAACAATTTCGTTCCATTGAGCATTATTTTCTTTTCCTAATGGAAATCTAAGTTGCAAAGCGTGCAACACGAATTCCCCTTAAGGGAAAATTTTGTTACCCCTAGGGGCTGCAAAAAAAGCAAGAAATCGCCTTGTCATAATTCTGCCATCACTCTGTTTCAGAACCACCACACATCAGAATTTTTTTTCGTTCATTTCAGCGATAGGACATATAGCACACGGAGAAAGATTCCAAAAAAATCCGCAGCAATATCTTTTAGAGCTTTTGCGTGGGCAAAAAGCGGACTAAACTAAACCAATATATCTAAAATGTTTTCTCAAACTAAAGCAATAATATAGAAAAACGTAAATTATTTAACCATAAATTGGTTATTCTATTTTAACCTTGGCATATATTTGTAATAATCTTCCAAAAGATTTTGTGTTTAGATATGTCTCTTGGTAAATTCATTACAAAAGTACCCCGTCATTAAATTTGCATTATCAATGCACCTCAATTTCTATTCCATCTAATGTAAAAACCCCTTCGTTAAACACTTTGTAGTTATCGGATACATATTGCATTCCTGCATCCTTGTGTATGGGAATAACGCCAATAGAAGGCCTGACAGCCTTGCATACCTCGTAAAGGGTGTCAATATCAGCATGTCCACTTGTATGAAAGCCTTTTTCTACTCCATCCAATATACGATTCTTGAAAAGATTTCGGATAGACAGGACATCTTCTATTGCATTATTTCCTCCTTCTTCTGCATAACCGCTCCACATAGAATAAATGAGCCAAGGGTCTTCGTCGTTGAATACTTGTAACATATCTTCCAGCAACCACAAGCTATTCATCCTAACAGGCATTAGGAATCCCTTATCTCTTAGATAATCTTTAATCTTTGGAATCCGATATGCTTTATG